>CAIPUA010000144.1 GCA_903868115.1 uncultured Holophagaceae bacterium
CCTCGGACCGTCCAGCAAGGTCGAGCAGCTTGGCTTCCGTGAAGCGTTCCTCCGCGGGAGATTTCCCTAAGGCAAGCATCTCCTGGGCGGGCCGAAGGAACTCGCGCTCCAAACGCTCCAGAGCGGCTGGGGTTGGGCCCTGCGCCTGCAGGTAGCTGCGTTCAGAGTAGTAGAGAAGATGCAGCGTTTCACCCAGCGCCAGCGCCACTTCCGGAGTGCGGGACCCACTTTCCCAGGCCGTCCGCAGTTCGGTGCGCGCGGGTTCCAGCCTGCCCAGTTCAAGGAGGATCCGCCCTCGGGCTATCGCGGCAGGGGCGCGGAACATCGCCCCCCGCAGGCGCAGCAGGTGGCTGAGGCCCTGAAGCATCACGGTTGCCTTCTGCATGTGGGGCATGACCATGTGCGCGGGCGCGGTCCAGGCAAGCTGCAGTTCGTGGATGGTGGTGTCCGCCTTGCTCTTCGCCTCGGAGGAATAGGCCGCCTGTAAGCTGACCCGCCGAATGGTCCATGCGGCCCACCCGCCCACCAGAACCAGGGAGACAAGCGAAACGGCGAGCGTATTGGCCACGAGCCTATGGCGGGAGACCCACTTGGAGGCCCGGTAGGTCAAGGTGGGGGGCTGGGCGTGCACGGGACGGCCCTCGCTGAAGCTGCGCAGGTCATCCGCGAAAGCCCTAGCCGATTCGTAGCGGCGGGAAGGCAGCTTCTCCATGGCCTTGTGGACCACCCTTCCGAGATCCTCGGGAATGGTGGGGGTGAGTTCGCGGATACTCCTGGGGTCTTCTTCCAGAACTTTTTGAAGTACGGCCAACGAAGAATCCCCCTTGAAAGGCGGGTGGCCGCACAGGAAATGGTAGGCCGTCACGCCGAGGGAATAGACATCGGATCGGACATCCAGACTCATGCGGTCGCCCCTGGCCTGCTCTGGGCTCATGTACAGAACCGTTCCCATCACCTGGCCGATCTTGGTGAGGACGGGACTATCCACCACCAAGGCGAGGCCGAAGTCCATGACATAGGGATGGAAGGTCCCATCCGAATTTTCCACCACCATGATGTTGGCGGGCTTGAGATCCCTGTGGAGGATGCCTCTCTGGTGGGCCGAATGCACCGCCTCCGAAACCTTGCACAGGATGTTTACCTTTTCCGCGAGGCTCATGCGCTCGACAAAACTGAGCAGGGAATGGCCTTCCAACACGGGCATGGAAAGAAAGGGAATACCGGCGATTTCACCCACCTCCAGCAACTTGACGATGTGGGGGTGGTCCAACTGGGCCAATGCCCGGGCTTCCAAGGAAAAGCGGACCCGGGACTCAGGATCGTGCGAGTGCAGGAGTTTCACCGCCACCCAGCGTTCTCCCTGGGGATCGAAGACCTTGTAAACCCAGCCCATGCCGCCCGCACCAATGAAATGGGCGTCGCGAAATCGGCTCCCCGTTGGGAAATCCGAGGGGGGATGGGGAACGCCATCCGGGGAGATACGGAAGGTAGCTGGATCGTTCAAGGAGCCGGCGGGTTTGTTGAAAAGGGATGTCGCACTTTCCTGAAAATCCGGTTGACAGCCCGTTTCTGCCGGATCGTATTCCTGGTTGCCGCTCATGGGCCTCCCCCTCGATGGCAGTGGCTACCATAATCGAAGATTCGGGGCGAAAAACAAGTAAATCGAAAGGACAGCGCCTCAGGGCCCCTAGGACCCTCCCGCCCTGGGCAACAGGAAAGCCTCGAACGCGGAAGCCTGCTGGGCATCGAGGACGGATCCAAGGTCTGCGGCGGTCATGGGCCTCCCCAACAGGAATCCCTGAAACACCTCGCAGCCCAGACGATACAAAGCCAATTTTTGGGCTTCGGTTTCAACGCCTTCCGCGATCACTTCCAAATTCATGTTTTCGCCGAGTTGCAAGATGGTCTGGATGATGGCATTGGAACTGGGCTCAGGATGTCCGGAGTGTTCAGTTGGTTCTGGATGAAGGCCCCGCACGAAGGACTGATCAATTTTCAGGGTGTCGATGGGCAGGCGGTGCAGGTAGCTGAGGGACGAATACCCGGTGCCAAAATCATCAATGCCGATGCGAATTCCCATGCCCTTGAGTTCGTGAAGGGGCGAAAGGCCCAGTTTCTCGTTCTTCAGCAGAGAACTCTCCGTGAGTTCCAATTCCAGGCGGCCTGGGGGTAGCTTGGTATCCCGCAGGATACGGGCCACGCTGTCCACCCAGTTGGGATGGGTCACTTGATGCGCCGAAACATTGACCGCCAGGCGCAACGGCCTCGGACTCAGGGCCTGCCAGGAAGCCGCCTGACGGCAGGCCGTCCGCAGAACCCATTCGCCCAAGGTGTGGATGAGATGGTTTTCCTCGGCCAACGGAATGATCTTCGAGGGCGGCACCGCACCCAGGATCGGGTGATGCCAACGCAGAAGCGCCTCCACACCAATGAGGTTATCGCTCCAGTCGAATTGGGGCTGGTAAAAGACTTCAAGGTTTTCAGCGGCAATAGATTCGCCGAGGTAGGTCTCCAGTTCGCGCCGCTCTAGGAAGGCCTCGCTCAGCGTGGGCGTGTTGCACTGTACGCAATTTCCGCCCTCCAGTTTGGCGCGATTGGCTGCGCTTTCTGCCTGTTTTTGCAGGGTGGAAGCATCCGTGCCGTCCTCAGGATAGAGGCTGATGCCCAGGCTCGCCGTGAGATTGATTTCCCGCTTGCCCACACGGAAAGGAATCCGCAGCGCCTCCAGGAGGTTCTTGGCAACGCGTGTGGGTTCCAGGGGGTTGTGCAGATCGGGCAACAGGACCGCGAACTGATCACTGTTCACCACAGCCAGCGTGTCCCCCAGTCGCAGAGGGGCTACCAAGCGCCGAGCGACCTGATGGACCAGTTCGTCCCGCTCCGAAAAGACCAGAGTCTGGTTGATTCCCTTGAATCGATCCAGATCGATGATGATGATCGCCACGAACCGCTCTTGGCGCTGGGCCATCAGAATGGCCTGGTCCGTGCGGTCCGCTAAGCGAAATCGATTGGGAAGCCCTGTGATCAGATCCTGCTGTCGCGCTTCCAGGAGCTGAGTCTGAAGCTGTAGAACCTCATTCTGCGCCGCAGACAAATGATCCATCATTACAAAAATATCCAGCGATCCTGGAGAGGCCTTCGGGTCTTGGTCGGATGCGAATGTCAACTCGGTGACTCCGTGGACGGTGGTGGTCCCGCCAATATGTTCTTTGCGTCCTCCAGCATTTTCTTCATCCACCTATGGTTCCTCTGTTTTTTTCGCCGGTCAATCGCAATATCCCGGTCCTGGTTATCGGCAACCTCCGGCCCTCAAGATTCATCATCAAGTGCCTGTTTGAAGTGGCCGCGGAGGTCTTTGATCCGGATTAAGCCGGGCCGATCAGCGGCACGGCTACCAATTTCCGCTCAAGGCCGAACTTCCTTTGGGCAAGCTTTGGAAGGGCGCGGGCGAGGGCCTCACGGCTGCATGCCAGCGTTTGACACCAGCTGTCCACGGGAACTTCACCACCGGTTGGGTTCGCATCAATCCATTGGTTCCAGAGTTCGCCCAGGCGCGCCAGGTCGGGTTCGGCGCGGTCCTGCCAGTTCCGCTCCTGCGGGCGCAGGGGTTGGTGGAAACGAGTTCCGCGGAGTTTTTCGGGGAGAAAATCCTGCTTCCGCTCGTAGTCCTGGTGGCTATAGAAGTAGCCCTTTCCTCGGCCTGCATCGCGGCTTACGGCAGTGTGGGCGTCCCGCAAGGCGTCAGGAACGGGATGGTCTTCGGCGGCGAGGGCGGCATCGATGGCCTGAATAGTGGCGTTGGATTTGGGGGCATTGGCAACATAGATGACGGCCTGAGCCAAAGGGATGCGGGCCTCGGGCCAGCCGATGCGCTCGACGGCCCGACTGGCGGTTTCGGCAAGGATGAAGGCCTGGGGATCGGCGTTGCCCACATCCTCGGCCGCGCATACCATGAGGCGCCGGGCGATGAAGCGGGGATCCTCGCCGCCCCGAATCAGGCGGCTCAGGTAGTAGAGAGCGGCGTCGGGATCCGAGCCCCGCAGGCTCTTCTGAAAGGCGCTGGCCAGATCGTAGTGGCCATCCGCCCGGTCGTACATCATCCGCCCACCCAAGGCCTCCTGCAGCAGCGCCAGCGTGCGTTCCTGTGCATCAAGGTTCAGCCAGGTTTCAAGGCCGGTGAGGGCCGAGCGCAGATCGCCTCCGGCCCAGCGGCTAAGCCATTCCAGCACCTCGGAGGGCTCGGCCTGATCGGGCCGCTCGCGGCCCCAGGCCCGGCTTAGAATGACGAGCACCTCTTCCGGCGCGATGAGGTCCAGTGCCAGCAGTTGGCAGCGGCTGCGCAGCGCAGGGTTCAGGTAGAAGGCTGGATTCTCCGTGGTCGCCCCGATGAGGATGGCCTCACCGCGCTCCAGGTAGGGCAACAGAATGTCCTGCTGGGCGCGGTTGTATCGATGGATCTCATCCAGGAAGACCACCGGCGCCGCGGCACGGAAGAGGGGCATCTCCCTGGATTCGGAGAGAAACTTCTTGAGTTCCGCCGCGCTGCCTGTGGCACCGGAGAACTCCAGAAAGGGATGTTCCGTGGCCTGGGCCAGGATGCGCGCCAGGGTTGTCTTGCCCGTGCCCGGCGGTCCCCAGAAGACCAGTGATGGAAGCCGCCCCCCCGCCAGCAGCTTGTGCAACACGCCGACTTTCCCCAGCAAGCGTGGCTGGCCTACCACCTCATCGAGGTTCTGGGGACGCATTCGCTCTGCCAGCGGGACGTGGGAAGACATGCATAGACTCCAGCCCTTCCAGCCTACCCTCCCCGCCCCGGGGATGCGCCTCCCCTCCTTGAAGTCTCCCTCCTCACCGGCCAGGCAATGCCCAGAGAATCAGGCTAGGCGAACCTTTCTGCAATCGATGGTCCGACTTCGATGGATGCCCAGGCCCAGGTTCTCAGCAAAAGCGAGCCCATAGTGGCGTTGGCGGAGCGCGTCCACATTCTCCGGTTTCAGCCGTCCGGCCGCGAGCTGCTGCGCCACGATCACATCGAACCCCACACTGTCGATCGCCACAGGATCGGTCGAGACATAGATGCGCTCATGGGGAACGATGAACTGAGCTGCGGGAACTGGCCCCTTGTCGTACTGCACGCGGAAGCCATCCATGATGTTGAGCACCACCTTGTCGCGGAGCGGGGCGAAGGCACAGACCTCGGGGACATAGCGGTGGATGAAGTAGTGGCCGCGCGGACAGTTCGTGGTGGCGCCGTAGGCCAAGTTCTTGAGTGCGCCGGTGATGACGGAGATGCCATGGTGCTTGAGCACGGGAATGTTGATGACCTTGTCCACACCGCCAGCCTTGCCGCTCTGGGTCAAGATCTTAGGGAAATAGCTCTTCGTCCCCCCGTGAAACATTTCTTCAAGGATGTTCTGGGCGTCGGGAAGCGAGAAATCGGCCTCGTAGAAAACACTCTCATCCCAGCGCTCGAAGCCCCCCGGGGTATTCTGACCGTCCTTCACGATGAACCAGTTCAGCAAGTAGGCCTCAACCCCGGGATGCACGTCCTCGGGCTTGTAGGTCCGGGCGTGCTCGTCATCGAAGCGGTGCCACACGAGCATATCTTTGCGGGGAATGCCGGCCCGCTCCATCCCGTTCACTGCGGCCGAGATCAGCTCTCGCGTCACACCGCAGATCTGGTGCCCAACCGGGTTGAACTTGATGCCCACTCGCTCGCCAGGGCTGACAAAACGACGCCAAGCATCCCGAACATCCTTGTCACCCGTCAGAGCTTTCAGGGCCGCATCCAGCATTCGCTCCGCCGCACCTTGGACTGGTTGCATATTCGTGAGGGAACCCGGCAAGTGGGCTTCGGCCACGATCCCGGGGTAGCAACCCGGCATGGACCAGGGCGTCTTGGACTGACGCTGGGCCACGGCGATATTGGTATGCAGGGCGATGGGATTGGGTCGGACAATGGCCGGTGCGGCGGCTGGCGCAGGGACCGAAGTGGGAGCCTGGGCTTGAAGAGTCTGAGACACCTGAGTGGCTGCCAGAGCAGCACCTCCCAGTGCCAGGAAATCACGTCGATCCATGACATTGATGGCTTTCATGGTCCCCCCTGCTTCGGAATTTGCATCCAGGGTAGCGCGGGAAGTGGGCATGTGCGCCACCCTACATGGCATACAATCCAATCCAGCGCCGCATTCGGCCAATGATTCCGTTTCGCCCCACTGAACTGCAGCTCACCCCAAAAGCGCGAGTGCCATCACAGCAAGGTGGGCAATACTAAGAAACCGTACATACAGAAATCGCATCCCTCGGCCCGGGGACGAAAAATTGATCAGGTGCTTGGGACTTCTCTGGATCTACACTGACGGTGCCGCTGCGAAAAACGAGGTTTGCCATGATTCGCCTTCCCCTTCTCGCCTGCCTCCTGCTTTCCGCATCCGGACTCTTGGCCCAGGAGGCCAAGCCAGCACCGAAACTTCCTGAGAAACCGAGTACCAATATCGCTGAGGCGCTCAAGGTCCCAAGGACCAAACATTCCCTGCCTGGCCCCTTCCCGGGGAAGGTGGTTCAGGTGACCGATGCCAAGGCCATGGCGGACCGGAAGCCCGAACCCAAGGTCGTGAAGGCGATGGTGGAGAAGGGTCTTCAGACGCTCACAGGGAAGAACTTGAAAAAGAGCTTCGAGCTTCTTTTCACCAAGGACGACATCGTGGGCATCAAGGTGAACCCCGTGGGCGCGGGCATCATCAGCACGCATCTGGAAGTCGTGGATGCCCTTGTGGATTGGCTGACATCCAGCGGTCTGCCCCGCAAGAACATCGTCATCTGGGACCGCTTCGACTACATGCTCAAGGACGCTGGCTTCACGACTGAACGCTATCCTGGCATTCAGATCGAAGGTCTTCAGACCATGAGCGAGAAGGCCCAGGAGGATGTGCAGGCGGGGCGAGCGGGAGACGATTCCGCCTGGATGAAGGACGGTCATCACGTCAGTGAGGGCAACTTCGACCTGGATGTCTTCTACTGGGCCGATGTAGAAGCCCCCAAGGACAAGGGATACCTCAACCAGCATGTCTTCAACGGAAAACACAGTTATTTTGGCAAGCTGGTGACGAAGAAACTCACGAAGATCATCAATGTACCGGTCTTCAAGAACACTGGAAACGGTGTGAGCATGGCCACCAAAAACCTTGGCTATGGATCAGTCTGCAACACGGCCCGCCTCCACCAGCCACTCTTTTTCGATGTGTGCACCGAAGTAATCGCCTTTCCCGCCATTCGGGACAAGCTGGTCCTGAACGTGATGGACGGCCTGGTTGGCCAGTTCGAGGGTGGCCCCGGACCGGATGCCAACAAACAGTGGGTTTTCAACACGCTGTTCTTCGCCACCGACCCCTTCGCTCTGGACCTGACGGGCCACAACCTGATCACGGCCAAACGCAAGGAAATGGGTGTCAAGGTCAACGAGAATCCCCGTTTCACCGAGTACCTGCGCTATGCAGAACGGCTCGGACTGGGTGTGGCCGACCCGGCCAAGATCCAGGTTCTGAGGCCTTGATCATGAGGCCCGCTGGACTGCTATCCGTAACCCTTGCGGTCGTGGCCGTCCCAGCCCATGCCAACCTTCCGCCGGGGTGGACACAAGAAAAGCCCATCCTGTTCAAGGCCGAAAATCTCTACGGACATATCGACGGGGGCGCGGAACTCTTCCTGGAATTCGGGTTCGAGTTGCTCCGGGTGGAGTATGTCCGCAAGGGCACCCGGGAGTTCACCCTTGAGCAGTACCAGATGGCGAGTCCGGAGGCCGCCTTGGGCATCTACTTGTCAAGCGCAGGCAAGGAAACGCCACTGAAGGGCATCGCTGCGCGGCATACAGGCAGCGCCTACCAGATCACGGCGCTCAAGGGGCGCACCTTCCTGTTGCTCATCAACCCCAAGGGTGGTGAGGATGCCCTCCCGGACATGGTGGCTTGCACGAATGCTGCACTGGCTGATCTGCCTGAAGGCCGCCCTGCGGACCTCTTCGCGCGGCTGCCGGTGGAAGGCCGAGTGTCGGGTTCGGAGTACCTGATCAGGGGGCAGTTCGGGCTCCAGCCTGTCTTCACCTTCGGGGAAGGTGACATCCTCGGGATGGAAGGGAAACTCTTCGCTTCGGGTGCGGAGTACCGGGATGCCCGAAACGCCAGTTTCTCTCGGCTAGTCATCGACTACTCCGACGAAGCCACGGCTCGTGTCGCCCATCTGCGATTGCAGGATGGGCTCGACCCATTTCTGAAGAAACGATGGGCAAAAGAGAATGCCTTCGCCTTCCAGGATTTCCAAGGCAAATTCGGACGCGTGGAACGCACACAGGCCCGACTGACAATCACGTTCCTCCTGACTGAAGAACCCAAGCCCTAGAAGGGCTACAACACCTCAGCGGGTGCCTCGAGACATCATCTTGCGTTTACGGCGGGCATCCCGACACCGCCGAAAATCATAGTTCGCGCTTCACCTTCAGCACCGTCTGCAGCGCTCCCGCCAATCCTTCGTGGAGAGGCTTGATCTCCTCGGGGGTCCATCGAGCCTGGGGCTTGCGGACGAAGCTGGTCTTGTCTTGGCGGTTGTCGAAGCGGGCGGCGGGCAGGTAGTAGACCTTGGTCTCGAAACGGTCGCCCCCGTCGATGATTCGCTCCACCTTGACGGTGTCGGGCTTGTCGCTCTGTTCGATGAGCCAGGCCATGTCGTCCGTGCCGTAGTGGGCGAGCATCACTTCCATGGGCACGCTGTGGTTCAGGATGCTGCCCTGGGCGTTCGGCAGGCCGCGCTCGATGTTCTTGCGGCGGCTCTCGGCCGGGTCCACCCACACGTAGAGGATGCAGGACTTTTCCAGGATCTGGGGACTGAGCTGCTGGAAGGCGCTCCAGTAGCCGTGGGGAGGAGTGATGGGGAAGGCGCTGCCATTGGGGCCGCCCCTGGCGCACTCGATCACGATGGTTTTGCCCGTGCGGTCCTGGGCGCAGGTGGCGTTCAGGACATCCAGCTCATGCTGGGCTTCCCCTTCAATGGCCACGGCCACCCTCTTGCGGAGGCCGTAGGGGATCTCGCCCATGGGTTCCGAGAGGCCGACCTTGGCCCGGGCGGCGTCCAGGCGGTCCATGATGGCCTGCCCGGCACTGGCGGGCTGGAAGGTGCGGCGATTCACGAGATTGTCGTAATCCTCGTTCAGCAGTTCGATCAGCACGGCCCAAGTCCAGGCATCCTGGAAGGGGCGGGTGGGACCCTCGTAGAAAGCGCGCTTCCAGCCGTTCGCCACCATTTCCTCGTCGAGGCGGTGCATCAGGTGCACATAGGGATAGTCGTCGAGCTGGACCGTGGGACCCATGGCCATCTCCTGGACGCACTGTTCGGGCGTCAGGCTGGCCATGTAGGTGCGCGTTTCGGATTTGCCCGAGGCCGGCAGGGAAAAGAGCAGAACGGTATCGAGGATTTGGGTGTTCATGGGCGCCTTCCGTTCTATGCAATCGTTCAGCTTGCCACGGGAGCGCGGGTTGCGGGTATTCCGATGCTGGGAGTCGATGCAGGTCGACAAATCAACGCGGATGGCCTGCCTCTGTCGACAGCAGGGAGAGCGAGGCTCGATCTCGCGGTTCCCGCTACTCTGAATGACTCCGATGCGTGACCGAGAGCTTGTTCAGCGCGTGAAAGACGCGACCGATCTGGTGGCCCTGGTGGGCCAGGCGGTGAAGCTGCGCAAACAGGGCAGTGCCTGGGTGGGCCTCTGTCCCTTCCATTCCGAACGCTCGCCCAGCTTCCAGGTGGTGGGCGACCGCGGTTTCTACCACTGCTTCGGCTGTGCCAAACACGGGGATGCCTTCACCTGGCTCCAGGAGCGGGAGGGGCTGACCTTTCCCGAAGCCCTGGAACAACTGGCGGGGCAGGCGGGTATCGAGTTGCCCAAGGTGCGGGAACGCTCGGCCTCCGAAATGGATCTGGAGGAACGGATGCGGGCCGTGCTGAATTCGGCCCAGGCATACTACCAGGCCCGCCTTCGGGACACGCCTAAGGCGCTTGCTTACCTGAAGAACCGTGGCATCCGGGAGGCCTTTGCCCAGGAGGCCGGTCTCGGTTTCGCGCCGGAGGGGTGGGAAAACCTGGTGGGATATCTCCGCAAGGCGGGGTTCTCGACGGAGCTGATCGAGCAGACGGGGCTGGCGGGTCGCAGTGAGCGGGGGACGATGATCGATTTCCTCCGCAACCGCCTCACCATACCCATCCACGACGGCCGGGGACGTCTCATCGCCTTTGGCGGGCGCGCCTTCGGTGAGGACAAGCCGAAGTACCTGAATACCCGCGAGACGCCGCTCTTCAGCAAAGGGTCCGTGCTCTTTGGCTTCAACAGGGCCAAGGGCGGCTTCAAGGACGGCGCGCTGGTGGTGGAAGGCTACTTCGATGTGCTTCAGCTGCACCAGGAGGGCGTGAACCAGGCTGTGGCCCCGCTGGGCACGGCACTCACGGAGAACCACCTTCAGCTGCTGGGCCGCTTCACCAAGCGGCTGGTGCTCTGTTTCGATGGAGACGCGGCGGGCATCCGGGCCATGGAAAAGGGGCTGCGTCTGGCGCTGCCCGCAGGCTTCGATGTGAGGCTGCTGCTCCTGCCACAGGGTGAGGATCCCGACACCTGGTGCCTGAAGCTGGGCTCGGAGGCCTTTCGGGAACTGGTGCGGAACGCGCCGGACTGGACGAATTTCGTCATCAACCGGGCCCTGGAGGGCAAGGACGTGCGCCGGATTCCCGACCGCATGGCTGCCTTGCGGGAATTGGCTGAATTTCTGGGCTTTCTTCCCAATACGCCGGAGCGGCGAGAACTCTTTGCGAGCCTGGCCCACCAGCTCCAGATTCCTCTTTCGGAATTCGACCACGCGGTGAAGAGCCGGGCCCACGCGCTCGCCCCGGGATCCGTCGAGGTTCTCCAAAGCAGGTCCTTCGAGGAGCCGGATCCCCTCCTGAGGCCGTTGTTCGCGATGGCCCGGGATCCTGCCTGGCTGCCTCATCTCCAGGAGGCTCCGACCGCGTGGTGGGAGGGACTGTCAGGCGCGCCTCTCCTTCATGCGGTTCTGGAGGCCCAAGGGGCCGACGAGGCCATTCCAGAGGAGGCGCTCGGGGAACTGCGAGCGCTGGAGGCCAAGTACAGCCGATGGGATGCCGGAACGGCCGAAACGGCCCTGCTGGACCTCGAGTTGGCCTTTGTGGATCGCGAAATCCAGGCCCTCGGTCGCCAGATTCAAGATCCCGGCACGCTTGCCGATCCATTTCTGAAACGGCAACTCGAGTTGCGGTTGAACGAGCTGCTGTCGCGCTTGAAAAAACTCAAGAAGCAGCATCGAAGTCCACGCTTTACGTCCCTCTGATTTCTGGCCCTTGCGGGATTCAGGAAGCCTCCTATACTGAAAGGTTCCGGGTGTCCTCGGCATTATGGGATTGCTCTACCCTCCGGGCTACCCGATTCCCACCTTTGCAGTTTTCTTCCCTAGGATCTCGCGATCCGTGGCTCTTTGAGGTCTTGATGGTTCCGACCCCATCCCGTGAAAGTTACTATCAGCTCACGAAAGCGCTCATCTCGCTCGGCAGGACTCGTGGCTATGTCCTGGTGGACGAACTCAACTCGTTCCTTCCGGATTCCGCATCCTCTCCCGCGGATGTTGAAATCATCATCGGCATGTTCGGCAGGCTCGGCATCGGTGTGGGTACCACGGAAGTGGAGGCCCTTGTCAATCGGGACCAGTTGGAGCCCGAGACGGTGTTCTCCGAGACGCCGACCAAGGTAGACAAGGACTCCGAGGTCGATATCGATTCCCCGGACAGTGACAAGTTCAACGATCCGGTCCGGATGTATCTGAAGGAGATGGGCACGGTGCCCCTCCTCAAGCGCGAGGATGAAGTCGAGATCGCCAAGCGCATCGAAGTGGGGGTTCGCCGCGTCATGCGAGCGCTCTCCCGTTCCCGACTGGCGGTGAGCCTCCTCATCGACATCGGCAAGATGCTCAGGGAGAACCCTGGCAAGATCCGCGAGGTGGTGGGCCTCTCCGATGAGGTGGACGAGGACGAAGATGCCGAGAGCACTTCGGCCACCCAGCATGTGCATCATCAGTTCGGCAAACTGCTCAGCTACGAGCAGGCGCTGCAGGACCTGATCGAGCTCAAAGCCAGTGGCAAGACCTTGCCCAAGAAGCGGAAGATCGATCGTGAAATCCTGTTTGGCCGCGGCCGCGTGGCCCGCCAAGTCCGCCGTTTGGGCCTCAACAGCCTTGCCGTAACACGCCTCATCGACAAGATCACCCAGAATCACAAACAGGTCCGCGAGGGTGAGCGGCGCCTTCGGGAACTCACGGATCGCCTGAAGAATCCCGCCTTTGCGAGTCTCAGGGAAAAATACGAAAAGGAGATCGGGCAGATCGAGGCCGAGCTTGCCCGCTTCTTCGCCAAGTTCGAGACCAACACGGAGCGCTTTCATGGCGACTACGGTGCCCTCAAGGATGCGGAGAGCATCAGTCGCTCCGCCAAGGCCGAACTCATCGAAGCCAACCTCCGCCTCGTGGTGTCCATCGCCAAGCGCTACACCAACCGCGGGCTGCAATTCCTGGACCTCATCCAGGAGGGCAACATCGGGCTGATGAAAGCCGTGGACAAGTTCGAGTACAGC
>CAIPUA010000145.1 GCA_903868115.1 uncultured Holophagaceae bacterium
CACGGACCAGAGGGTTTCGGTGGCGACAGGCGTGCTGGCGCTGAACTGCAGCGACTGGCCCGCCGCAAGGGTGGGGTTGCTGGGCGAGAGGGTCAGGGTCCAGGTGATCGGCCCGGGGCTGCCGGAACTGTGACCCCCGGTGCAGCCCAGACCGAGGGCCAGGGAGAACCCCAGGCTGCAATAAAGGAAGCCGATGCGAAGGTTCGAGGTGGCGCGCTGATTCGTCATAGGAATTCCGCTAGAAGAGCCGCAGGAGGTTTCGAACAGGCAGGTCGGCCGCCTTCAGAGCGCTGGATGCGGGCAGCAAAGGGTGGCCCACTCGCAGGAAAATGGGAAAGAAGCTCGCGCTGGCAGAGCACTGGCTGCACATGGCACGCTCCGGGAACGGTGGGATGACCTGGGCCCCTGGGGGGGGGTAGAACCTGGACTACCAGCGTTATCGGAAAGGGGCATTCATGGCGTAAATAATTGGTGAATAGTCGGGTAGGCCTGGGTGATCGCTCACCCAGGCCCCCCACAGATCCGGACATGCGCGATTGACGCATCCGGCTCTTCAGATCACGGGTTTGCTGCATGACGACAGACTGAGTGTACAACACGCGGGATCGGCAGGGGGTAGCGCATTAGCAGGCGGGTGAAGGACGGCCAGTCCAGGTAGGCTCGCTGGGAGCGGCGACTGAGCCAGTTCTTCCACAGCTTGGCAACCTCGTTGCGGAATCGACCGAGGCACATCGAATTTCCTGTGACCCCGTAGTATCCGTAATGACCCTTCAACTTCCGGCTGAGCGCTTTCTGCTGCTCCCCGACCGGCAGATGCCGATTCGTCCTACACCACTCTTTGATCCGCTGAAGTGCCCTTTTGAAGCGGCTCTTGGATGTTTTCTGTCTCACCACCCAGCACCCCTTTCTCGACTTCCCCCAATGGTGGGTGAAGCCCAGAAAGTCGAAATTGCCAGGACCATCATCACCTTTGGAATCCTTGCGGTTCCCTGGGTTCTGGAAATCCAGCATCCGTGTTTTCTCTGGATGGAGCGTCAGTCCATATCTTTCAAATCGCTTCGGAAGCACAGCCATTACACGGTACGCGTCCTCCTCGCGGGCAAAGCCCATTACAAAGTCGTCTGCGTACCGCACAAGAAAAGCCTGGCCCTTGAGCCTTGGCTTTACCTCCCGTTCAAACCATACGTCCAGCACTTCGTGCAGGTATATGTTCGAAAGTACGGGGCTGACCACACCGCCTTGCGGCGAGCCGGAGTCCGGATGCGAGATCGCACCCTTCTCCCACACGCCTGCCTTCAGCCACTTCCCGATCAATCGCGTGATCACACCGTCACGCATCCTGTCAGCCAGGATCTCCCGGAGATGCACGTGATCCAGGCTGTCGAAAAACTTCCTGATATCCACGTCCAGCACCCATCCACCACCCATCCTTGTGAACCTCGAAAAGATTTCCGCCAACGCCTGATGTGCCGATCGCCCTGGACGGAACCCATACGAACAATCCAGAAAATCCTGCTCGTATAGTGGCTCCAACACCATGACAACCGCCCTCTGAAGAACTTTGTCCTCAAAGGTCGGGATCCCCAGAGGCCGGGTTGAACCGTCCCCTTTTGGGATATGCACCCGCCGCACTGGCGGCGCCTTATAGCGGTCACCAGACTTTGCCCGATCCAGGAGCGAACGGAGGTTGTCCTCCAGGTTCACCTCGTAGTCCTTCGCCGTCTGGCCATCGATGCCCGCCGCCCCATCCTTACGGGTAAGCCGATAAGCCTCGAACATCCAATCCAAATCCATGTGGTGGGACAGTGAAGTCATGGCTTTCTCCGGCATGAGCCTCGCCAACTCCGCTATCCGCTGTTGTTTCGTAGAGACGCTTGCAGGGCCTGATTTCCCTGGCATCTGTCCCTCCAACGGTTCCGTGTTCCAGCAACCCCTTGGCTCCAACGGGTCCCTCGGATAGGTTCCCCGCCCTCATCGCTACTACGAGTTGCTCCGACTTCCTGCCGCCCCTCCTGCCGCACTTCGTTTCCTTCGCTTGGCAGTACCGCCCTGTGCTCGGTTGTTCGTCTCTCCCGGAGATGTCGGCACCCCTTCTCTGGGCCGGGGTTCTTTGGATCGTGGCTTCCCCAACCACTTCATTGATGGCGGAAACGGCAGGATCTCCCAGGTTCCTGGTGTCCCCCATGCCCTCATGCCCTGCTCTCTGACCCCGGTGGGACTTCCACGCCAGACCCTTGCGGCGCTTCAGTGCTGCCTTCCGCTATTTCCAGGGCGTCGGCTCCCACGATGTCTTTATTTCGGAGCTCTATCACACGGCCTGTTGGCTCCCTGTGTACGCTTCGCAGAGTCGGTCACCCTTCCCCACGCAACACTCGGTTCCGGCTGCTGGCCTGCTTTACCAGATGGGGTTGGCTACCCATTGGGGACAAATGTGAGGTTTCAGGTTGATCACTTCATCCTTCCTCCTCACCCAGGCTTTGCCTGGCGCACGGAAATTCAAAGGCTCCATTTGCCGAGAAGGGAAACCATCTTGGGTAGCCATCGAGGGTCAACAGGTCCCCGGGAAGGGAATTGTTCAGGGTTTGGCGGTCAGCGATCTGGAATGGAGCCCCATTTCTACCTTTTGCAGCCCGCTTCGTCAACGCCAAATATGGCGAAGCCCTGGGAGCGTGGCTCCGCAGGGGGTCCAGAACCAAATTTAGGGGGTTTCCCCTTTACGGTGGTTCTTCCGTGCGCCCCACACATTCCAGAATCGCGTTGATGACCCGGGGCTGAGTGATGAAGGCAATCCGCTGCATGCGGCCCTCGCACTTTGGGCAGGCAAAGACATCCACCCCAAAGACTTTGAGCAACAGGGTGGCCCACGGAACCCAACGCCGACGCACGCTTTGGCCCTTTCGTTCCTCCTCATAGCAACAGGCGCCGCCGCTGAGGGTTTCCTCTTCCTCGGGCGCTTCCGGAACCACCTGGGGCCGCAGTTTGGCGTTGGGGGCAAGAACTCCATAGTAGTGAACCAGGTGCATGCGCGGCGGGGGGACCAGGGCCGTGAGGCGCGCCACCAGTTCCTCA
>CAIPUA010000146.1 GCA_903868115.1 uncultured Holophagaceae bacterium
GTGCTTCGATTCCACATCAATTCGTGTCGCGGAGGCCTGGGGACATTGCCGCTTGCTACGCGGCACCGGGCCTAGCCGAACAGCGGATGGGATGGAGCGCCGACTTGGGGCTCAAAGCCATGTGCCAGGATGCCTGGAACTGGTGTCAAACGAATCCGAAGGGATACGGGTCGTAACAGTGTCAAACCCAAACCATTTTTGAATTCATGCGTGATTTCGAAGAGTCAAGGTTCCGCTTCGCGTCGAGCTCAAAACAGGAAGTCCAGGACGATGGGAAGCAGCAGGTTGGGTTTTTCCTTCAGGACGAAATGGGAGGCGTTGGGCAGGATGCAGAGTCGCGCGCGTGGCATGGCGGTGCGCAACTCCAGCAGGTGCTCGATGCGGATATCGTTGCGGTCTCCGGCGATGAGCAGCACCGGGGCTTCGATTTTCTTCAACGCCTCGGGCGCGAGGTAAGGATCTCGCAGCCACAGATCCCGGGAACGCTTGATGAAGTCGACGAGGCGCTCCGGTTGCGGGGAAACCCGTCGGTAGTCGGCGGCCACTTCCGGGAGATCCGCGAGCAGGCTCTCGGGGGTCGGCCTCGCCTGCAGCCACTGGAGGGTCCCCGGGGACAGGCCCTCCACGCGGGTATTGGCCCCCAGCGCTATGAGCTTGGTGACCAGCCGGGGATACTTGCTCGCCAAGTGGTAGCCCACGATCCCGCCGTCGCTCCACCCCAGCACGAAGGTGGCTTGGATCCCCAGGACATCCAGGAAGGCCTTCATGTCCTCCGCCATGGAGGCATAGACGAAAGGCTCTCCCGAATCGGAGGAACGACCATGACCGACCCGGTCCACCGTGATGACCCGGAAGTGCTTCGCAAGTGTCGGAATGAGTTTCTGGAAGTCTTCGCTGGAACTGAGCCCACCGTGGAGGAGCAACAGGTTCGGGCCTTCTCCCGCCATCTGGTAGTACAGCCTCTGCCCCTTCACCTCGGCAAAGGACGCCTTGGCTGAATCCTTTGCGACAAGCACGGCCATGGGTGCGTCCGATCGGGTGGGTCCCTCGGCGTGCATCATGCTTCCTGTGACCAGCAAAATGGAGAACAGGCCTGTTCCGATCATCGCTTCACCGCCTTCTTCGCTCTGATGTCATCAAGGATCTTGTCGATGCGAGCGAGGATGCCCGCCTTCTGGTCCACCGCAATCTTGGGATCCCTCTCCACCTTGGAGCGGGCCGCGCCAAAGTGGGGCTCTGCCTGGTTGAAGGCACCCTCGGCCATGTGGGCCTTGCCAAGACCGTAGGAACCATCGATCGAATCCGGAAAGATCTCAACCGTCAGGGCAAAGAGCTGGAGGGCAAACTGCACGCTTCCAGTGCCGAGAGCTTCGTAGCCCATCAAGACCATGGGGTCCTCGAATGATGGGAGCAGATTCGGATGCTCCTTCTTGAGGATCTGGACGAGCTCTGAAGCCTTGGGGAGACCTTCCCTCAGCGCCGTTTCATGGAAATCCATCACGGTGGGTGGGGCCTTCTTGGCCGGGCGGAACGTGACTTTGCACAGCGCCGCCGGCTCCTGATCCAGCTTCTGGGCGACGCCTTTCAAATGGCTGTCCAGGAAGCCCAGGATGAGACGGCAGGCGGCTTCGTAGCTGGCGGTGGCCGAGGACCAATCCTTGGCGGGGCTCTGGGCGCGGCGCCGCTGCAGGCTCGACATGGAGGAAAAATCGTGATGGAGAAGGCCTGGAAAAACGGCCTTCACGCGCTCCGCATACTTGGCCTGTTCCTGGAAGGAGCCTTCTCCAAAACCCGGCAAGGAGCTGGCGGGTCCGCAGGCGATCCAGAGGAGGGCGGCCCGAAGGCCTTCGGGCAGGAACTGGGGAAAGGCCTGCAACTGCGTCAGGTAGCGATCATCCCGCAACACGCCGTCGAGACTGATCAGGGCCTTGACGCGGGCATTGCGCAGGGTGAAGAGTGCGGCGGAAGAGCCACCGAGGCTGAAGCCCATGGCCGCAATGCGATCAGGGTCCGCCTGGGGGAGCGATTGCGCATAGCCCAGCAGGTATTCCAGGTCCCTGGATCCAGTGTCCATCGCCGCGAGGTTGTCCGGCATGTCCCTGCCCTCCGGTCCCATGGAAGGCGAGGCCAGCACAATGAACCCATGGCTGGCCAAGTACTCGGCCAGCACCGAATTGTCGAAAGCGGGGTAGCCCTGGCCCGGGGCGCAGATCAGGACGGGATACCTGCCAACCGAGGGTTTCGCGTCTCGCGTGGCCAGGACCGGCGCCTG
Source organism: uncultured Holophagaceae bacterium (assembly GCA_903868115.1). Taxonomy (GTDB): domain Bacteria; phylum Acidobacteriota; class Holophagae; order Holophagales; family Holophagaceae; genus JAYREN01. The sequence continues at coordinate 2,273 of CAIPUA010000146.1, forward strand.
GTACAGGATCTCGAAGGCGGCTTTTCCTTCGGGCGTCACGGGCAATCCCGACATCTGCCTGAACACAGTTTCTGCGGCCCGCCGATCCTCAACGCGGGTCTTTTCAGGCCCCATTTCCCAGGCGAGCAGGGCCACGTAGTCGCCGTAGGTCATTGGAATGGCGTCCGGCTTGACTTCGGCGGGGTACCAAACCGAGATCTGGATTGGCCGGTTCCCGAAGCTCGGACGAGGGCGCCCGTGGTAGTCCGTGGGGGTCTGGAAGCTGCGAGTGGCGTCGGTGGTGGCGAGGGCCTGGAAGCCGACGGCATGAGGGCCGGGCCTCAGTCCTTTCCAATCCAGAAAGGGTTGTGCCTTGGGTGCGGTGAACGGCAGCACGGCCTTCGCCACCTCCGTCGCGAGATGAAAGAGGGATTTCCCCTGGGGGGCGACCCCGCTGGTGTTCACCTGCACGGCCACGGCCAGGCGGTGTTCCGGGAAGTACAGCATCTGGGTGCGATAGCCGGGGAAGAACCCGCTGTGGCCGTAGGTTGGCCCCAACTCGGAGGCGCGCAGGATGACGCCCAGTCCGTAATCGATGCTTGGCCCCAGTTCCCGGGCCGGGACTCCCTGCAGCATGGCGGGCAGCAGGGAGGGGTCGAAGGCTTTGCCTTCATACAGCAGCTTGCCCCACCTCGATAAATCGGCGGCCGTGGTCACGACGCCGCCCCCGGTCCATTCACTCTTGGGATTGAAGGCGATGCGACCGCCCTGGACCATGGCATCCGTGCCGCCAAAGGGATTGTCGGGGCCCGCATAGCCCTGAACGAGGCCGGGAATGGTGCGGGATTCCGGGGCCGTCGTGTCCTTCAGGCCCAGCGGATTGAGAATTCGCTGACGCAGGAGTTCGTAGTACGGCCGGCCCGTGATGCGCTCCATCACGATGCCCAGCGCGATGTAGTTGCTATCCGAATAGCCCCAACCCCTGCCTGCGGGAAAGAGCGGCTTGTCGCCGAAGAGATAGGCCAACAGTTCTTCGGGGTTCCAGTTCTTGTCGGGCTGTTGTGTCAACGCCTTCTGGAAGGCCTCCTTGAACTCGTGGCGCTCCAGGCCCGCCGTGTGATTCATCAACATGCGCACGGTCAGGTCCGAGGCGTTGGGAAGCTGCTTGAACCAGGCTTCCTGGCCCAGGTACCGCTCGACCTTGGCGTCCAGATCCAGGCGCCCTTCCTGGACCAGCTGCATCGCCATGGCGGCCACATAGGTCTTGCCGACGCTGCCCGCCGGCATGCGTCCAGCAGGAGTCAAGAGCCGCTTGGAATCCCGGTCCGCCACACCGGCGGACACGGTGAGCGTCTTTCCATTGGCCAGGGTCACGCCCACATTGATGCCAGGGAAGGTCCCCGCAGCCTGAAGCTGGTTGACGCGATCCTGCAAGCGCTGCTGCAGGGGCACCAACTCCTGAGCGGCAGCCGTGACCTTGGATGGAGGTGCCTGAGCCAGCAGGAGTGTCGGCAGAAATGCCACCGAAAACAGGAGGGCGTGGATGAATTTCATGGGGCACCTTGGGGCATTGGGACAGTGGCGAATGCAGTTTTTGTTATGGGGAAGGCTTGGCAAAGTTCAGCGAAAAACACAACGAGGAGGCCAGGGAAAAGATTCTTATCGGTGTCCATCGGTGTGCATCGGTGGCAAACAAGATTTTTATTTTCCTGGTACATGGTGGCTCAATTTCAGGCTTGGGCAGATAACCAGGGGCCTATCCACAAGCCAATGAAAAAGCGATTCGCCACCGATTAACACTGATGCACACCGATGGAAACGCGGTGCTTTTGTGGCCGAGTTCATCGGAACATCCAGCTGAATTTCACCTGCACCACATCATCGCTGGGCAGGTGGCGCATGAGGGCCAGATCCCGGCGGGGGCTGAGGGTTGCTCGGTCGTTGATGAGGTCGCCGGTGTAGGCGCCGTGGGTGTAGACGATGAAGAGTGAGGAGCCCGGGCGGAATTCCCAGCGGGTGATCAGGTTCACATTCCACAGGCGATCGCTATTGGCGAGAGGGGCTTCGATGGCCGAAGCGCCAGGAGCCAGGGTTCGGTCGTCCACATAACTGCGCAGCTCCCGAAAGGCCCAGTTGGCTGCCAGCCATTGACTGAAGACCTGAACCGTCAGCGTGGGGCTGAAGGCGTAGGCCACCCGCACGACCTGGTTCAGTTGGCTCAGCTTGCGGGTGCCGACGATGGGCGTCGTGCCCTGAGTCTCCAGCCAGCTCAATTCTCCCTGGGCATGGGTGTAGGCCGTCTCCAGGCGAACCTCCAGGCTAGGCATCGGCTTGTAGGTCTGGACGAGCTGGAACTCATTCTTGGGTCCACCCTCGCGCCAGATATGATTCCACTGCAGGTTCAAAACCCAAGGCAGGTTGGGGGGGGAGTCGAGGCCCAGGAAAGCCCATTGAGCCTTGGGAATGCGCAGGTATTTTTTGATCGGATCCCGGAAGGTGCGAAGTTCGCGGTCGTCATAGACGGCCGCCATCTCTCCTCCACCTGCAAAAATGCCCCAATCGTTGGTGAATTCGGTCTTCCCCCAACTTTCGATGTAGCGGGTATAGGGCTTGCCTGCTTGATCCTGGAAATCACAATAGGTGAAGCGCCAGAAGGGGTTGCGGAATACTCCCTTTTGAATATCCCAGCGTTTATCGAGATCGAAGGTGTAGCCCTTGCGGTCGGGCCGATCCAGGTACCCAAGGTCGTTGGGGTTGTAGTCCTTGGAGACGGTGAAGGCGTTGCCATCCAAGTTCCAGCCCTTGCCCCAGGCGCTCAGCACATGTGCGCGGAGGAAATTGCCTGGGTCCGTGCTGCCCCTCACGCCGGCATCGCTGTGGGCGAACACGCCGTCGATGCTGGTGCTGCGGTCCTGGGATTTCCACACACCATCCAAGGCGCCCACACCTGCGTTGCGGCCCGTGGTGCTGGCCTGACGGAGGAAGGATCCGAAGGCCCCCAAATAGCTGCCCCGGTCGTCCAGAGTCTGGGTGGCGCGCACTACCGCGGTGCTGGTGTAGGGGGACAGTTCCTCTTTGAATGCCCTTCCCCCTTCATCCCGGAGCGTGGCGCGCGCAACTTCCAGGCCTGCGCCCAGAACGCCGATGGCGAGGCCCCCAGAAAACTTCGCGGTGTACTTGCCCGCGGCGGCGATCTCGGCGGCCTTGGGCCAATCCAGGATGTTTGCCCCGGGATAGGGACCGTCCAGGCCCTTGCCGATGCGTCGGCTGTAAAAGAGGCGCGCGCCGGGCACCTGGAAGATGTCCATGCCTTCGAGGAAGAAGGGGCGCTTCTCGGGAAGGAAGGTCTCCACGGTGGTGAGATTCAGCACCGCCTGATCCACTTCCACCTGCCCGAAATCGGGACGCACCGTGAGATCCAATTGTGAATGAGAATCGAGGCCCAGATGGGCATCCAGCCCACCGCGCAGCGTCCAGGTCCGGTCTTCGAAGGGCTGGGTGGTTTCGAATTTTCGCTGGGTGCTCACATAGGGAATCCACTCCCGACGGAGTTGGGGCTTCAGGTTTTCGAGCCCTTCGAGATGATGGAAGCGACTCACCCAGACATTCTCGCCCCGGGGCGGAGCAAACCAGTAGCTGGCCTCCCGCTCCTTCCCTTCATCCCGCCGCGCGAAGTTGACGCCCCAGATGAGAGGCCCGTTCCCGCTGTGGAAGCGCAGGAGGGAGATGGGGATCTTGAGTTCCGCGGTCCAACCTCTGGAGTCCACGCTCACGGCGGATTCCCACACGCCATCCCAGCTCCAGTCCTCAGTTCCGTCCTCGAAGTGGACGCCGTCCCGCTGCACGCCCGAGGCATTGACCATGAAGCTGAAGGCCGAGCGGTGGTCGTGGGCGCTATCGATGAAGATGGCGAACCAGTCGCTGGCGCTGGTCTGATCCCGCCGATGCACCTGCTTCACCACGGCGGATCCGGGTTCATGGCGCATCCGGGCACCGACATACAGGTAGCGGTCGTCGTAGAGCACCCGCACCTCCGTGAGTTTTTTGGAGGGTGCGCCCAGCATGGGCGTGAGCTGCGTGAAATCCTGGAGCATCGGTGCCTGGGACCATGCGGCCTCATCCAAGCGCCCATCCATGGTGATAGGTACGGCGGTGCGCGCCGCGCGTAGAGATGTGGCGGGTTCGGCGGCGACCAGGGCCAAGCTCATGCAACTGAGGGCGGCCAACCAGAAACGCATAAAGATCCTTGCAGGAATGGGCAGGAAGGGCGGTACCACAGCATGCGCTACCTGTTGAAAAACGTGATCCGATTTGGGGCGAACGCCCTTCCTTTTGGGGTGAAGGAACGTTTGGGACGATGATCATTTTTCTCGAGGTCGGCGCCGAGGTTCACCTCATCGCCCAAGCCGCGCCGGTTGCCTTGCTTCAGCCGAAAAGACGGATCACCAAATCCTTCCGAGTGGTTTTCAGTTTAAGCGTTTCCAAAAAGCGTGGCATCCCCCAGTTCCAAGCGGCACTGTTAGCCATGAAGAGGACTGCCTTTCCCGCAAGCGGAACAGCGATATCGTATGGTCATCTATTCGTCCCGCAGCGCCACCACCGGGTTTACTCGCGCGGCTTGCAGGGCGGGAACGAGGGTCGCCACCATGGCTACGAAGCCCAGCGTCAAACTGCCCAGGGCCATGGAAAGGGGATCGGCTGGGGAAACCTTGTAGAGCTGGCTAGCCAGAATGCGCCCCAGGGCGAGGGAGCCAAGCACTCCAATTCCCATGCCGAAGGCCGTCAGGACGAGGCCGTGCTTGGTGATTTCCCAGACCACTTGGCCCATTTGCGCCCCCAGGGCTGTGCGGATGCCGATTTCCCGGGTGCGCAGTTTCACGAGGTAGCTGAGCACGCCGTACAGGCCCAGGGAGGCCAGCAGGAGCGCCACCGCGGAAAACAGGCTGAGGGTGATGGCGCTTACCTTCTGGGGGGCCATGGACCGGGCCAAGCGCTTCTCAAAACTACGCAGGTTCTCGATGGCGAGGCCCCGGTCCCGGGCGGCCACCCGTTTGCGCACGCTCTGCAGGATGGATTCCGGATCGACGGTGGTGCGGATGACAAACCCCCCTCCGCCGTTGCCGCGGTTGGGGATATACATCGCCCGCGCGGGAGCCTCGCCAAAGGTACGGATGGCCACATCCCCCACCACGCCCACCACTTCGCAGGCCACCGCACCGTTCTCCTGATCAAGCATGACGTGCTGGCCGAGGGGGTTCCGGCCCGGGAACAGGCTCTTGGCCATGTGCTGGCTGACAATCATGAGGGGAGTCTTGCTGTACAGATCCGCACTGGTGAAATCACGGCCCGCCAGGATGGGGATCCGCAGGGTCTGGAAGTAGCCGGGCAGCACGGCGCGCCGGTAGGCCATTTCCCGTTCCGCCAGCAGCGCGGGGGGCGCGTCGGAGGCCCAGGCGGCCAGATCGCTGAAGGGATGGAGGACGGGGAGATGGCTGATGTAACTCATGGAACTCACACCGGGGAGGGCTTCTATCTCCGCCTTGAGGGCTTCCAGGAACTGGTTGCAGCGGTCGGCGTTCGGGTAGCGGTCCTCCGGCAGATCGATCATGCCGGTGAGCACGTGCCGTGGGTCGAAGCCGGGATGCGAAGAACTCTGGCGCGCGAAGCTGCGGATGAGCATGCCCGAGCCCACCAGCAGCACCAGGGACAGCCCCACCTGACCCACCACCAGCGCGCTCCGCAGGCGAACGCTGGCTTTGCTGCCTGTGGTCTTGCGGCTGGGGGAGAGATCCTTGGCCAGGTTCTCGGAAGAAGCCCGCAGGGCTGGCATGATCCCGAACAGGATGCCTGTAAGCAGCGACAC
>CAIPUA010000147.1 GCA_903868115.1 uncultured Holophagaceae bacterium
ATTTTGTCTACGACGCTGGGATCCACCTGGTGGCAGTCCAGCAGGAACTTCTTGATCCATACCGCGATGCCCTGCTCGGTGCCCACGTAACACACGATGCCGATGAAGTAGAGCCACACGGTCTTGGACTTAAGCAGCAGCAGGATCGTTGCGAAGGAACCGACCTTTTCATCCTCGTTCAGGTGCATGGTGGGGAGCTTGACGCAGGAGACGACGACGACCATGGCCAGCAGCACGAAGGCGAAGACCCAATAGAGGGAGATCCAGGGCAGGCCAGGCTTCACGATCTTCTCAAGCACATTGATGACAAAATTTCGGGGCAGGCTGGGATCCTTCAGATGACCCACCAGGTACCCATAGAGATAGGGACTCACGGTGGAACCCAGGGCGAAGATCATCTGGGAGGCATTGCCCCAGAAGGCGTAGTGCTCCTCGCCACCCGCCACGCGCAACAGCGGATTGATGATCACCTGCAGCATGGCGAAGCCGACACCGATGACGAACAGCGAGGGCAGGGCCACGGCGTAGGAAGGCCTGAAGGCGTAGGCGAAGGCGCCCGCGCCAGCGAGGATGAACGCGACGATGAGCACCGGCTTGGCCTTGAATCGCTCCACCAGCATGCCTGCGGGAATGGACATGACCGCGTAGGCGATGAAGAGTGCCGTGGCCATGTAGCCGAGCTGCTCGTTGGTGAGTCGGAAGGAGGCCTGAACATCCGCGCCCATGGGGTCGATGATGTTCGTCACGAAGGAGATCGCGACAAAGATCAGCATGATCAGCAGGACTATGAAGTTGTTGCGTTTCATTGAAGCGGGCCTTTCAAGGTTGCGTGGGAATGTTCCAGCCCTTCAGCGTGATGCGCGGTGTCTCGCCCTTCAGCTCCACACCCGGCAGGCGCACGCCGAGCGTCCGGCGCTCACCCGGCAGCAGCGAGAGATAGTTGTCATCCCAGAGCACCGGCAGGAAAGGCTCACCCGAAGGCCGCACCAGGCCCAGTTCCAGGCAGAAGGCGATGCGATCCGAGGTGTTCGTGAGCGTCACTTCGCCCGTCCATTCCTTGCCGGATCCGAACCGCTTCTCCAGCTTCACGTGGGCCGGGGGCAGGCTCCCCAGGGCGCGGAAGTCGGCGAAGGATGCGTTGGGTGTTACGAACCATGTGGTCTTGGCGTCATCTAGCACATCGGGCTTGCTGGAGAGCCAGTAGAAATTGTCCGCCAGCGCTTTCCCGTCCGGTCCCGTCAGGCGCAGATCCAGGAAGTGGACTGGGCTGCCGGGCCCTGGGTCCTTCAGGTCGAGCACCTTGCGGGAATGGTTCGGCCCACACGGTATCGTGATCGTCTGCTCCGAGGCCAGGGTGGAATCGGCGCGGAAGATCCGGGCGCGCACCGTGACATCCTTCACACCCTGCAGGGTGTCGTTCACCAGATGCACGGAGCGCGTGCCGTAGTCGTACACCAAGTTCAGGGGCTGGGAACCCTTGCGGGCGCCGTAGAAGGCCCCGTTGGGCATGAGGAAGGTGTCGTAGAGCTGCCAGTAGAACTTGGGCCAGGCTCCGTTGAGCATCCACTGGATCAGGCCCGTCGTCTTGGGACGGTTGGCACCGAAGGCCTCGTACATGGCCCGCATGGCCTCATAGTTGGCGGCCTGAGTCCTGAAGGTGAAGTCCTCCACGGATTTGGCTTCGCCGTAGCGGGCGTTGAAGGCCTTCAGGTAGATGTCCAGGTTGCCGAACTGGAAGCGTCCGCAGTGGAAGTTCCAGGCCTCGTTGATGGGCCACAGTTGGTCGGCGGGCAGCATGCGCTTGAGGGTGGAAAGCGGCGGAATCTGGGGCCCGGGCCCCGTCTCCGTATTGAAGCCGAAGGCGCCGCCGTTCTTGGTGTCCACCCACCAGTAGTTGGGTGTCACATAGTCGTAGGGTCCGGCCATCTTCACGGCGGAAGGGCCGCTCACCGGGCTGGTCCAGGCCTTGCAGGAGGCAAGGCTCGGGCGTGAGGGATCCAGGGCTGCGAGGTCTGCCAAGTAACGCTTTTCGACTTCCGGCCAGGGCAGCTTGTCGCTGCCAAACACCCACACCAGGAGGCTGGGATGGTTGCGTAGCCAGCGCACCTGATCCTTCAGATAGGTGGCCACAAGTTCGACTTCCTTGGGCTCCTTGGGACCGCCGAAGGTATCGTTCTCCAAGATGGGCTTGCCGAGATATTCGGGCCATTCCCACTGACAGCTCCAGCCCACCATGAGCAGGATGCCGGCGCGGTCGGCCAGATCGTAGAGCCGCTGGCTGCTGCCCCAGAAACCTTCCAGCCGCACCGTGTTGAGGTTCATGTGCTGGATGTACTGGAACTGGGCCTCCAGGTTCTTCGCGTCTTCACGCAGGAACAGATCGTCCACCCAGCCCGCGCCGCGAATCAGCACCTTCTGGCCGTTCACCATGTAGCCGCGGTGACCCTGCTCGTTGAGATAGTCGCTCACCTGCCGGATGCCGAAGGTGACGGAACGCGCGTCGCTGAGGCGTTGGCCTTCGAGGGCGCTCAGTTCCAGCGTGTAGAGTTCGGGCTTCCCGAGATTGTGGGGCCACCAGAGGCGGGGGTTGCGGATGCGCAGGGCGGCTACCTGCTCGGGTCCCAGGCGCAGAGCCTTCCGCTCACCGGCTTTCAGGGCATAAGGCACCTGGAAATGGATGGCTCCGATGGCACCCTTCAGCGTGCCAGCCAGCGCGTGATCCTCCCGATTGATCAGTTCGACGCCGATTTCGAGGGAAGCCTCCTTGAGCGTCTTCAGATCCACCGAGCTGCGGACGAAGACGTCCTCCAGCGCCACGGCCCCCGTGCGGTGCAGCGACACCTCGCGAAAGATTCCCATGTTGCGATCGGGCGGCAGGGGATTCCAGTCCACGAAACCCATGGTGAAATCGCCGGGCTGGGGCGGGAAGACCTCCACGGCCAAGACATTGACACCCTTCTTCAAGGCCGAGGTGATATCCAGATCGAAGGTCCGGAAGGCGCCGTAGATCTCCTCGCGGCCTGCGATCTTGTTCCCGTTTAGCCAGATGTCGGCCCGGAAGTTGAGGCCATCGAAGCGCAGGCGCGTGTGAGATCCATCCTGTGCGCTCTCGGTGGTGAATTCCGTGCGATACCACCAGCCCTGCTTGAAGGGCTCCGGCGAGATGGCCGCCAGGTTCTGGCCGAAGAAGGGGTCTTTGTGAATGCCATTCCGCACGAGGGCACCCATGACGGTGGAAGGCACCTCCGTGGGGAGCCAGCCCTTGGCGGTGAATTCTGGGCGCGAGATCTCCGCCCCCGCGGCCCCGGCCTTGTCATCGGCCTGCAGGGTCCAGCCCTGAGCGAGCCCGCGACTGGAGCCAAGCTTCGGCAACCCAGGTGCCGCCATCAACAACGAGGTGCAGAGGCCGAGCGTGACTAGTCTTGGGTTCATTTGAACTTCCTCATTTGCGTTAAGGTTAAAGCCACGAATGGACACCGGTTCAGGATCCAGGAACCCGGCCCTGGGCACAATGGTGGGACCCACTCTTTTTGCATGAGTAGAGCTACTCATTTTCTGAACTGCCCGGCCGAGGCGAACCGCCTGGAGCGGTCACCGGCCTTGGCCTGGATCCGCTAGGCTCGATTCAGCCATGCGCATCGCCTTCGTCACACCTCCCCTCATCAAGCCCGCCGAACC
>CAIPUA010000148.1 GCA_903868115.1 uncultured Holophagaceae bacterium
CTTCCACTATTACTCGGACAATCACAAGGTCTTTGTCTTCCGGGACGAGCTGCCCGCTGACGAACGCGCCTACTTCCACATCGAGAAAGCAATTTGGGACCAGTACGCCCTGATCCAGGACATGAGCCGCTTCGACGGGGGATGGCTGGTGGGCGACGAGGCGACGATCTTCGCGCGGCTCATCGGACAGATCGAGGACCGGAACATCCGGGAACTGATCACCCTCTTTGTGCCCAACGGCGTGCCCACGAGCGCCATGGCCTATGGTGCCGCGGGTTTACCCGTATTCATCAGCCGTCAGATCAAGGTGATGGACGAGGTCTATCCGAAGGGCTGCTGCATTCCCCTGGATATGGGCGAAGTGGACAACCTTGCGAACATCTTCAAGAAATTGGACTGGCGCAAAATCCACCAGACCATGCGGGATGAGCGGGAGCGATTCAGCGCCTTTTACCAGATCCCGCGATTGGCGGCCTTCCTGGACGCAATGCCCCGAAACGACGCACTAGCCTGACCCCGATTTCTCCACACCTCGAGAAGTCATAGTTGGAAGGTTGGAGGGTGCCCGTGAAGTGAGGGCTTCCTCGACAGCGTTCATGGAGTTGAAGGCTCGGTTGGCGAAGTCCTTCTCCCGCAGGTCGTCCCAAAGGTGCTCGGCGGGATTCAATTCTGGGCTGTAGGGCGGCAGAAACACGATCTGCATGTTCTCGGGGACCTGGAGGGCTTCGGCGATGTGCCAGCCCGCTTGATCCATGACCATGACGATGAATTCCTCGGGGTGGCGATCCGCCACGGTTCGCAGGAACAAGGACATGGTTTCCGTATCCACCCAGGGCAGAATGAGGCTGTCCATCACGCCGTCATGGGGACTCACGGCAGCGAAGGCGTAGGTGTACTGACGGAGTTGTCGTTTCCGGACAACGGGCCGGATGCCCTTGGGAGCCCAGCACCGACGCGGATCGCCAAGCAGGCCGAAGCGGCCTTCATCCTGGAACATCAGCCGGACTTCCCGCCTCTTGGCCGATTCGCGAACGACGACTTCAGCGACCTCCGCTTGGAGTTTTTTTAAAGGCGGCCTGCGCCGCCGGGTCGGCCTTCGGATGCTGGGGGCGGGGAACGATCTTTCGCCAGTCGTGGCGGGCCAGCAGCCGATACACCGTGCTGGGTGGGACCTTCTTCCCGATCCGAGCTTCGTAGGCGACATGAACCTCGGAGACGACCAGGATTCCGCCCGTGGCGGCCCGGCCCAGGTAGGGCGCCAGCAATGCGGCCTCCTCCTCGAAGGAGAGGTTCTGATGGCGCCGCCCTCCCTTTGGCTTGAGATCGAACAGGGCATCTCCCTCACGCGAGTACCGGGAGTGGAGCATGTGAACCGTCGCCACAGACCATCCAAGCAAACGGGCGATCTCCGATGCGGAACTCCCCAGCGTGGCGCGGATCAGGATGCATTGGATCCGCTGGAACTCGGAGTGCCGATTGGCAACCTTCAGTCGCTCGGCAAGCACCGGGAGTTCTTAGTGGAATAGCCTCAAAAGCGGCACCACTGCTGCATCTGCGTGATTGTGTCTGTGACGTGTAGCCATGTTAAATGATGCAAAATACCACATACATCAGTGCTATTAATGCCTATATTGTAGGTATGTTCATCTCTGTCGTGCCCAACCGGAACTCCAACGCCACGATCCTTCTCCGGGAGACCTACCGGGAGGATGGGCACGTCAAGAACCGCACCTTGGCCAATCTCACGAAGTGGCCGCCGGAGAAAATCGCCGCCATGGCTGCGGCCCTGGATTGCGCAAGGAATGACGGCCCCTCCGGAGGAGAAGTCATCGGAACCATCCCCCACGGCCATGTCCACGCCGTTCTGGGTACGGCTCGGCGCCTGGGCCTGGAGCCTCTCCTCCTGGCCCGTCGCTGCCGGGAACGCGACCTGGCGATGGCCATGATCGTCGGCCGGGTGTTGGATCCCGGCAGCAAGCTGGCCCTGGCACGGGA
>CAIPUA010000149.1 GCA_903868115.1 uncultured Holophagaceae bacterium
CCGCTTCGACCCCAACACCGGCATCCATCCCGATATCGATCTCACGGATGAGGATCCCCAGTTGAGCGTCAGCCGCCGCCATGCCCGGGTGCTCTGCGAGCACGGCCGCTACTTCCTGGTGGAGGAACATGGCGTTGCCAACGGCACCTACATCAAGGGTGATCGCCTGGCTCCCGGCGATGCGCGCGAGCTGAAAGCCGGCGATCGCGTGGGGTTCGGCATGGTGGTGCTCTTCTTCGAGAAGCCCAGCTGACATGAGCATGCACGTCGAAGTCTGGCGGGACGAGCACGGAGTCACCTGGGAACTGGTGCAACTCGGTCTCGACGAGATCGGCGGCTCCTGCATCATTCGCGAGGGCCTCTCCAGCCTCGATGCGGCCGATGGCGACGGTCGGGAAGGGGTGGAAGTCATCGCCCGTTTTGGCGACCCCGAGGATGCGCGGGATTACCTGTATTCCGAAGGCTTCGAGCCGGCATAGCTTTTACCTGTACATAACGGGCCCCGGCAAAGCCGGGACCCGTTATGTGATTGGAAAGAACTACTTGGTGATCCCAAGGGCCTTCGCGGCTTTCGTGAGTTCAGGCACCACCTCGAAGAGATCGCCTACGATCCCGTAGTTCGCCAGCTTGAAGATCGGGGCTTCGGGATCCTTGTTGATGGCCACGATGACCTTGGACCCACTCATGCCGGCCACGTGCTGGATGGCACCGCTGATGCCACAAGCAATGTAGAGGGTGGGGCTCACGACCTTGCCGGTCTGGCCTACCTGCATGTTGTGGGGGATGCCCCAGCCCGCGTCCACGGCCGCGCGCGAGGCGCCCACGACGCCGCCAATGGCCTCGGCCAGATCCTCCAGCAACTGGAAGTTGGCGCCTTCTTTCATGCCGCGGCCACCGGAGACGATCACCTCGGCTTCGGTGAGGTCCTGCTTGCCGCCGCTCTTGGCCAGGATCTCCTTCACAATCGCCTTGAAGTCCGCGGTGGGCGCGGGAAGGGCCTCCGCGGTGCCGGCCTTGGAGCACTCCGTGACCGCAAAGACGTTGGGACGGGTGCTCGCAATCTGCACTTCGCTGCTGAAGTCCACGGTGGCGAAGGCCTTGGCGGCGTAGACCGGGCGGAGAGCCTGCAGTTTGTTTCCGTGCATCGAAAGGCCCGTCACTTCGGCGGCATAGCCCGCGCCGAGTTTGGCAGCCACCCGGGGCAGCAGGTCCTTGCCCATCGGTGTCGCGGCGCCGAGCAGGACCGAGGCGCCCCTGGCCTTCACGGCATCGGCGACGACGGTGGCGAAGAGATCGCTGGAATAGGCACCCAGGACAGGGGCCTCCGCCTTCAGGATCAGGTCCGCGCCGAACTTTGCGGCATCTTCAGCCCCGGCGCAGGAAGCCCCGACGAAGAGTGCGCCGACCCGGGCCTCCCCGGCCAATCGCCGCGCCTCGGAAAGCGCCTCCAGGCTGGCCTTGCGGATCTTGCCGTTCTGCAGCTCACAGAAAACCAGAATCATTGTGTTCCCCTTGTTGGAATTTCGAGTCAAGGCAGATAGTTAGAGGACCTTCGCCTCGTCGCGCAGGAGCCCCAGCAGTGCGGAAGCCTGGGCCGCGGCGTCGCCGTCGAGCTTCCGGCCCTCGGGCCGAGTGGGGGGAAGGGTCAGGGCGCTGACGGTGAGCGTGGCGGCGACTGCGGTGCCCTCCAGTTCCTCGATGGTCTTCTTCTTGGCCGCCATGATGCCCTTCAGGCCGGCGTAGCGGGGCTCATTGAGCCCGCGCTGGGCTGTGATCACAGCGGGCAGGCTACCCTCGACCACTTCCGTGCCGCCATCGCCTTCGCGTTCGGCGCGAAAACGGCCTTCCTCAAGCTCGAGTTTCGTGACGAGGTTGGCCTGGGCAAGGCCCAGCAGTTCCGCGACCATGGCGCCCACAGCCCCGTTGTCCGCACCAAAGCCCTTGTTGCCGAAAAGAAGAAGATCGAAGCCCTTGCCCTCGGCGAAAATCGCCAGGGTCTTCGCGACGGCCAGAGGATCACCAGTCTCGTTGGACTTGAGCAGAACGGCGGCATCGGCGCCCAGAGCCAGAGCGTTGCGCAACACATCCTTGGCCTTCTCTGGGCCAACGGAAACGGCCGTTACTTCGGCACCCTTGGATTCCTTGAGGCGCAGACCTTCCTCCAGGGCGTATTCGTCGTAGGGACTGGTGATCCACTTCACATCCGCAGGGTCCAGGCTGCGCCCCTCCGCGCCAACCTTGATCTTGGTCTCGGTGTCGGGCACCTGCTTGAGGGCGACGAGAATCTTCATGTTTGCTCCATCTGGGACCGTCCCCGGGGACGGTGTAGCCGAAGATTCTACCCCACTCGCAGGGCGGATTCCCCCGCAGAGCACTAAGGAGTAGCCTGGAGGTATGGTTTCTATCGATCCGGAATTCTCGAACGCCCTCGTCTTCACAGGGGGAGGCACGGGCGGCCACTTTTTCCCGGCTATGGCGCTTGCGGAGGCCGCACGGGTGCGTTGGCCACAGCTGCCCATCGCCTTCGTGGGTGCCCAGCGCGGCATAGAGGCGGAGAAGTTGTTGGCAAGCGGGTGGCCTCATCTGCTGCTGGATGTGGAGGGTTTCCTGGGGAGTTCTCCGCTGAAAGTCGCGGGCAGCACCTGGAAGTTGTGGCGGGCGTGGAGAGTGTTGAAGGCCCGCTGGAAGACGCATCGGCCTCAGGCCATCATCGCCACGGGCGGCTATGCCGCCGCGCCCGCGCTCTTCGCGGCCCGGTCCCTGGACATTCCGTATTTCCTGCACGAATCCAACGCCGAACCGGGCCGGCTCATTCGTCTCCTGGCGTTGGGCGCCGACCGGGTGTGGTGTGGTCTGCGGGCGGTGGAGGCACGGCTGCCTAACGCCAATTGTCGCGTGGTGGGCACCCCGGTGCGGGAGGCCTTCCTTCGGTCCTTCGAGGCGCCAGAGGCCTTGCGATTGCCGCACCGTCTCCTGGTGCTGGGGGGCAGTGGTGGCGCTCGGGTGCTGAACGAGGCCGTCCTGTCGATCGCGCCCGGTCTGCTGGAGCTTTTCCCGAACTGGGTCATCCTCCACCAGGCCGGTATTCGGGACTTTGAAGCAATGGCCGCCCGGAAGCTTCATCCTCGACACCAGTTGGTCCCCTTCATCGAGGCGATGGATGAGGCCATGGAGGGCGCCAGCTTGGCCCTTTCCCGCGCCGGTGCCAGTACCTGCGCAGAACTCAAGGTCAGCGGGCGTCCCGCCATCCTCGTGCCCTTCCCGGAAAGCGTAGGCGACCATCAAAGGATGAATGCGCGGGCCATGGAGGCCGAGGGTCAGGCCGTGGTGGTGGAGCAAGGGCAGGCCTTTCACGAGCGCCTGCTGGCCGAGGCCGCACGCTTGATGGGCAGTCCGATTCCGCGCCAAGCGATCTCCAGGGCCGAACCCAATCGGGCGGTGGAACTGTGTCTGCAAGATCTTGCACGCAGGATCGGATGAGGCGCCTCGCATGGCGTAAACTGATTCCATGCATCAGCGCACCTGGCTTTCCCTCATCACGCTTCCCGTGGTCACCACCTTCACCTACCCGGTGTTGGTGCGCCCCACGGATCCTCCGAAGGTGGAGGCTAAATCCACCCTTCAGGATCCACTCGCCGGTCTTTCCGATATCCAAGATGTTTTGGCCCTGGTGCGGGATAACTATGTCGATGCCCCGGACATGGGAAGGGTCATCTCCGGCGGTATCCAGGGCACGCTGGAAAGAGTCCATCCGCTGAATGCCTACATCAGCCCGGAGGAACTCCGGCTCCCGGATCCGGGGTCCGCGGATCCCGGTCTCACGCTGCGGAAGAGCCAAATCTACGCTCAGGTGATCGCCGTGGCCTCCAACGGGCCCGCCGCGAAGGCAGGTGTGCAGGTGGGGGATGTGGTCAGGAAACTGGATGGCCAGAGCATCGGCATCATGAGTGCCTGGACCCTGGAACGGCGCCTGCGCGGGGCTGAGGGCAGCGAACTGAGCCTCCTGTGGTACGACAGTTCCGTGGGTTCGGCCAAGAAGATCACGCTCAAACGGGAGAACCCGACTCGCCTCGCCATCGCCATCCGCAAGGACCTGCGGGCCACGGTATTGGCCCTGCCTGATCTGGGGGCCGGGCGGGTCCTGGAACTCAGGTCCATCCTGGCCTCTCTCGATGGGAAGCTCCCGCTGATCCTGGATCTGCGCCGCTGCGCCGGGGGCGACTTGGTCGAGTCAGCGAAGATCGCCGGGCTCTTCCTGGGGAAGGCGCCCTACCTCACGCTGCAGGAGGCAGGCAAGGCCGATCGGATCCTGGAAACCAGCGGCGAGAAAGGTTCAGTCTTTGCCAAGGTGGCCGTCCTCACGGGGTTTGGTACGGTCGGCCCAGCTGAGGCCTTGGCGGCTGCCCTTAAGAAACAAGTATTCCCAAGTTTTGGAGAGCGCACTGCCGGAATGGGCGTGGAGCGCACGCGCTTCCTGCTGCGCCAGGGTGGCGCGGTGGAACTCGTCAACAAGCGCTGGTTGGGTGCCGGAGGCGAGAAACTCGATCGGCAGGGGCTTGTACCCGAGTTCATCCTGCGCAGCCCGAGGTTTGAACGGGGCGTGGCGACCCAGGAAGATCTGCTGCCCAGGATCCTTGAACAGCTGGACAAGAAGCTCGAACCGAAGCCCGAGCCCAAGGCCCATCTCAAGGCTGGTCTCCAAGAGCCGTGGCTTCGTAGTCTGAGACTGGAGCCGCAGGGACGGACAATCGTCTGACCCATGGCCGTCCGCAAGCGCGGCAAGAGCCGCTTCTCGACTCCGGCCCTGGCTTTGTGGGGATTGGCCATGCTGCTCCTGGGCTTGGGGCTGGGCTTGGTCTTGAGCAACCAGGGCTGCGGCAAGCGCCGGGCCAAGGCTGGCGAGAAGCAGGAGGTGTCGCCCGCTCCCTCACCCCGGAAAGCGAAGCCTGCCGCGCGCTCCCAGGAAAGCCTCGCACTGCCAAAAGGAGCGGGCAGAGACGAGGTTCCCCGGAAGGCGGAACCGAAGCCTGAGTTGCCTCGCATGGCCATCGTCATTGACGACTTCGGCTATGCGCCCCCCGAACTGGTGCGGCGTGTCTGCGCCCAGCCCATTCCCTTCTCCGCGGCGGTGCTCCCCTACCAGGAATTCACCCAGCAGAGTGCGCGGATCGCTCACGATGCCGGCAAGGAGATCCTGCTGCACCTGCCCATGGAACCCATCGGATACCCGGGCCTGGGTAAAAACCCAGGCCCGGATGCAGTGATGTTCGATCTTTCTGAAGCAGAGATTCGTAACAGGGTGAAGCAGGCCCTGCTGGATGTGCCCTGGCGGAAGGGCGTCAACAACCACATGGGCAGTCGCATCACGCCGGACAAGAAACGCATGACCTGGATCCTTCAGGAAATAAAAAATGTCGGATGCTTTTTCGTGGACAGTCGCACGGAAAAAGAATCGGTGGCCTACGATGTGGCTGCATCTCTGAAGATCCCTTCGGTTCAGCGCAAGGTATTCCTCGACGATGACAGGGCCTTCGAGGAGATCGCGAAGCAGTGGGAGCGCGCCCTTGGGATCGCCCGTAAGGAAGGTCAGGTGCTCATCATCGGCCATATCTATCCCGAGACGGTCGAGGCCCTGGAGAAGCTGGTTCCCCGGACCTTGGGACAGGTCGAGTTTGTGCGGGCTTCAGAACTGGCGAAGTAGTCCCGCGACCGTGACCAACGCCACGATTTGAAGCTTCGTCACGGAATCGGCATGAGGTTGTTCCATAATCGATGCAGGGGTTGGTCTGCCCCTTGGAGGTTCCATGTCATTGAATTCCCTCATTCGTTGGCTCAAGCCCCGCGAACTGGTCTTCTTTGACCTGCTGGAAGCCGCCGCGGACAATGTCCTTGAGTCGGCAAAGCTCTTCGACCGGGAAATTCGAATTGAAGGCACGACCGATTGGACGGACTTCCGACGGAAGATGAAGGGACTGGAACACAAGGGTGATGAGATCACCCACGAGATCATCGAGAGGCTCGACAAGACCTTCGTCACGCCTATCGAGCGGGAAGACATCTTGACTTTGGCCCACGCGCTGGATGATGTTCTCGACGATCTGGACGCCATCGCCGACCGCCTTGTGCTTTACAACGTTCACACCATGCGCGCTCCCTTCAAGGAGATCGCCTCTCTGAATGTTTCGGGTTGCGAGGAATTGCTGTGGCTGGTTCACAGCCTGCGCGACATGTCCAATCCGGAGGAAATTCGCAAGCACATCAGGAAGGTCAACGCGCTCGAGAACCAGGTGGATGCCCTCTATCATTCGGCGCTGTCAGGCATCTTCAGCAATATCACTGACGCCATTGAACTCATCAAGTGGAAGGAACTGCTCGACACGCTGGAGGCCGCGGTGGATCGCATCGATCACGCCGCCAAGGTGGTGGGTTCCACGGTCATGAAGAACGCCTGAGGCGCGGAATCATGTTCCATTATGTGCCCCTGGCCCTGATCGTCATCGTCCTGTTCGCGTGGTGCATCGACTACATCAACGGCTTCCACGACACCGCCAACGCCATCGCCACGGTGGTTTCCACCGGCGTCATGCCTGTACGGTACGCCATCGTCATGGCGGCCTGCCTGAACTTCGCGGGCGCCTTGTTGGGAACCTCCGTGGCCACCACCATCGCCAAGGGGATCGCCGATAGCGCCCTTGTGGTGCCAGCCGTCATCATTGCGGCGCTTCTGGCCGCCATCTTCTGGGATCTTCTCACCTGGTGGTACGGCATTCCCTCCAGCACCAGTCATACCCTGATGGGAGGACTGGCGGGAGCCGTGGTGGCCCATGCTGGGATTCACGCGCTCCAGTGGGGCAAGCTGCGGCAAATCGCGGCTTTCATCGTGATCTCGCCCCTGCTCGGTTTCATCGTCGCTGCGATCATCATCATCGGCATTCTTTGGATCGTGCGTCGGATGTCTATCCATAAAGTGAATTTCGCCTTTCGGAAGATGCAGCTTGTCTCCGCGGGGGCCATGGCCTTTACCCACGGCACGAATGACGCGCAGAAGGCCATGGGCGTTATTTGTCTGGGGCTCATCACCTACGGATATCTGACCCCGGTGCCAGGTGCGAATGTGGCTGTGCCCCTCTGGGTGAAAATCGGCTGTGCCTTCATGATGGGTGCGGGCACAGCGGGCGGAGGCATGAAGATCATCAAGACGCTGGGCCACAAGATCGCCAAACTCAAGCCCATCCATGGGTTCGCCGCGGAAACCGCCGCGGCCGTCGTACTGTTCACCACCGCGCACTTCGGCATTCCTGTCTCCACGACCCATTCCATCAGCGGCGCCATCATGGGCGTTGGCACCAGCATGAATCCCAGCGCGGTGCGGTGGGGCTTGGCGGGGAACATCTTCATCGCCTGGCTTCTCACGATTCCCGTCAGCGCGCTCTTGGCCGCGGGCTTCTATCAGGGCCTCGTCCACCTTGCACCGAGCCTCAAGACGAATCCCCGGGCCGTCCACCAGGTCCTGATGACCCCGCAAATTCCGCCTCCTCTGTCAGAAGCCAAACCCTGACGCAGAACCCCAGACGAGGACTCGGGGCCATACA
>CAIPUA010000150.1 GCA_903868115.1 uncultured Holophagaceae bacterium
AGCGAACGCCGTGCTCCCTGGGTGAATCCGTAGTCACCGACCGCCCCGCCTGCCTCCGCGAGCCTTCACCCTCTCTCTGCTTTTCTCCGGTCTGTGGTTCTTCCGTTCGCCGCTTGAGCCGAAAATTCCGCCGCTACAGCTCGATCTCGCCGTACCAGCCCCTGTTCGTGATCTGCGTGCCGTAGGGTGTGGAGAGTCTCTGGAGCCTTTCCAGGGTGTCCTTGGCGCGAGCATCGCTCACGAGCCGCGGCACGCCGTAGAGCGGTCCCTCGTCGTCGATGGTGATGGGAATGAGCTGGATCTTGCGCAGCTTGCCCTGGTTCAGAGTCATGCGCACGATAACCCCTTCCATGGTTTCGGGGGAATCCCGCCGATCCCATACGGAGACATTCGTGGGCCGGGGCATTTCGAGATCCCGCTGATGGATGAGATCCGCCGGGATCCGGTCCGGTGTGCGGTACTGGTAGATGAAATCCGATAGGCTGTAGAAGATGGGCTTGCCCTTGTAGATTTCGATGCCGCGCAGCACATGCGGCCCCGAACCCAGCACCATGTCGGCGCCCGCTTCGATGGCGCGATGAAACATGATCGCGTCGTTGGGTGGCGTCTTGTCCTGGATGCCGTAGGTTCGGTTGTGGCTCACATCGTGGTTGTGCAGGGCCACCATGAGCACATCTGTGTGCCGCCGACCCAGGACGATATCGTCCTCCATGGTCTTCACATCGCTTTCCAGGGGCCCTTCCACGGCTTCGACTTTGCCATCCTTGGCCACCAGGATTACGGCGGGGTTGATGGTGGCGAGCGAGGGTGCGCCCGGGTCCTTCGATCGGTACTTCGCCGTCCAGTAGCGCATGTAGGCGAGCAGGCCGAACTTCGTCTTCTGCCCCTGGACTTCGTGGGTGCAGAGCGCATGGGCCTCCGCCAGCGTGTTCCCGGCACCCGCGTGGTCGATGTTGGTGAGGTCCAGATTGCGCAGACAGTCCCGCAACCCTTCGGGGCCGAAATCCAGAGCGTGGTTGTTCGCCAGGCTCACCAGGTTGATGCCGGTGCGGGCCACTTCCCACGCAAAGTCCCGCCCGGCGCGGAAGTTGTAAAAGGGCCGCTGCAACTCGGGACGGTCATTGAGGGAGAATTCCAGATTGCCGTAGGCGATATCCGCTTCCTGGAGGATGCGGAAGATGCCCTGGCGCTCGGGGGCCGTGAGATGCGTGATCTTCTCGTTGAAGATCATGTCCCCCACGGCCGTCACGATGACATCGCCGGGCTCTTCCTTCAGCAGTGCCGTGATGCGGGCATTCCAGTCGATGTTCGACGGGGGTTCCGGGGGCCGGACCCGGCGCGAATAGACGGAAGGACTCGGCATGGGCTTCGGCACCGCCTGGGCATGGGCCGGGAAGACGGTGCCACCCAGAATCAGCGTGGCGAGCAGGCTCGGAACGAGGGCGCGAAGCGGGTTCATGGCGGGGGCCTCCTGGTGACTGGGACGCAAAGCACCAGTGTACCTTTCTGCGTGAAAAAATTTCATATCTTCAAATCTGCTCAAAAAAACCGGCAAATCCGGCCCTCGCCTGCGCTCAGACGCTGTTGCGCTCGGTGATCTCCCGGCCCACCAGGAGGAGGGTTCCGTAGTCGCCGGAGGAGCCCTCCACGGTCGCGACGCGGCATTCGACGAGATGGATGGAGGCATCCTTGGCGCGCACGCGGAACTGGACCATGCGGCTGAGACTCCGGCTGGAGCCTTCTTTCAGGAGGGCCTTGAAGCGGGTGCGGTCCTCCTCATGGATGATTTCGGCATAGTCGATTCTGCCGAGTTCGTGCTTCGAATAGCCCAGGGTCCAGGTGTGGGAAGGACTGGCGAACACCGTCCCCTTGCGGGTATCGAGGATGGCGATGAGATCGGCGGCGTTCTCGGTGGTGATCTTGAAAAGATTTTCGATGCGCCGCAGGGATCGCTGCAGCAGCATCTTCTCCGTGATATCGGCCTGGATGATGACGCCGGGCAGGCCCAGTTCGCGATTCGGCGCCGTCACCTGCAGGCCGTACCAGCGAAGCGCTTCGGATTCGCCCTGCTGGTATTCCAGATTCAGCACCGGCAGTTTCCCCTTCAGCGCCGACTGGATGCCAAGGGCCACGGTGGTAAGGCGCATTTCGGAGCCGGTGAGAATGGTTTGGCAAACGGCGAGGTAGTCGTCTCCGGGACCCAAGCCCCGAATGAGCGGATTCGACTCCTGGAAATCCTGCCAGGTGGGGTTGGTGACCAGGATGATGCCGTTCGAGTCGACGAGGGCCACCGAGGCGCGGAACGAGGCCAGGATGCCGGTGAGGGCCAATCGCACGGTTTCAGGGCTGAGGTGGGTGAGATCCATGGGGGCGACCGTGTGGGAGAGGTGTAGGCAATATCCCATGGATCGGCAATTTGTGTGAATGACACAAGTCCAGGCTCGTTCTGCGAAAATGAACCGATCAGGGGGACCCCATGACCACGACCCACGAAACTTGGTTCAAGACCTTCCGCGAGAGGGCGAAGAGCCTGGGCCGCCACATCGTTCTGCCCGAAGGCGTGGATGATCGCACGATCCTGGCGGCCGGCAAGCTCCTGGCCGAGGGCATCTGCAGGATCACCGTGCTCGGCGATCCCGCGAAGATGCAGGCGCGGGCCGAGGCACTGGGTGTGTCTTTGGCGGGCGCCAGCCTGCGCGACCCCGAGACCGATCCCGAAACCAAGGTCTTCGCCGATGCCTTCTTCGAGGCTCGCAAACACAAGGGCATGACCGAGGAGAAGGCTGCCGAAACCATGACAGCTCCGCTCTACTTCGGCGGCATGATGGTGAAGACGGGCCAGGCCGATGGCTTCGTGGCCGGGGCGCTGAACACCACCGGCGAGACCGTGCGCGCCTGCCTGCTCACCATCGGCTGCGCCAAGGGCATCAAGACCGTCAGCAGCGCCTTCCTGATGATCCATCCCGACCCGAAGTTCGGCGAGCAGGGCGCCATGATGTTCGGCGACTGCGCCGTGCTGCCCGATCCCGATCCCGAGCAGCTGGCCGATGTGGCCATCGCCAGTGCCGACACTGCCAAGGCCATGCTGGGCGTGGAACCGAAAGTCGCCCTGCTCTCCTTCAGCACGGCGGGCAGCGCCGAGCATGCGCGGGTGGACAAGGTGCGCGCCGCCCTCAAAATCATCCGCGAGCGGCGCCCCGAGTTGCAGGTGGACGGCGAAATCCAGTTCGACGCCGCCATGATCCCCGCCATCGGGCAGAAGAAATTCCCGGGCTCGAAGGTCGCGGGCAATGCCAATGTCCTGGTCTTCCCCGACCTCAACGCGGGCAACATCGGCTACAAGATCGCCGAGCGCTTCGGTGGCTGCTCCGCCAACGGTCCCGTGCTCCAGGGTCTCGTCAAGCCCGGCAACGACCTCAGCCGCGGTTGCACCGCCGAGGATGTCGTCAACACCGTGATCCTCACCGTGCTGCAGACCGCCCTGTAGCTTTTCCCGCTTCACAACAATGCCCGGCCGAGGCCGGGCATTGTTGTGAAATGGCATGAAACTCACGGCCTCCCATAGACCTTCGCCGCCTCCTTGCCGGTGAGTACGCGCAGGGCGCCCATGACCAGGGCCAGCATCTCGTTCTCGCCGGGGTAGACGGTAATTTCGGCGGGAAGGGCGGAGAGGCACTTCTTGATGTATGCGACGGTGGGTTTGCAGCGGGCGATGCCGCCGGTGATGAGGATCTGGTCCACGGGCTCGCCGTCAAAAGCGGGCCAGAGCGAGGTGATTTCCTTGGCGATCTGGTAGGCCATGGCGTCCATGACGGCAATGACTTCGGCCTCACCCGCCAGGTAGCGCTGCTCCAATTCCATCATATTGGTCGTGCCGAGCAGGTCCAGGAGGCCGCCCTTGCCCACGAGCTTCTTCTTGACCTCGTCCTTGGTGTGCTGGCCCGAAAAACAATAGTCCACCAGCGTAAAGCCGGGCAGGGAGCCAGCGCGTTCGGGAGACATGGGGCCTTCGCCACCTAGGCCATCGTTCACATCGATGTAGCGGCCTCGCTTGTGGGCGCCCACGGTGATGCCGCCCCCGAGGTGCGCCACGATGACATTCACCTTCTCGTAGGGCACGCCACGGTCCTCGGCGTAGCGATGGGCGGTGGCGATCTGGTTGAGGGCGTGGCTGATGACCTTGCGGCGGATCGCCTTGACGCCGGTGATCTTCACGCGATCGGCCACTTCATCCACCACCACGGGGTCCACGATGAAGGCCGGCTTGCCGCTGCCTGCCACGAGATCATGGGCGATGAGACCGCCCAGATTGGACGCGTGCTGGCCATGGGCGCCCGTGGAGAGATCCTCGAGCATGGCCTCGTTCACTTCAAAGGCACCGTGGGGCATGGGGTGCAGCAGGCCACCACGCCCGCTCACCGCATCGATATCGGCAATGTCGAGGCCGTTCTCATGCAGGAAGCTTTCGATGGCGTCCTTGCGGAAGTGGAACTGGGCGGTGATGGGTTTGCCGTCGAAGGGGTGAAGTTCCTCGGCGGTGTGCTTGAGTTCCTGGGTGAAGCGCTCGCGCTCGCCTTCGTAGACCGCGATTTTGGTGGAGGTGGAACCGGGGTTGATGGCCAGCACGCGGAAACTGCGGAAGAAGGTGTCCTTGGGAGTCTGCGTCCATTCGCCGTACTTGTGCAGCCGCAGCACCGAGGCCTTGACCGCGAGGCGCACATCCTCGGGGGTGCAGTCCATGGGCAGGTCCACGCCCGCGAAGCGCAGTCCGAAGAGCACAGGGAACTTCTTGGCCTGGGGGAAGCGTGTGGCGTAGATGTGGTAGAGCAGATTCCCCATGTCCAGGTTGGGACAGATGATGACATTGGGAGAACCCGGCCAGACATCGTTCTTGCCGGCCCGGTAGTACATCGCCGAGCGCTGGGAGAGCGCGGCGTTGATCTTCACCTCGCCCTGGATGTGGATGCTCTTGTAACGGTCGCCCCGGGCGTGGCGCTCGGCTAGGTAAGCGGGCAGCAGGTCTGTTGCCTGCCGCACCATCTCCGGCGAGGGACCCTCATCGGAACCGCGATCCGAGTAGGAGACGATCGCGGCATTGATCTGGGGCAGGATGTCTTCGGGGAAGAGATCACGGGCCACGGCGGAGGTGGCCACCGCGATGCGAGCCAGACTGTCCGGCGTCATGGTGGCGTTCACACCCACATCGCCGAAGACCACGATGTTGTGCGGAAATATTTCCGAGGGGTGGTCGTCGGGAAGGACGAAAACCCCGGCTTCGCAGACGAAGGGATCCTTGGCCAACATTCGCACCATGGGGCGGAAGTAGTCCTTGGTTTCGTGGATCGCGCCCCCCACGACCGTATCGGCGTGGCCGAACTTCACCGCGCAGATGCCGAAGAGATTGGGTTGGGACACGAGGGCCCGGGCTTCCGCGAGGCTCAGTTCCTGGCCGGTGTTCCGGAGATATTCCCGATAGCCTTGGGCGAACTTCTCAACAAGTTCAGGGCACTGCGCGATTTCCACGAAGGTGCTCTCGGAGAGGCCCCAGTTGAGCCGATCCGGATCCGAGGCGCCGAGGCAACCCGCGACAATGCGCCGGACTTCCTGTTCGGAGGCCAGGAACACCGGACGGATGAAGCGTGTGAGATGGCAGGCCGCCTCGATCACCCGGGGATCCTGGGGCTCGATGAAGACGACCGTGGGGCGGCTCTTGGAGGTGGCAAGGATTTGCTGATCGAAGGATCGTTCGATGTCGTACATGAAATCTCTCCCGTGTCAGCGTGGCTCAGGCTGTCTATTGGTACGAGCGGACCCGCGCCTCGGGGGCCGCTGTCATTGTGTCCCATGTCTCCACCCGGGGCGGGTGAGGGGGATCACATTCCCCGCAGGGGAATCTCCTCCGGGGCAAATTGGTCCGGATTGTCGCGGAGGATGCGGCGGAAGGCATCGTAGTGGTCCAGGAAGAGCTCCAGGATGGCGGGGTCGAAGTGTTTCCCCTGCTGCTCCTTGAGATAGCCCAGGGCCTCATCCTCGGTCCAGGCGTGCTTGTACACCCGCTTGCTGCAGAGGGCATCGTACACATCCACAAGGCAAGTCAGCCGCGCCTCGAGGGGGATCTGGGTGCCGATGAGGCCCATGGGGTAGCCCGTGCCATCAAAGCGTTCGTGATGGCTGGCGGCGATGCGGGCGCCCATCTGGATGAAGGCCACGCCCGAGTCGCGCAGGATATTGGCGCCCATGGTGGTGTGGGTCTTCATGATGATCCACTCCTCATCCGTGAGCGGCCCGTCCTTCTGGAGGATGCGGTCCGGCACGCCGATCTTGCCGATATCGTGCATGGGGGCAGCGGCCATGATGCTGGCCACCCCAGCGGGATCCCAGCCCAGGATGCGGGCCATCTCCGCGGCACAGAGGCCGATGCGCCGCACATGGGCGCCGGTCTCGTTGTCCCGGTGCTCGCTCGCGGAAAGCAGACGGTAGGAGATCTCCTCGCGACTGCTCCGGATTTCCTCGGTCTGTTCCCGCACCTTCCGGGCCAGGATGTCCTCTCGATCCCGGTGCTCCAATTCGAGCATCCGACGGCGCAAAGCATTGGCCACGGCGATCAGGATGCCACTGGTCTTGAAGGGCTTCAGCACATAGCCGTAGGCGCCGTAGTGGAGGCACTTCATCGCCATTTCCAGGTTGTCCATGCCGCTCACCATGATCACGGCGATATCCGGAATGCGATGGGCCAGGGCGTGCATCAGATCCAGGCCTGTCATGCCGGGCATCTGGATATCGCTGAGCAGCAGATCCACCGGCTCGCGGTTCAGGATCTCCAGAGCCATCTGGGCATCCGGAGCCTCCAGGACCGTAAAGCCGCTCCTCTTCAAAATGCGTTTGAGTTGAACGCGGATGATCTCCTGGTCGTCCAGGACGAGGATTCGCACATCCTGCGGATCCTGGCCAGGAAGCGGCCACGCGAAGGGTAGCACTTGGGACTCAGATGGAAGCGACATTGCAGGGATTCTAGCGGGATCAACCGAGTAATTCATCAGTTCCATGATGATTTCCGAAAGATTGGAAGGCCGCCTACTTCGCAGGCATCTCCGGGCGGGGCAGGGTGGCGTGGCTCGGGGCGGTGAAGGCCTGCAACCCGACGCCCGTCACGATGATGAAGAGCGCGAGCCAGCGCAGCGGCGGAATGGTCTCGCCCAGGAAGGCCTTCGACATCAGCGCGCCTGCCACGAAGCCGAGGGCCAGAAAGGGATAGGCGAAGTTCACTGCCACCAGGTTCATGGCCGCGGCCCAAAGAACCACGCTGACGGCATAGCAACTCAGGCAGGTGAGCATCCACGGGTGCAGGAAGAGCCGCAGCAAGGGGCCGAAGCTCCATTCCATGCCCACGGCAGAGACGGCCTTCTTCATGGCGATCTGGGCGAAGGCGTTCAAAAGCACGCCGGCCAGGATCAGGGGCAGGGACTTGAGGTAGGGATTCATTGGCGGCGCTCCATGGTTTTCCAGGTCAAAAAACTTTGCAGGCGAAGGCCGCCATCTCGGCCCAGCGGGGCAGGGCGGGGTCGAAGTCCAGGCCGTTGTGGCTCGCGCTCGGCTCGACCCAGGCGCGATGCGGGCCTGCATGGGCGGCTTGCAGCGCCAGGCTCAGGTCGGTGAAGACCACCTCGTCGCGACCGGCGATCAGGAAGGTGGCTGGGCCCTTGTAAACGGCCAAGGCTCGGTCCGCGCGAAAGCGGTCCCGCAGCAGGAAGGATGGCAACAGCGGATAGTGGCGCCGGCCGATCTCGGCGAGATTCTTCACGGGGGCGACCAGGATCAGGCCGCGCACCACCACGGGGCGTTGGGCTGCCGCCAAACTGGCGACCGCACCACCCAGGGATTCACCGCAGAGCAGCAGGGGTTTGTCCGCTAGGGCATCCACTCCCGCCAATGCTGCAGCCAAAAAGGATCCTTCGGAAGGCTTGCCCTCCAAGGGGCCATACCCCGGGTATTCCAGCAGGTAGACATCCAGGGCCGGGCTCACCTTTGGGGACTGAAAGGCCTTTACAAAATGGAGGCGGTCTAGCGCCGAGCCCGCATTGCCGTGGAACACCAGCAGCCGACCCGCCGCCGAACTCGAGGGATGCGGCGCCCGCCACCCCAGCAGGGTGCCGGAAGGAGCGCGCCAGGGCTCCAGCCCCAGTCCTCGCGCCCGCATGAGCGAGGCGGCCAGACTCTCCCGGTCCGGGAAGTAGATCAGGCGCCGCTGGCCCAGAAAGGCCAGCAGGAGGATGCCCAGCGAAGTGATGAGGACCGGCAGCAGGACCAGGCGGAGGAGGTGTTTCATGGCGTCCTCTGCTCTTTATCCCAGTGGTGCGAGGAGCCGCTGGAGCTCCCTGATGCTGAAGGGCTTGGACAGCAGGGTCACGAAGGGATATGCCGCTGCGACTTCCGTGGCGTATTCGTCGACGCGGCCCGTGGCGAGCAGAACGGGCAAGGTGGGATTCAGGGCGCGCAGGCGGGACAGGGTGCCCGCGCCGCCCAGTCCCGGCATGTTCATGTCCAGGATCACCACATCGGGGCGCAACCCGGCGGCGAGTTCCGCCAAGGCCGCCTCGCCGCTGAGGACGGGCGTCACGCGGTGGCCCAGCACTTCCAGGACCTCCTGCATGGCACCCTGGATCAGGGGATCGTCGTCCACCAGCAGCACCGTCAAGCCTCCGGCGGAGGGCTCCGCTCGGTCTGCAGGCACAGCTTCCTGGGCCTGCATTGCGGCTTCGCTGGCCGGGAAGCGCATTCGCACGCGGGTGCCCTGGCCGGGTTCGCTCTGGATTTCCAGTTGCCCCCGGTGGGCCTTCACGGTGCTGTAGACCATGGAC
>CAIPUA010000151.1 GCA_903868115.1 uncultured Holophagaceae bacterium
GCCATCATGCGCCGCGCCCTCAAATACACGGCCTGGCTCGATGCGCCCATCGTGGCCCACGAGGAAGACACCAATCTTTCCGGCAAGGGCTACATGAACGAAGGCTCCGTGAGCGCCTGCCTGGGTTGCCTGGGCATCCCTAGCGCCGCCGAGGAGGTCATGGTGGCCCGGGACCTGGTGTTGGCAGAATACACGGGTGGCCATCTGCATCTGGCCCACCTCTCCACCAAGAACAGCATCGCCATGGTGCGCGAGGCCAAGCGACGGGGCTTGAGAGTCACCTGCGAGGTGTCGCCCCACCACTTCGCCCTTACGGACAAGGAACTGACGAAGTTCGACGCGAACTACAAGATGAATCCACCCCTTCGCACCCAGGCCGATATCGAGGCCATCCTGGAGGGCCTGGCGGACGGTACCGTGGACGCCATCGCCACGGATCATGCGCCTCACACCTGGGATGACAAGGAATGCGAATTGCCCATCGCGGCCTTCGGCGTGATCGGCCTGGAAACGGCCCTGCCGCTCACCCTCGAGTTGTTGGTGAACCGCGGGGTCATTTCCCTAGCCCGGGCCATCGAACTGCTCACCAGCGGCCCCGCCAGGGCCTTCCATCTCGACAGGAAGGGCCTGGGTAGCCTTGCCGTGGGTAACCCCGCCGACTTCACCCTGACCGATCTCGACGCCAAGATCAGCGTGGACCGCGCCTTCATCCAGAGCAAAGCCTTCAACACTCCCTTCCAGGGGTGGGAACTCCCCGGCAAGGTGCTGGGCACCTGGGTGGGGGGCAGGAAGGTCTGGGGCTGAGGCGCTTCGCGCCTCAGGTGACGGCCCGGTCAGTGCCCGGGCCGTGAAATCGTTGGTGCCAGAGGTGCAACGACGTGTGCATGTCTTATCTATTGCATGGGTATGAACCTACCAGGCTTCCTGGGATACGCGAATGGCATCGTACCTCGCGGACGGCCCGGCTGGCAGGGGACGAAGCTCTACCTCCACCACACGCAACTGTTTCATGGCTTCCCTCAGGGCCTCTACCCGAGCCTGGGCAATCGCCAGAGGAAGTTCTGGCACTGCGGGAACGAGGAGTGCCCACCTCCCGTCAAGCCCCCAACTGCTGACCCAGGACCGGAGCTTGGCCCGCGCGGCCGGCGAGAGTTCAGCACTACCTTTGAGAAAGAAGATGGACTCTTGATGAAGGGGCTTTTTTACAAGATTTGAGGGAACGGGAATTTTCGGAATGCGCGGCGCGAGGGCATCCGCAAGGAGGGTCGATCCAGTCGTTTGCAGCGGGAAGGCGGGAAGCGCGACGGCCCTCTCTTGGCGCACGGCGAGATCGCCCTTGAGCGGGTAGGTATCCCCGGTCACCGCCAATCGAGCCAGGGCGTGGCCATCCTTGATGATCGTCACCTGCAGACGGCCGAGATTTCGACGATCAGAGCTGCGCCGGAGGGTGAGGTATTCGCTGACACGAAGGGCCTGACACCCGTCGCCCTCAAGGCGATAGAGACGCTCGCCATCATCATAGGGAGGTATCCCGACACGCACGACCCCCGCCACATGGAGGGGCGGCGCAGCAGACAGCATCGGACCCAGGAGGAACCCCAGCAGCATAGGCTTCATCCTCTCCTCATCGGATCCGCACCGCCTAAGCCTGAGGAACAATGCCCATCTCGCGGAGCAGATCCCCCAGCAGAAAGAGGGAGCCAGTCACTAGGCGCAGCCCATCACTAGGTTCCTCCAGATCGGCGGTTAGCTCCGGAATGCTGAGGGTGGGCAGTGCGTCTCCCCAGGCGGTGCGCAGAGCCGCGGCCGAAGCGTAGCGCTCGTTCTCTCCCTTCACCAGCGTGATCGAACGGGGCTCCATAAGCCTCAGTTCGGCGACCATTTGGGCCAGGTCCTTGTCGGCCATGGCGCCGAAGAAGAGGTGGGGCCGCACGCCGCAGACCTTCGCATGCCGGGCCACCACCCGGGCTCCATCCGGGTTATGGGCCCCGTCGATCCAGACCTCCTCGCAGCCGGGAATCCGCCACAGACGACCCGGCCACTGCGTCTGCGCCAGTCCTTCCCATACCTTCGATTCTGGAAGAGGGAAACCCAACTGGCGCAATTGTCGGAGGGCCTCCAGCGCCGTGGCGAGGTTCTCCATCTGGTGCGCGCCGGGTAAGCCAATCGGCCTGCCCAGGACCACGCTGTGATCCCAATGGATTTCATCGACCGCGAGCGCTGGCGCCGGACAGAGTCGGGGCCGACACTCCAGCAGCGGCCAGACCCAGGTGGGCTCCAGGGTCGGACCCAACACCAGGGGACGCCCAAGGCGCGCCGTGCAGAGTTTCTCCCGGGCGATGGCCTCCCGGGTCTCACCCAGGAACTTCGTGTGATCCAGGCCGACATTGGTGAGGACCGTGACCAGCGGATCGAGCGCATTGGTGGCATCCCAGCGACCGCCCATGCCTACTTCGATGACGGCCACTTCCACACCGGCCATCCGGAAGGCCAGGAGGGCCGAGGTGATCATCAACTCGAAATAGGTGGCCTGGATTCCCGCCCGCTCCTCGCAATCGAAGGCCTCTCCCAAAATCAGATCGAGGGCCGAGGCCCCGATGAAACGGCCGTCAATCCAGATGCGCTCCGTAGGCGCGACCAGATGGGGCGAGGTGGTCCACCCCACGGTGAGGCCGCAGGCCTTGAGCGCCTGAGCGAGGAAGGCCCCCGTGGAACCCTTGCCGTTGGTGCCTGCGATCAATAGGCACGGAAAAGCCCGCTCGGGATGCCCAAGGCCCTCCAACAGCAGTCGCGGGTTGGCGAGTCCGCGCTTGATGCCCCAATGCCCCCGGGATTCCAGGCGCTGAATATTAGGGGCCGCCATTTCAGCCCGGCTTGGGTCCGTGTTTCAGGGCCTCGAAGAGGCGTTCGAGTTCCTCTTCACTGCCGAAGTGGAGCAGGAGGGCTCCGCCCTTCCCCTTCGACTTGATCTCCACGCGAGTGCCCCAGGCCTGGGTCAGTTCCTCGGCTGCGGCCTTGATGAAAATGCTGGGGTGGTGACGCTTCGTGCGGGCCTTCCGCTGTTTTGCGAGTTGGTGGACCTTGGCCTCCAAAGCGCGCACGGAGAGTTGCTTCGCGATGATCTCGTGGGCCAGATTCTCCTGCACCCGGGGCTCTTCCACGCCCAGCAGCACCTTGGCGTGCCCCGTGGAGATGCCCCCGGTAGCCACCATTTTCTGGATAAGCGAGGGCAGGCGCAGCAGGCGCAACGTATTGGCAACCTGGGGACGGCTCTTGCTGACGCGATCGGCGACCTGCTCCTGCGTGAGTCGCAGATGCTCACCCAACTGCCAGTAGGCCTTAGCCTCCTCGATGGAATTCAATTCCTCGCGCTGAATATTCTCGACGAGCGCGAACTCCAGTAAGCGATCTTCGGGCACTTCCTTGATCACCACCGGCACCATGGCCAGACCGGCCCGCTTGGCCGCGCGCCAGCGGCGCTCGCCCGCGATGATCTCGAACTTGTCGCCCACCTTGCGCGCCACGATGGGTTGCACCATGCCGTGCAGCTTTAGGCTGGCCGCGAGATCTTCCAGCGCCTGCTCGTCGAAATGGGTGCGCGGTTGATAGCGGTTGGCAACGAGCGTGCCCACGGGGATCTCACGGGAGTTGGCATCCTCAGGGGTGATCTGGTTCATGAGCGAGGTGAGACCTCGCCCCAGGGCGGGCCGTTTCGGATTCATCGCTCCCCCTCCAGAAGGACGGGCTCCATCTGGCCCAGCCACTCGCGAGCCAGGCTCAGGTAGGACTGCGCTCCCTTGGATTTCAGGTCGTAAAAGGCGACGGGCTTGCCGTGGCTGGGCGCTTCGGCCAGGCGAATGTTCCGGGGAATGAAGGTTTGGAAGACCTTGCCCGGGAAGGCTTGGCGCACCTCGTTGGCCACGGCGGCTCCAAGATTCGTGCGTTCCTCCGCCATCGTGAGCAGGATGCCCCCCATCTGCAGCCGTGGGTTGGGGCCCGCCTGCACGCGGCGGATGGTCTCAACGAGTTCTGCCAACCCATCCAGCGCGAAAAACTCGCAGGGCATCGGCACGATGACTTCGTCTGCCGCCGTGAGAGCGTTGAGGGTGATCATGCCCAGGGAAGGCGGCGGATCGATGAGGATGAAATCGTAGTCGTCCCGTACCGCATCCAGGGCCTCGCGGAGCACCTGCAGTTCAGGCAGTTCGAAAAGTTCGAATTCCAGCTGCGCAAGGTCCTTGCCCGCAGGGATTACCTGGAGCATGGGCACTTCGGTGGTGAGGATCAACTCCTTCGCGGGTGCGCCCTTCATCAGCGCGAAGGCTCCCGATCGCTGGTCCGACTTCGGGAAGCCGAGACCCGTGGTGCTGTGACCCTGGGGATCGAAGTCGATCAGCAGGACCATTTTTTCCATCATTGCCAGGGAGGCGGCCAGATTAATGGCCGTGGTGGTCTTTCCGACTCCGCCCTTCTGGTTGGCTAGCACCACGACCCGCGCCGACATGCTAGGGCCTCAACTTCACAGAATAAGCGCTGGATGAGGGTGAATTCACCGGTTGACCTCGAACGTGGAACATTCCAAGTCTATCAGGTTCCACGGAGCAACGAAGGGTCTGGCTCGAAGGTACCGATGCGCCGGACGGGGCCCGAAAGCCAGAGTCCTGCCCATTTTCCATCTTGCACACCCTCGACCGAAACCTGTACCGGGTCGTCACCTGCGGGCTGAAAGTGCCAATCCATGGTCTTGGAGCGCGTCGCCAGCCATGCCCCCGCCACGGCACAACCTTGACCACAGCACAGCGTTTCTCCCTCCACGCCGCGCTCCCACGTGCGGATGCGAGCACGGCCCGGGGTGAGGATCTGAAGGATGCTGACATTTGCCCCCTCTGGCAACAAGGGATGCCATCGCAAGGGTGGCGCAAAGGATGGGAAATCGACGCGATCCACATCCTGAACCTCGATCACCAGATGGGGCGTCCCCGTCCACCCATAGGCATGGGGGAGTTCCATGGGCAGGAGTTGAACCTGGAGACAGTAGCGATCGCCCTCGGGCAAGCGCAGTCCCACTCTGTTTTCATCTACGCACAGGCTGACGCACTCCCCACTCACCGCGCCCTGGATGCGACCACGTTGAATCGAGGGCAGCAGGCTTGCGGCAGCCCGCGTTCCATTCGAACAGAAAGTATGAGCGCCATCAGGCTCCCAGTGCTCCATGACCCATGGCGCTTCCGGAATCTGGCGATGAAGCAGGAAGAGTCCGTCGAGCCCGAGTCCAGTGCCCCGCGCGCAAAGAACCCTAGCCCACCGTGGTCCGTCGAACGATTCAGGCACTTCGTCGCGCCAGAGATAGCCGAAAACATTGCCAGATGCGGACGCGATACGGAGCATGGGAGCACGCTTCCGGGCTAGGGGCGCTCGCCGCGCTCGCGGAAGCTGTAGACGGTCTCACCGGGGCGGGCGTATCCCTGTCGTCGGGCCAGCGCCTCGAAGAGTTCCGGGTCCTTGGCCGCCAGGCGACGCACTTCCTCGGCCAGTTCTCGGTTGTGGCGCGCCTTCTGGAGTAGATTTTCCTTGAAGGCCCGGAGTTCCCCATCCCTTTTGCGAAGGGCGGGAAGGCCATCCGGCGCGAGCAGCAGGATGCCCGTGGAAGCCATGGCAGAGATACTCAGGGCGCCCCAAAGGGTGCGCGACCGGAGTAACCACGCAGCGTTCACGGCCTCAGCGGAGGATCGGACCGAAGGCCTCAGACCCTGCGAAGCGCGCGGCCGCACCAAGCTCCCACTCGATCTGGAGCAGGCGGTTGTACTTGGCAACGCGGTCCGTGCGACAGGGTGCCCCGGTCTTGATCTGCCCGGCCCCCGTGGCCACGGCGAGATCCGCGATGAAGGTGTCTTCCGTCTCGCCGCTGCGGTGGCTGATGATGGCGCGGTAGCCTGCCTTGTGGGCCATATCCACGGCCTTCAGCGTCTCGGTGACGGTGCCGATCTGGTTCAACTTGATGAGAATGGCGTTGGCCACACCTTCGCGGATGCCCTTGCCGAGGAGTTTGGGGTTGGTGACGAACAGGTCGTCGCCCACGA
Organism: uncultured Holophagaceae bacterium; assembly: GCA_903868115.1. Classification (GTDB taxonomy): domain Bacteria; phylum Acidobacteriota; class Holophagae; order Holophagales; family Holophagaceae; genus JAYREN01. Next base: position 6,081 of record CAIPUA010000151.1, read on the forward strand.
GTTGTATCTTGCCGCCCAGCTTATCCGTGAGGGCCTTCCAGTTCTTCCAGTCACTCTCGTCGCAGCCATCCTCGAGGGTGATGATGGGATGTCGGTCCACGAGGCCGGCGTAGTAGTCGATGAGCTCCTTGCCGCCACGCTTGCTGCCGTCGATCTCGTATTTGCCGTCCTTGTAGAACTCGTTGGAGGCACAGTCGAGGCCGAGGTAGAAGTCCTTGCCGGGTTTGAACCCCGCCTTCTTGACGCCCTCTTCGATGAGCGCGAGGGCTTCCTCGTTGCTGCCGAGATTCGGGGCAAAGCCACCTTCGTCCCCAACGCCAGTGGCGAGTTTCTTGGCCTTCAGTACTCCCTTGAGTGCATGGTAGACCTCCGCGCCCCAGCGGAGGCACTCGGTGAAAGAGGGTGCCCCGACGGGCAGGATCATGAACTCCTGGATGTCCACGTTGTTATCCGCGTGGGCCCCTCCGTTGATGATGTTCATCATCGGCACGGGCAGCAGGCGCGCGGAGGCGCCTCCTAGATACCGGTAGAGGGGCTGTCCAAGGGCCTTGGCGGCCACATCGGCCAGCGCCATGGACACGCCCAGGATCGCATTCGCCCCCAGGTCGGATTTATTCTCGGTCCCATCCAGGCTGATCATGAGCTCGTCGAGCTCCGCCTGCTGGAAGGGATCCATCCCTTGGAGGGCGTCCTGGATCTCTGTGTTGATCGCGTGAACAGCGCCGAGCACACCCTTGCCGAGATAGCGCTTCTTGTCGCCATCCCGCATTTCGAGAGCCTCCCGGCTTCCGGTGCTGGCACCGGAGGGGACCATGGCCTGTCCAAAAGTACCATCGTTCAGGTACACCCGGGCCAGTACCGTGGGGTTGCCACGGCTATCGAGAACTTCAAGGGCTGAGACGCGTTCGATCAACTTCATGCCGAGATTTCCAGGACGCCACCCGCAGGGCGGAGATCAGTGAAAAGTGCTTTCTTTCTACTTCTTGACGGCCTTCTTCACGGCCTTCTTGGCGACCGGCTTTTTGGCAACGGCCTTCTTGACGACCTTCTTCACGGCCTTCTTGACGACCGGCTTTTTGGCAACGGCCTTCTTGACGACCTTCTTCACGGCCTTCTTGACGACCGGCTTTTTGGCAACGGC
>CAIPUA010000152.1 GCA_903868115.1 uncultured Holophagaceae bacterium
GCCCCTCGGGAACACAAGCGGCTGGCTCTGCCGATCCAGCCCTTCAACCCCGAGCCCGGCGTCGAATACTTTGTGGAATTGAGCTTCAGGCTCGCCTCGGCCAAGCCCTGGGCCAACGCGGGTCACGAAGTGGCCTGGGAGCAGTTCAAGCTGCCGATGGCCGCTCCGGCCTCCGTTGCCAAGGTCACGGTGAAGTCTCCGCAGGTAAAGGAGGAAGTCGGCAGGATCACAGTTTCCGGTCCGGGCTTCACTGCGGCTTTCGATCGGTTGCTTGGGCAGCTAGTGTCCCTGAAAGCCGGTGAAACCGAGCTGCTCGACGCCCCTCTGGGCCTGCACTTCTGGCGCGCTCCCGTCGACAACGACCGAGGCAGTCGCATGGGCGGTGCCAACGAGAAGGACAGCACCGACCTCACGGTCTGGCGCGAGGCCCACAGGCGCATGCAGATCAAGTCCAGCACCGTCACTCGCAAGGCTGGACTCGTGAACCTTCTCTTCGAAGGCCTGCTGACCGACTTCGCGGCCCCTTGCCGCGTGAGCTACAGCGTGCTTGGCAGCGGAGATATCCTCGTGGAGGTCTCCCTGGAATCCGGCACGAAGCCGATGCCAGAACTGCCGCGGTTCGGTATGCAGACCGCGCTGCGGCCCGAATTCGAGCAACTCTCCTGGTACGGCAAGGGCCCCCAGGAAACCTACTGGGATCGCCAGGATGCTCGCGTTGGCTTCTACCGCGGCACCGTCACCGAACAGGCCTTCCCCTACATCAAGCCCGGCGAGACCGGCAACAAGGAGGGCGTGCGCTGGATTGCGCTCACCAATACTCAGGGCCTCGGCCTGCTCGCCATCGGAGCACCGCTTTTGAGCGCCAACGCGCTGCACCACACGACCGAGGACCTCTTCTGCGCCTCACAGATGTCGAACTTCTACCCCTACCAACTGCCGAAGCGTGATGCCATCACCCTAAACCTTGACTTCAAGCAGCGTGGCCTGGGCGGCGACAATTCCTGGGGCTTCCTGCCGCACGATGAATTCCGTTTGGTCCGCCCGCCTTTCGCCTACAGCTACCGTCTCCATCTTCTGCAGGCCGGGGAGGATCCCTTCGCCATTGCCCGCATTCAGGGTCGATAGGCGCACGCGACCCAATCCACAGGAGGCCAAGTTGGGACCCTTGAATTTTCGATCCTCTATCCTAGTGCTTACCGCGGTCTTGACGGCATCGATGGCAGACGCTCAACAACTTACCCAGAAGGCTGCCGAACTGGCGCGGGCGGAGCTCCGCCGGGCGGTTAAGGCAGGCGAATTCGCTGGCGTTGGCCACTTGGTGGTGCGGGACGGGAAGACGATGTACGCGGAATGCGATGGCTTCAGCGATATCGAGGCCAAGATGCCGTTCCAGCTCGATTCGATCCTCCGCATCTATTCGATGTCCAAGCCCATCGTCTCGGTTGCAGCGATGAGGCTGTACGAGCGGGGGAAATTCAAGCTGGATGATCCGGTTTCCAGATACATCCCCGCATTCTCGAACACGACGGTCCTGAAGAAGATTGGTGGCACCATTCAACGCGTTGCTCCCAAGCGCCATATCACGATCCGGGATGTGTTTTGCCATACCACCGGGTATAGCTACGGAGACGAGCCCGAGGTGCGCGAATTCTACGAGCGCGAAGGGATGCGCTACTGGGGTCCGTCCGAACTGTTCCCTCCGAAAATGTCGATCGAGAAGGCGGCGGAAGCCTTGGCGCGGATTTCCGCCTCGCATGATCCCGGCGAGCAGTTCACCTACGGCTTCAACACGGATCTACTCGGACGGTTGATCGAAGTCTGGTCCGGCGAGAGGCTGGATCGGTTCCTGCAAAAATCCATATTCGAACCCTTGGCAATGATGGATACGGGTTTTTGGGTTCCCAAGGGCAAGCGCTCGCGGTTCACCACCTGCTACACGCCGCGTGGCGGCAAGTTGGCGGTGGAAGACCAGGGAGCGTCCAGTCCCTTCAACGATGACGTCGAGTTCCTTTCGGGCGGAGGCGGATTGGTTTCGACCGTGCGCGATTACGCGAACTTCTGCCAGATGCTGGTGGATGGTGGGCAGTTCAAAGGACACCGACTGCTGAAGGAAGCAACCCTCAAGTTGATGTTCACTGACCAACTCAACGGGGTATCAGCCCCCTTCAAGTTCGGCCTTGGCTTCGAAATCAACGAAGTGCAATTAGGTATCGGCCCGAGCCCCCGCAAAGTCCTGCAGTATGGGTGGGGCGGTTACGCCAGCACGCTGTTCCGGATCGTGCCTGAGGAACGCCTCTTCCAGATCTTCGGGGCCCAACAGGTCCCTACATCACAGGATTCCGGGCTCAAGCAGTTCTCGATCATCTATGAGGGCTCGGTCAGCCATCTGACGAACAGCGGCAACCACTGATTCGTGCTTCCCCCCTTCCTGCCGATTCCGAAGCCGTGGCCACCCTTCGGGAACAGGTGCATCTCGACGGGGACGCCGGTTTCGTAGAGTTTCTGGGCATAGAGGGTCGATTCTTCGACCTTGCAGGTGTCGTCATCGTAGGAGTGAACCAGGAAGGCCGGGGGCGTGGCCTTGTTTACCAAGGTCAGTAGTCGGTTCTTGGCGATTTCCTCAACCGTCAATTTTCGAAAATACAGACTTTCCTCCAGCCACTTGAGGTTTTCCTGGGAAAGGTTCGTCACGCCGTAAATGAGGCCGGAGAAATTGGGATTTTCTTCCCCGTCGATGCTCTTCCAGAGGCTGGCTACCGTGGCCAGATGACTGCCTGCAGAGAAACCGAGGACACCGATTTTTTTCTTGTCGATGCCATATTCCCCAGATCGCTGCCGCAGGAGTTTCAGGGCCCGCTTCGTATCCGTGATGGGTACCAACTCCGGCTGGTCGGAGGTCTTCGGATCGGGCAGCCGGTATTTGAGCACCGCGGCCGTGATGCCATGGTTCGACAGGGCCTTGGCGATGTCATACCCCTCATGGTGAACAGCCACCACGGAATAATTTCCACCAGGAATGACGAGCACCCCGACTCCTGAGTTTTTTCCCTTGGCTCGGTAAATGGTCAGCGTGGGATCCGTGACATTGGCGATGCAGCGCGTTCCCCAGACCTCCTCCACGCGTTCCACCAGGGTGTTTGCTTTGTGAAAGGGCTTGGCTTGCCCCTCCCACAGCTTCACGACCTCTTGCGCCTGCGCTGGATTGAGCAGGACACCAAGGAGGAGAAAAGAGGTCAACACCAGCTTCGTTAGCATTGGATCGGGACTTTGCATTTTGGCTTTTGCAACAAACGGATGAACCACAGAGGACGCAGAGGAAGACAAACGAAATCAGAAGCGGAAGTTGGCCAGGAAACTCCAATAGGCGGGTCGGCTGGGGTTCAGGCCTTGCACATAGTCCTGATCGGTCCGGCTCCGCCAAGCTGTCTGAGTGAATGCGGTCGAAACCGACCAACCCTTGCTAATCCGGTAGCCGAGCCCCAGGCGCCAACCCGGCTTCCAGTGCTGGTCAACCTGATCGGCACTGATGGAGCCTGGGCCTCTCTGCGTCACACGCCATGAATGAACGGAGGGGCCGGTGAATACGCTCAAAGGCGTACTGTTAATCTTGTAGATGAGATCCACACCCACGAGATTGGCGGCCATGTCGTAGGTGGTCTGCTCGGGCTTGTCCTTGCCCGGCAGCACCTGATGGCTCAGATAGGCCAGGAAGGATACGCCGTAGTTCTCCGGATGAAAGCAATAGCCCACCTGGAGCCCATAGCCGCGCATAGTCTGACCGTTGAGGTCGAGCGCGTCTCCATGGGGTGTGGCGAAACCCGCGGAGAGGACGAATCCATTTTTCTCCTGAGCTTGGAGGGAAACTGCGGAAGCGA
>CAIPUA010000153.1 GCA_903868115.1 uncultured Holophagaceae bacterium
GCGCCGTCACCCCCGGCCAGGCCGTGGCCTTCTACGAGGGCGAGCGCCTGGTGGGCGGCGGCTGGATCGACGCGGCGGTGGGCATTGCGCAATGAATAAAGCCTTTGAGGCAATGGAGTAGGGTGTATCGAGTGGATTGCGAGAAGGCCCCAACCCCCTCCAGGCCATCCGTGAGTGGCTTGCAGAAATGAAGAAGGGGCGCGACCTGTAGGCGAATTCAGCCTGGGGCGTTGGGGCCGCGTTGAGCGGATGTATCTTGGACCAAGCCGCTACGCGGCAGGGGTGACAGGCGTCCGTTCAGCCCGGCCGCCTTATAAAGCTAGCGGTAGCCACTGATTGCAGGCCCCTTGAATGTGGCGGTGAATCACCACCGACCCACATTCAAGGAGGTACTGCATGCGTGCAGAAAGTGTAGCTCTGTCCCGATTCGCGGGCGATCTCGAAATGGCGAACCGCGCCCCCCGAACCGTCCAGCAATACGTCGCCTCGGCCCGCCGCTTCGAGGAGTTCCTGGGCCACGACCTTGTCGAGGCCAGCCAGGAGAGCGTTCGCCGCTGGGTGGATGTCCTCCGACAGCAGGCCATCGGCGCGTCCCGGCTTGGGCAGCATGACGCCGCCCTGAAGTTCCTTTACGCCCGGACCCTTGGCCAGCCGGAGAGGGTGGCCTGGATCACCATCCCCAAGGCCAAGGCGCCGCTGCCATCGATCCTGGCCCGGGTGGAAATCCAGCGCCTCCTGGAGGGCTTCACCAACGCCAAATACCGCATGTTCTTCACCCTGATCTACGCCACCGGCCTACGGATCCCATCGTGCGGCCCGGTCCGACAGCTCCTGGAGGCACGGCTCACAGTGCTTGTACCCAAGCTTGGGCTACCGGGTGTGGCATTCCGCGCAACGCATGGGGGGGATGGTATTCGATGTATCTGAAATCAAGCGGTAGTCGCTAAGCATTGGGTCCATGCCATGCCGACACGCTGCACCAGGGGTCTTCTCAAGGGCGTACGGGTGCTGAGTGGTGGCCAGGGTGGGCGGGAAGGTTCAGATGGCAGATCCGAGAGGCATCCTCGATCGGGTGATGACACGGGATGGCTTAAATAGACTGGAGAATCCCGCTGCCCCGACTAGATCCGAACCCTGCCTAGTTGAGGACGCCATCCGATGACCTACATCCCTGGCATCCACCTTCGTGCCCAGGGAGCGCAGCGGATGGGCGCCCCCCCCGGACGGGGGCAAGGGGGGGCGAAAAAGGATTCTTGATAGATAAAAGATAGTTTGGGTACAGGTTCTGCCGTTTTAGGGTCCGCGTTCTGCCGCTAACGGTACAGGTTCTGCCGCTCTACTCGTTTGGCTGGCTTCTATCGACCTAGTTTCCCGGTCATGGCCACTGCCAGGTCACCTGGTAGACGCGATCCATGAAATGATCGTGGTACTGCTCTGGGTGTCTCGCTGCTTCCTTCGATTCCCCATCGCGCGTCTTGGTATCCCGAACTGCCATAGGGCCACTTCATGTTTGAACAGACCTTCAAGAACATCGACGACATCCTGCACAAGGATGCGGGCTGCACCAGCGAGCTGGA
>CAIPUA010000154.1 GCA_903868115.1 uncultured Holophagaceae bacterium
CCGATCTGCATCCGCGCCGTGGCCGGCGGCACGCCGTTCCGGTCGCCCTCGGGAAACCTCTCGGAAAGTTCCAGCGGGGCGGTCATCCGCGATGTTCCTTGCCCACCTTGAAGAGCCAGTACATCGCCTCGCGATCGGCAGTCCAGGCGGGGGCGAGAAAGTGCAGGGCAGCGGCCGCTTCTTCGGGGCTTCCGGGCGCGGCGGCCTGGGGAGATGGCTTGGGAAGCTGGATGGTGCCTGTGAGGAAACCCTCAACGTGGGGGTTCAAGGTCCGGGCCCGTTCCAGGGCCTTGAGAGCGGATTTGTCCTCCTTGAGGCGCAATTTCAGAAGCACGGTCAGGTAGGCCCAGACGGGGCCTGGATCGGATTCCCAGGCGCCCAGGAGCTTCTGCAGGGGCTTGGTCTGGCCCATGGAGGCGTAGCAGCGGGCCAGGTGATAGCGCACGCCCTGGGGATCGCCCTCGGTGAAGCGCAGCAGGGCCTGGAAGTGGGGCAGGGCCTCCTTTAGCTTGCCGGAGCGCGCCAGGAGGCTGGCCAAGATCATGCGGGAGCGCAGGTAGGGACGGGCCTCCACGCAGTCCCAGAGATGGCCCTTGTTATCGCGGATGAAGTCCGGGCCGAGTGCCTTCTCCGCCTTGACGGCCACTTCCTGCATTCGTTGGGCGGCCTCCTCGGGGCCTTTGCCTTCCGAGTTGGCCAGGGCGTTAAGGGCATCGATGCAATCGGGATCGCGTTCCAGAGCTTCGGTCGCCAGGGCCCTGGCCTCGGCATGGCCGTGGGCCTCCAGGGCCTGGAAGGCCAATTCCTGGGCGTCATCTTTCGAATTGGCCGCGGCCTGTTCTTGGGTCTCGGCGCGGAGTAAACGCTCCTCGTCGAAGGGGCGTGTTGGGCGGCGCTCAGGCGCGGATTCGGTCGGCTGAGCTTCGGCCACGGCGCACCTCTAAGGTTGTCAACCCTTACAGGATAACCAAGGAAAACTGATGAGTTCACGTTTTGGTTGGATCCTGGCTGCCGCCCTGGGTCTGGGACAGCCTAGATCCCTGTGAACAGTAGATCCAAAGCGGCTATGATCTCAGCTCTCGCTGATGGCATGTTCCCCAGGCAGGTCCCAAGACTGCGCCGTGCCAGACCTGCGAGCTCAGGGACCATGGCGACGTAGGGTTGTCCCTGGAATTCCAGGATTGGTGTCAGGCGGGCGATAGCATAACGCGGGGCCGCATCCTTGCGGTAGAGCGGAACCACGACACGGGATTCCAGGGCGGAGAGCAAATCGGCCTGGACTTCCAGAAGCAAGGGGATGGCCATCTTTGAGGCGGGATTTGGATTCGCATGGACTTCGAGAAAGGCCATCAGAAGCTCCGCAACCCATCATTGAATACGCCTTGGGCCGCGATGTGGTCGTTGTATGCCTCGATGCCTTTGGCATTTTCCTGGAGCCAGGCCTCCGCCAAGCGAGCCTTGACCGCCTGGGCCAAGGCTTCCTCGGCAAGGCCGGAGAGG
>CAIPUA010000155.1 GCA_903868115.1 uncultured Holophagaceae bacterium
CGTTTGAGCATAGACGGGACAAGAGGCAAGGAGGGCAGAGAGGGTGAGCACCGACAGACGCATGTGACCTCCGAGAGAAGCACAGGATGCTGCGTTGAAAAGGACGGTTCGGACGCAGGATGATCCGAGGTCTCAGGGCGCGGAGGAAAGCAAGGAATCCATCGCGAGCAGGGTCAGGCGATTCACGCGCTCGATTTGGGATTTCAGCGTGCACAACTCAGGAATGTCAGGGGAGGCGGCTAAGCGACTCGCGAGTAGTTCGGAGGATTCAAGAAATCGCTTTAGATCAAAAACTAGGTCATGTGGCCGAGTTTTTTTTGATGTTATCGGATTGAGAATTCGACGAAGTTGGCGAACGGATTTTCCGACGATGATCTCGAGCGCAGGCATGAGCGGACGGGCATCGGTCTTCGGACGGCCACCCTCGGCGGTATAGTGAAACCCAGCAGCCTTCAATCGGTCGGCAAGTTTCAGGATTTCAGCCAAACTGTAATCGCGACGTTGTTCGTTTTCAGTGGTTTCGACGGCAAGGGCCAGATCGACATCTGAATTAGCATCGAGATCCATTCGCCAAACCGGGACGCCTTCTGGAAACAGTTCGAGAAAACGTGTATTGGAATGCTCCTGCAGCCAGCGAAGCGCCGCAAGGCGATGAGCGCCCGCAAGGAGGCGGTTCGATCGGTCCACGGCTGGTGGGTGAATCAGACCAAATGCCGCGATTGACTCGGCAAGGGCGACAACATGTCTTTCGTTGACATCCCGGGTTCGCAGCGCTGAGGTGGTTATCTGGTCGAGGGGAATGAATGCGCGACCCGGCACTGGAGAGACACGGCCCCCGCCTGTGGTACCAGTCAATAAAGGTGGGTGATTCGCGCGTTTTGGAACTACGGGCTTCCCCATGCAACCTCCCAGGTAATAATATCATTCAGTCAAGCACTCCTTGCTGAACTTTTCAAATGCGGAGGAGTGAGATATGCTTGATCTCTAGGCCCCTGTGGCGAAATGGCAGACGCGGCACACTCAAAATGTGTTTCCTTCCAGGAGTGCTGGTTCAAGTCCGGCCAGGGGCACCAGCAACGAGAACCCCCAGTCCTAGGGGTTCTCGTTTGGGATGCACTAAACTATTGAAAAATTCATAAATTCTATTCATTGCTGAATCTTGCTATTCCATGCTGAAGGATGATGTTCGGAGTCCCGGAATGAGCCGTTGTATCTCGGCGGCATTGCCAAGACGAGCCACCACCGAACCCACCGGCCATCAAAAGCCATAAATATTCCTGATCAATCGAATGGAGGTATACGGAGGTGGTGGTCGGTGAGTTCCTGAAAGGCCGCCGAGACTTCGAGAAGATGCACGTCCGAAAGTGAAGGGCCCACCAGTTGGAGACCCACAGGCATCCCCTGCGACAAGCCTGCGGGGATGGCCAGGGCGGGGAGTGCGGCCAGGGCCATGGTTACCGTGAAAATATCGGCCAGGTACATTGATAAGGGGTCCGAGGTCTTCTCGCCGAGAGGAAACGCGATGGATGGACTCACGGGAGTCGCGAGCATATCCACATGCTGAAAGGCTGCCTGGAAATCGCGGGTGATGAGAGTTCGGACCTTGAGGGCTCGCAGGTAGAAGTCTTCGTAGTAGCCCTTGGAGAGACAAAAGGCGCCAAGCAATACTCGGCGCTTGACCTCCGGGCCGAAACCCTTGTCCCGAGTCCTGGCAATCATGCCGTGAAGGCTTTCGCCCGGTTCCCGAGCGCCGAAGCGCACCCCGTCAAAGCGAGAAAGATTGCTGGAAACCTCCGAGGTATTGAGTAGGTAGTAGGTGTCGATCGCAAAGCGGGTGTGGGGCAGGGATACCTCCACCAGTTCCGCTCCTTCGGATGCCAACCGACTAAGTGCGGTCATGAGCACATCCCGGACCCCGGATTGGAGTCCTTCGCCAAAGTATTCTTGAGGAAGCCCTATCCTTAATCCTTTGAGCGACGCAGGTCGAAGATCCTCAAGGCGCGCTGCCGCCGGCAGTTCCAGGCTGGTGCAATCGTGAGGATCCTGTCCGACCATGACGGAAAGGCCCAGTGCCAATTCTTTGGCACTGGTGGCAACAGGCCCTACCTGATCGAGTGAGGAGGCCATGGCCGTGATACCGTATCGGCTTAGCGCGCCGTAAGTCGGTCGCATGGCGGTGACACCACAAAAGCTCGCCGGAAGGCGGACCGACCCACCGGTGTCGGTTCCGAGAGCCAGCGGGGAATAGCCTGCGGAAACGGCCACAATAGGCCCGGAACTGCTTCCCCCGGGCACGCGAGAGAGATCCCAGGGATTGCGTGTAGGCCCGTGGGCGCTGTATTCCCCGCTGGAGCCCATGGCGAATTCGTCCATGTTGGCCTTCGCCAGAGGCACGGCCCCCGCGTTCAGCAGTCGCTGGACTACCGTTGCATTGTAGGTGGAGGTGTGTCCCCTCATGATTCTGGAACCGTTGGTGAGCGGCATCCCCTTCAGGTTGATGTTGTCCTTGACCACGAAGGGGATCCCGAGCATCCCCCCCGTTTCCCCCCGGCGGAGGCGTTGGTCAGCTGCCTGTGCCGCAGCCAGGGAAAATTCGCGGTCTCGATGGGTGAGCGCGTTCAACTGGGGCTCCAGGCAGTCCATGCGATCCAGGCAGAGCCGCGTGAGCATGGAGGCGGAGAGGTCGCCCGCGTCGAGTCCAGTTCGCCATTCTACAAGGGGGGTCCCGCCCATTCGTTCGTTCTCCGGGGATCGAGTGTGGCAGTATTCGAGACGAGAGACAGATTCGTTCCCTCGGCTTTGACTTCTTATGGTAGTTTCCCGATGCCTGGACTAGGCTGGATCCATGTTTTAAGCCGCAGTGGAAACCTCACGAATAGAGTCTAAAAGATATTTACCGGAAGACTGATGAACCCATTCGAAGTCCTCGAGATATCCCCGGGTGCCTCGTCCGAAGAGGTCAGGGCCGCCTACCATCGGCTGGCCAAGCAGTGGCATCCCGATCGGTTCCCGGGAGCTGAGAAAACCGAGGCCGAGAACCGTTTTAGGATGCTCGCCGAAGCTTTCAATGGGCTGAAGGACCAGGAACGACGAGCCGAAATCGAGAAGCGCCTTCCGGAAACCGGAGGCAAGGCCCAAACCAAACCTCAGAGTCCGGACGCGGCATCTCGGCCCTTGGTTGAACGGACGGCTGATGACTGGTTCCAGGAGGCCAAGGAAGCCTTCGAAGCCAAGGACTATTCGCGGGCCCTTGGGTTGGTCCACTACTCCTTGCGTCTTGATGGAAACAAGGCCGACGCCTACGTGCTTTTGGGGCATCTGCTGGAGGTCACGGGCGGCGACCAACGAGCGCTCATCAAGGCGATTGAGCATGCGATTCGTCTCAATCCCAAGGATGTGGATTCAATGCTCCATCTGGCCGATGTGTTTCAGGCCCTTGGGATGCAGGCCCGCGCTGCCCGTGCTCGAGAATCCGCGCGACAAATCGCTCCCAATCACAAGGCCTTTCGGCAAACGCTTCCCAAGGCGCCCCCGCCGACCTCTGCCAGAGGTGGGCTCATGGACCAGTTCAGTGCCCTAATCGGGCGCCTTTTCAAGAGGGGATGAGGACATGCAGGTGCTTGCCGCCGGGCAGACGGATGTGGGATGCGTCAGAAAGCACAACGAGGACAACTTCCTCGTCGATAGTGAACTGGGGCTTTTCATCGTGGCTGATGGGCTGGGGGGGCACGCCGCAGGTGAGGTTGCCAGCCAGATCGTGGTCGAAAAGGTGGGTCAATTCATCGCGCAGACGGTAGAGCAGGACCGAACCTGGCCCCTCGAATACGATGTGAGCATTCCCTTTGACGGGAATCGCCTGAAGGCCGCGCTCCTGCTGTCGGATCAGGCCATCGTCGATGACATTCGGACCCATCCGGAGAGAGAATCCATGGGATCCACCGTTGTGGCGTGCCTGGTCGAGGAGGACCGGGTCACCCTAGTTCATGTCGGCGACAGCCGAGCGTATCTCCTGGATGCGAATGGCATACGACAGGTAACCCGAGATCACTCCTGGGTCGCGGAGCAGGTCGCCAATGGCATTCTCACTGCAGATGAGGCCAGGAAACATCCCTTCCGAAATGTCATCACCCAGGCCCTGGGCAACGGTGGGGATCTGGATGTTGCGGTTCAGGAGGTCCAGGTCAAGGAATTGGATCGACTCTTGCTTTGCTCTGATGGACTATCGGGAATGGTTCAAGACGCTGACATCTGGGCGATAGTCCAGAACGCTTCGTCGCTCCAGCAGGCCACCCGGGAATTGATTGAAAGAGCCAGAGACAATGGTGGGGAGGACAACATAACGGTGGTCATCATCGGTTTTGAAATAGGTAATCCAAGCCAACTCTGTGAAAAACCTTGACGAGGCCAATTGCGACGTTAGAATTTGATGCCATTCACTTTTTAAGCGAGGCTCCCTGTGGGTCTTTTCGAAAGCAAGAAAAAACTACTTGTCGGCTTGGATATTGGTTCGAGCTGCGTTAAGGTCTGCGAACTCCAGGCCTTCGGAAAGGGGAGCAACCAGCGGTATCGGTTGCAAAAACTCGGTGTTGCACCTGTTCCCCACGACGCCATCGTCGATGGGGACATCATGGACAGCAACGCCGTCTCCACCGCCATTCGTCAAGTGCTCGCCGAGCAGAAAATCAAGGCCAGGGATGTTGCGGTTTCCGTGTCGGGCCAGCAGGTGATGGTCAAGAAAGTGACCTTCCCGCTGATGAGCCCGGCAGAACTCGCGGAATCCGTGCGTTGGGAGGCGGAAAGTTTCTTCCCTGCCGGGCAGGGACTCGATTCCTACGCCTTGGATTTTGCGGTCATCGAGGAGCGTCCGGGTGATGGCAACATGGATGTCGTGCTCGTCGCCTGCCGCAAGGACAAAATGGAAGCCTACCTCACGTGCGTGGCGCAGGCCGGTGCCAAGCCACTGACGGTCGATGTGGATGTTTTCGCGCTCCAGAATGCCTACGAGGTGAGCGCTTCCCCCGGGGCTCGGGACGAGGTTGTGGCCCTGGTGAATATCGGTGCGAACTTCACGAACATGACGATGCTCGTCGGGAATCGTTCCGTGTTCTGGCGAGACATCGCCTGGGGCGGACATCGCTTCACGGACAAGCTCATGGAGGACTGGGGCGTTTCCCGGGAAGGGGCAGAGCTGCTCAAACAGGGGAAGAATGCCGATGGACGGACTCCGGAAGAGGTGGAGCCCTCTCTCTCTGCCATCTCCGATTCCTTTGCTGACGAACTCGGTCGAACCATTGATTTCTTCCGTTCCAGCTTCAAGGTGGATCGCCTCGATCGGGTTCTCCTCTCGGGTGGTAGTGCCAAGATCGCCGGGCTCACCGACATTCTTGGAGACCGCCTTCGAGTTTCGGTCGACCGATTCAATCCCTTCCAGCTCATCGAGATGGATGATCGCTCGGTGGACCCCGCCGCGGTTCGTGAGATCGGGAGTTCCGCCGCTATCGCGGTCGGACTGGCGCTGCGCCAAGTGGGGGACCGATGATCAGGATCAATCTTCTCGGTGACACGCTCGTCCAGGCGGCAGGCAAGAAGCCTGACAAGGCCGAGCCGGCCCAAGTATACGCTCAGGGTGAAGGTTCCGGTCGGTCCAGTTTCCCCATCGCCGGGTTGCTGGTCGGACTGGTTTGTGCATCCTTTGGTCTCGTCTATTACATGATGCTTGACCGTGAAGTTCGGCAGGCCCAGGAAAGGGTGGTAAAGCTCGAACAGGAGAAGAGGGATCTCGCCAAGTACATCGCCCTTGAGAAGACTTTCCGAGAGCAGAAGGAATCCCTCCAGAAAAAGAAAGAGGTGATGCTCGGACTGAAGACCGCCCAGCAACTCCCTGTGCATCTGCTCGAGGAACTGGCCAATGTCCTCCCTGATGATGTCTGGTTCAAGGAAGTCAGTCAGAAGGGCATGGCGATCACCATCAAGGGGTCAAGCAGCAGTTTCGAGGCGATCAATGTGTTCCGGAACAAGCTCATCGAACAATCCAAGTGGTTCCGGAATGTGAATTACCCTACGGCCGACAAGAAAGCCGGAGTAGTGGAGTTCACCATCTCCTTCGACCTGAAGAACACAGCCTGAGGTAGCCCATGAATACCCAACTGCAGAAGCAGATTCTGATCGGTGGGCTCGCGGGGCTCCTTATCACCGTGCTCGCCTGGGTCTTTCTCGGCGGCAAGCGGGATGAACGAGCGGCTCTGAAAGCGAGCATCGTGATCCTCGAAAAAGAGGTAGACAAGGGCTACCAGCTCAAAGCTAATTACGAAAAGCTGAAGATCGAAGTCGATCAGCAGCAGAAGCTGATCGAGGCCTTGATCAAGCTGATGCCAACGGACACGGACAAGGGAGAGATTCCCTACCGGATCAAGAAGCTGGCCGATACCGCAGGCATCGAACAGGTTTCGTTCAATGTTGAAGGCGCCATCAAGAAGGATTACTACACGGAGTATCCCTTCACCTTCACCTTCATGGCCGGCTACCACTCCTTCGGACAATTTGCATCGCAGGTGTCGGGCTACGAAAAAATCATCAACGTCAGCGAGATGCAGTTGAAGCGTGTAGGCGGGAAAACTCTGTGGCCCGTGACCATCACCTGCCGAATCAGCGCGTTCGTCTACAACCCTGATCCCCCCAAGCCTGTTGCGCCGCCACCCGCAGCGGCCCCTGCGGGGAAGACTGCAGCTGCGGGAGACTGATCAGCCATGGTACGCCTACTCACCATTGTCCCGTTGCTGACCATCACCCTGGGCCTCGGTGCCCAGGCACCCAAGGCTCCTGTCGCTGGCAAGGGTGCGAAACCTGGGGCCACATCCCCGGTTGCCACACCCGCACCTGCGGATGCCATGCCTTCCCAGGAAGAACTGACCAAAATAATACAGATTCCCTACCGGGCCGCCCTCATTCGGGATCCATTCAGTGCTCCTACGGACTCGGAACAAACGAACAAAGGTGATCTGGTGGATGACATCGGGGTCAAAGGCTGGCTCAAGACTGGTGGGACCGCCTACGCCGTAGTCACTGATTCGCGGGGAAACACCAAAAAGCTGCCGATTGGATTCAAATTCCGCGACGGCGAAATAGTCGGCATTGATGAGAAGTCCGTTACATTTCATCAGTGGGATGTCAGCTCAACCAATCGATCCGTATACAGAACAGTCGTGAAGACGTTCAAGCGCGAGGAGGGAAAACGATGAATGCTCGCCTGAGTTCCTTGCTGGTCGCAGGGGGCGTGGTCCTGGCGGCGATCCCGTCCGGTTCGCTCATGGCCACCACCGCTGAACGGGAAGCTCCGATCCGTGCGAGCACCCTCTTGGGCGCCGTCCTGGAGTCCGGTAGCGGCACCGTTCTGAATCTTGCCATCCCGAATTTCGCCGGACAGCCGCGACTGCAGGTTCTGAGCAACCCTAATCGGGTCGTGCTCGATCTTCCTGGGGTGTATCGAGGCACGCAGGTGACCCGAAAGGAAATTGCCGCCTTCTGCCAGGGCGTCATCCAGAAATCCAGGATCGCGCAGTTCGCCACGGACCCGCTTCCCATCACCAGGGTCGTGTTGGAGGTGCCTGGTGGCACCCAGGTGGCCGTCACCGCCCACGAGGGTGGCTTGAGGGTGTCCCTGGAGCCGGGTTCCGGCACGGTGCAAGCTAGATTGCTTCCTGCTCTCCCCGCTGTCCCAGCCAAGGCGCTTCCCATCGAGACGGAAGTCATCGTAGCGAAGGCCCAAGCTGCCGAGACAGTGTCGGCAGAGCCAATCTCTGCTCAGCCCAAGGTCGTGGTCCCTCTCCTGCCCGTTCCTGGGATTGGGATGACGTTCCAGGCTCTACCCAGCCTTGCGGTTTCTGCGCTCCTGCCGACGACCCCGGGTATGGCTCAGGAGAAGATGGCTGCTCCCCAGGCTGGGACTTCTCGTGAAGATGCCCGCGCTGGGAGAACTTTGGGCGATTCCCAGATGCGGTACACCGGAACCCGGATGACCATCGATGCCAAGGGCACGGACATTCAGGATTTCCTACGCCTCATCGCTGATGTTGCCAAGTTGAATCTGATCGCAGATCAGGATGTACAAGGCATCTTCGCCTTCAAGTTTGTGGAGACGCCCTGGGATCAGGTGCTGGACCTCATTTTGAAGCACGCTGGCCTGGGCAAGGAAATCAGCAATGGTGTTATCCGCGTTGCCAAGATCGAAAAGCTCCAGAAGGAAGAAGAGGACCGCAAGCGCCTGGATGACGCGAAGGCCCTGGCCGGCGATGTCCAGAGCATCACCCGACCGCTCTCTTTCGCGAAGGTTGGTGAGGTCAAGCCGATTCTGGAAAAGGTAATCACGAAACGAGGCGGCATCATCATCGATGAGCGCACCAACACGCTGATCATCACGGATCTGCCTCGGAACATCTTCCTGATCGATGATCTGATTGCCCAGTTGGATGTCCAAATTCAGCAGGTTCAGATTGAGGCCCGCGTGGTCGAGGCCTCCAGGGGCTTTGAGGAGGCTTGGGGCGTCAAGTGGCCCACCTCGAATTCCGGCGACGCCAAGCTTTCTACCGGCGGATCGGATGCCGCCTGGGGAACCTACGGAACCGCTCCTTCCTGGAACAGTGCGGGCGGGTATAACCGCTCCACTTCCGGTCAGAGTGTGGGAACTGCC
>CAIPUA010000156.1 GCA_903868115.1 uncultured Holophagaceae bacterium
ACTGAGGGTGCCCGGCAGACGCTCGGCGAAATCCGCCAGACCCACGCGAGCCAGGAGTTCCCTGGCCCAGGCCTCGTGACCGGGAGCCAGGGTTCCATCAATGCGCAGGGGCATCAGCAGGTTCTCCAGCACCGTGAATTCGGGCAGGAGATGCGGCTGCTGGAAGGCCAAGCCAATATGTCTCCGCCGGAACAGCGCCAGACCTTCCAGATTCCCCTTGGGTACGGCCTCGCCATTCACCTGAATAAGGCCTTCCTCCCAGGTGTCCAGGCCCGCGATGCAGTTGAGGAGCGTGGTCTTGCCCACGCCCGAAACGCCCACCACCGCGCAGAGCCCTCCCGCTTCAACCTCCAGATCGTAGCCGCGGAAGACCGGATGCTCGGCACCGGGATAGGTCTTGTGGAGTCGCGCAATCGACAGGGGTTGTCCGATCATCGGGCCAACTCCACCAGCCTCCAGTACAGCTCGAAGGTGGCCAGGGCATCGCCCAGGGCCGTATGGCGCTTCTCCTCGGGCACCTCGATGCCGAAATGGGCGAAGAGGGCCGTGGAAGTCAGGCTGGCGATAGGCAGTCGGCCCGCGTCTCGCAGTCCGGCCGCCAAGCTGTGAGTATCGATGAGCCGATGGCTGAAACGAGGCTCGAAGGCGCGCCCCATCTGTTTCCAGAAGGCCTCCAAAAAGGCCCGGTCGAAGGCGACATTGTGACCCACCAGGAATATTGGCTCGCTCTTGCAAGGGAAAAACTGGTCCAAAAAGACATCCAACACCGCCATCAGCGTGCCCGCGTCCATGGCCGCCCCGTGATGCTTCGCCAAATCGATGCGATTGACTTTCATGGCGGCCCCATCCACCGCATAGGTGTCGTGCCTGAGAAAGAGCTCCAGGCTGTGCCGCACCTCACCCACATCGCCCAGGACCAGTCCGATGGACAGGAGGCTATGGCGCCCGGGGTCCAGCCCGCCCGTCTCCGTGTCCACGAAGAGGTAGGGATGCGTCAGGGGTGCGGCAGGCAGGGCCATCGTGGTTCCTACTTTCTAATTTCTAACCTTCAACTTCCGTGAGCACTGCGAAGAAAGTGGTATCAATTTGGTGATTAAAGGGAAGTTATTTTCAGTTTTTCCATCTCGCCGCGCCTCATTCCGCCCTCAGCGCATCCACGGGATTCACTTCGGCGGCGCGGCGGGCGGGGTACCTGGAGGCGGCCCAGGCAACGAGCAGGGGAAAGACGGCCACCATGGCGAGATCGAGGATCGAAAGTTTGAAGGGCACATAGGTAATGAAGTCGTAGAGGGCGGGCGGCAGTTTCACCAGCTTCCAGTGATCGGCGATCCAGCAAGCGGGCACGGCGAGCCCCATGCCCCAGGCGGTGCCCACGGCGCAGATGCGCACACCCTGGAGTTCGAAGATGTGCTGGATTTGGCGCGGCGTGGCCCCCAGCGCCAGCAGCACGCCGAGATCCCGCCGCTTTTCGGTGATGAAGAGCACCAGGATGGCCACGATGTTGAAGGCTGCCAGCACGACGATGAAGGCCAGGATGATGGCGAAGAGCAATTTCTGGAACTTCAGGGCCGAGAAAAGGGCGCGATTGGCATCGCGCAGATCGGTCGCCAGGTAGGGCCCCTTGGCATCACGATTGAGAGTCCGCAGCGCCGCAGGCTTGACGGTCTCAATGGCATCGATGCTGGTGGCGCGCACTTCGATGAATTCGGCCTGGTCCGTCTGAGCCAATCGCTGGGCGTCCTTCAGATGAATGAAGACCCAGCGCTGGTCGTACTCGCTGATGTGGCTTTCGAAGAGGCCCGCCACCTTGAAGGCCACCATGCGGGGCTGGAGGCCGGACAACCCCAGTTCCACGCGCATGAAAGCGATGCCCACATTGTCGCCCTGACGCAGGCCGACGCTCTTGGCCAACTCCCGGCCCACCAGCAGTTCGCCCTCCTGCAACTGCTCCACGGGCCTGGGCTGCAGACTGTCGAAAATACTGGAGGTGCCGTGGGCCGTGGCGGGATCGATGGCTTTCACCATCACCGCTTCCACGGGCGCCGCGCTATTGGACGATTTCAGCAGGCCGCGTTCGAAGCGCATGGGACTGGCCGCCACGACTCCCGGTGTGGCGCGGATGGCATTCAAGGCCATGGGCGTATCCGGCAGATCCCCTGTGAAAAAGGCCACCGTGAAATGCCCGGTCGCCGTGAAGAGGTTGGCCTGGATTTCCTCCTTGAAGCCGTTCATGAGGGCCTGCACCACCACCAGCACGAAGACGCCCAGGCCAATACCCCAGCGGGCATAGCGCGTGAGGGTGCGCACGAAGGCCCCCTTCCTCCGGGTCTTCAGGTACCGTTCGGCGACGAAGGCTTCGAAGGCTTTCATGCGTCTCAGCGCTCCCGTTCGTGCTCGTGGAGGAAGCGCACCAGGAGGCGGTCCACCAGTTCCCAGACTTCCAGCAGGGCCGCAAGGGCCATCACGACTGCAAGGCCCAGGAGCAGGCCCCGTCCCCAGGGGGTGGTGAGGAAGTGTGCCACCCGGGGCCATTCCCAGAGGAAGGCCGGGGGCCTTACGCGATTGGCGATGGCCATGGAGACCAGGAGCATCCCGCCCCAGAGCAGGTAGAAGAAGCGCAGGATCCTCAAAAGGACATCCCAGGCGAAGGATCGGGGGGGGGCGCAGGGCCATGGGACAAGCCTACCCCACCCGACGGGCGACTCGCATACCAAGCGGGTAGGATCAGGGTTCCGGGGGAATGCCATGGGCCGCGATTTCCAGACCTTCCTGAAGCAGCTCGAGGCTGCGGGCGAATTGAAGCGCGTATCCGCCGAAGTGGATCCCTTCCTGGAGATGGGGGCCGTTGCGGATCGTGTGGCCAAACAGCCGGGTGGCGGCCTGGGGCTCCTCTTCGAAAATCCCAAGGGCCACACGATGCCGGTGGCCATGAACATCTCCGGCAGCCTGAAGCGCATGGAGATGGCCCTGGGCGTGGACCGGGAACCCCGGGGCCTGGACGCCATCGGGGATCGCATTGAAAAGCTCATCGCCGAGGCCCTGCCCAAGCCCGGCAGCAGTCTGCTGGACAAACTCGCCAAGCTGCCCGTGCTGGCCGAAGTCTCGGCCTGGATGCCCAAGACGGTGCGCAAGGGGCTCTGTCAGGAGATCGTCCTGCAGGGCGAAAACGCCAAACTCTCCGCGCTGCCTGTACTCACCACCTGGCCCGAGGACGGCGGCCCCTTCCTCACCATGGGCATGAGTCATCTGCGCTACAAGGACGGGCGCCGGAACATGGGCCTGTACCGTCTGCAGGTCTATGACGACCGCACCCTGGGCTTTCACACCCAACTACATCACGATGGTGCCCGGGCTAGGCACGGCTATGCAGCGGGAGAACGGATGCCCGTGGCCGTGGCCTTTGGGGGCGATCCCGCCCTGCTCTACGCCGCCACGGCGCCCCTGCCACCCTTTCTCTCCGAAGTCATGTTCACGGGCTTTCTGCGCGGCGAAGGTGTGGAAATGGTGCGCTGCGTGACGAATGATCTCGAAGTGCCTGCCGATTCGGAAATCGTCATCGAGGGCTGGGTGGATCCAGCAGAACTCCGCCGTGAAGGCCCCTTCGGCGACCACACGGGCTACTACTCCCTGGCGGACGACTACCCCGTGCTGCATGTGGAAGCAATCACGATGCGGAAGCATCCCGTGTTCTCCGCAACCCTGGTGGGGCGCCCCCCCCAGGAGGATGCCTATCTGGGACTCGCCACGGAACGGATCTTCCTGCCCCTGCTGCGCCTGGTGCTGCCGGAGATCCACGACATGCACCTGCCTGCGGCAGGTGCCTTTCACAACCTGGTGATCCTTTCCATGAAAAAGGAATACCCGGGCCATCCACAGAAGGTGATGAACGCCATCTGGGGCACGGGCCAGATCATGTTCACCAAGGGGGTGGTGGTCGTGGATGAGGACATCAATCCCCACGATCTGCAGGAGGTGCTGTTCCGCGTCACCTCCAATGTGGACCCCCGCCGGGACCTGCTCTTCACCGAGGGTCCGCTGGATGTGCTGGACCACAGCTCCGACCGCTTCGCCTTCGGCAGCAAGGTGGGCCTCGACGCCACCCGCAAGAACAAGCCCTTCGATGGCTTCGCCCGGGAGTGGCCCCGGGATCTGGTCTTCCCTGAAGAAATCCAGGCGCGCGTCGCGGCTCGCTGGAAGGAATTGGGGCTGTAAAGCGGAACCACTAGGCCTGTCCCCCGTGGTGGCCCACCAAATTTTCTCGGTGTTCGGTGGCGTGCTGAAACTGATCAAGCGCGAAGGAAATACCGGCTGTCTGGAGGCATCCCTGACGGGGAATGATCTGTTCTGACACTATTGTCCCAGGAGACTGCCATGAAATTTTTTATCGACACCGCCAACATCGCTGAGATCAAGCGCATCAACGAATGGGGCATCCTGGATGGCGTGACGACCAATCCCAGCCTCATCGCCAAGGAATCGGGCAAGCCCTTCGAGGCGATCATCGAGGAAATCTGCGCCATCGTGGACGGCCCCATCAGTGCCGAGGTCATCAGCTTGGAAGCTGCGGGCATGATCGAAGAGGGCAGGAAGTTGGCGAAGATCCACCGCAATGTGGTCGTCAAGCTGCCCCTCATCCCCGAGGGCCTGAAGGCCTGCAAGGCGCTCACTTCCGAGGGCATCAAGACCAACGTCACCCTCTGTTTCAGCGCCACCCAGGGCCTCATGGCCGCCAAGGCGGGCGCCACCTATGTCTCGCCCTTCATCGGCCGCCTGGATGACTGCAACCATGTGGGTATGGAGCTCATCGAAGACCTGGTTACTATTTTCGCCAACTATGACCTGGAGACGAATGTGCTCGCCGCCTCCATCCGCAGCCCCCGCCACGTCACCGAGGCCGCCCTGGCCGGTGCCCAAGTCGCCACCATCCCCACCAAGGTCTTCGACCAGATGGTCGCCCATCCCTTGACCGACAAGGGCATCGAGGGTTTCATGGCGGATTGGAAGAAGAGCGGCAGGTAGTTTCCGGCGGCGCGGGGTGAACCCCGACAAAATATGAAGTGGGCCGACAAGTTCGGTCAGTTCATGGCCCAAAAGGTGGTCAAGTAGCAACGTCACCTACACCCATACAGAGGGCTACCCGAGTGTGGCCATTTGTCAATTCTGGCCCGATCCAGATCACGAATTTCCACTCGGGCCTTAGAGATCCCCCAGGGGAGGGACTATAATTCAAGCCTTTGCTCTGGAGCCGTGATGCTCACCATCGTCTTTGCCAGCCTCCTTTCAGTCCCTCCTGCCGGGGGGACTTGGTCCGTGAAGCTACGCCCTGCGATGGTTGTCCCGGCAGAGGAAGTCGCCCAAGACGCCGAGATTCAGGTAGGGAGAGATGCCGTGGAAGGCCACGGTCAGGAGGCTCCGCGCCTCGCACCCGCCAAAACCCTGGCGCCGAGGACGAAGACTCGCAAGATTAGGCCCTCGGCCCAGGCGAAGCCTCAAGAGCGCTAGACTGGATTCCCTTTCGCTTAAAATCCGGCGCCACGATCAGGAGTTCCCATGCCCCTTCATGTGAAGACCGAGAAGCTGCGCGCCAAATACGAAGCGGCCCTTAAGGGCGGCGGGCAGGCC
>CAIPUA010000157.1 GCA_903868115.1 uncultured Holophagaceae bacterium
GGCGATAGCGTCTGGGAGCACATCGTCGATACCATCAAGGGCGGCGACTACCTGGCGGACCAGCCTCCGATCAAGACGCTATGCGAGGAGGCGCCCGGCATCATCCGGACCTTTGACCGTATGGGAGTGACGTTCAGCCGCACGCCGGAAGGCATCATGGACCAGCGGCTGTTCGGCGGCGTGAAGAAGAGGCGGACCGCCTTCGCGGGGGCCACCACGGGACAGCAGCTCCTCTACGCGGTGGACGAGCAGGTGCGGCACCTGGAATCCGATAACAAGATCCGCAAATTCGAGGGCTGGGAATTCCTGTCGGTGGTTCTGGACGACGCGGGACAGTGCCGGGGCATTTCCGCGATGGATCTGGAGACCATGGAAGTGCAGACCTTCCGCGCCGATGCGGTGATTCTTGCGACCGGCGGGCTCGGTCTCATCTGGGGCCGATCCACCATGTCCACCAACTCCACGGGAGCCTGTGCCTCACGCGTCTTCCAGCAGGGATGCAAGTTCGCCAATGGCGAATTTGCCCAATTCCATCCCACTGCCATGCTCGGCCACGACAAGCTCCGCCTGATGTCCGAGGCCTGCCGCGGAGAGGGTGGGCGGATCTGGGTTCCTCGCGATGTGAGCGACAAGCGTCAGGCGCCTGCGATCCCCGAGGGAGAACGCTTCTACTTCCTGGAGGAGTGGTACCCAACCTACGGCAATACGGTTCCCCGTGATGTCGCGTCCCGGGCCATCTGCCGCGCCGTGCGCCACATGGGGATGGGGGTGGGCGGCCAGAACGTCGTCTACCTCGATCTGACCCACCAGCCCAGGAAGCTGCTGGAACATAGGCTGGGTGGCATCCTGGAGATGTACCAGACGTTCTCCGGAGAGGATCCCTACGTTCTGCCGATGAAGGTCTATCCCGCAATGCACTATTCGATGGGCGGGCTCCATGTCGGTTTCGAGAAGGATGCCAAGACCGGGGGCATGATGCTGGGCAGTGCGAAGAACCACGCCACCTCGATCCCCGGGCTCTGGGCCTGCGGCGAGTGCGACAGCGCGTACCACGGCGCGAACAGGTTGGGCGCCAATTCGCTCCTGTCTGCCTCCTTCAGTGGACGCGTCGCTGGCGAGGCGGTGGTGACCTACCTCAAAGGCCTTCCAAAGGCGAGACCGACCGTTCCCAGCACGCCCTTTGATCAGGAGAAAACGCGGCAGGAGGAACTCAATCGCAGCGTTCTCAAATCCAACGGCAAGGAGAATCCCTTCGCCCTGCACCGGGAACTCGGCGAAATCATGCAGGAGAAAGTCTTCGTCGAGCGCAACAACAAGGAACTCGATGAAGCGCTGGAGGGCATCGGTCAGCTCAAGGACCGATTCAGTCGGATCACCCTCGATGACACGGGTGCGAAGGTCAACCAGAGCCTGTCCTGGGCCCGGCAGATTCACGATATGGTCGTTCTCGCCGAGGTCATCACCAAGGGGGCCCGACTGCGTGATGAATGCCGTGGCTCCCACTATAAGGCGGAGTTCGAGATCAAGTGCCCCGAGGGCAAGTTCGCTGGCAGCCCCGAGTATGAGGAATACCGCGAGCGCTGGAAGACGAGCAATGAGAAGTGGCTCAAGACGACTGTCGCCAGCCACACGCCCGAGGGACCTTCCTTTGAATACACGCCCGTCGACATCTCCCTCTTCCCGCCGGAAGCCCCTCGGGACTACCGCTGACCGTGGCATCGGAGAAAATCATGACCCAGGAAATTCATTTTCGAATCAAGCGACAGGACGCTCCCGGTTCTTCCAGCTACTGGGAAGAGTTCCGGATGCCCTATGCCCCCGCGCACAATGTGGTGTCCGCGCTCATGTATTTGCGCGAACACCCCATTAACACCCAGGGAAAGAGGGTCCAGCCGGTGGTGTGGGAGTGCAACTGCATGGAGGAGGTCTGCGGCGCCTGTTCGATGATCGTCAACGGCGTGCCCATGCAGTCCTGCGCCGCCCTCATCGATGAACTCGAGCAGCCTATCGTCCTCGAGCCGCTCACCAAGTTCCCCGTGATGCGTGACCTGCAAGTCGATCGCCAGAAGATGTTTGATGCCCTCCTTCAGGTGCGTGCCTGGGTCGAAATCGGGGGTGGCCACGACATCCACCGCCACGCCCCGCTCATCTCGCCCGACGAGCAGGATGTGCGCTATCACTTCTCGCGGTGCATGACCTGCGGCTGTTGCATGGAGGCGTGCCCCCAGTTTCACGAGGCCTCCAAGTTCATCGGACCCGCTCCCCTCGCTCAGGTGCGGCTGCACAACTCCCACCCCACCGGCCAGTACAACAAGACGGAGCGCCTGCACGCCATCATGGGCGAAGGCGGCATCACCGACTGCGGGAACGCCCAGAACTGCGTGAAGGTCTGCCCCAAGGAGATCCCGCTCAC
>CAIPUA010000158.1 GCA_903868115.1 uncultured Holophagaceae bacterium
GCCGACGCGTGCAAAGCTCCTCTATAACTTCGTCTCTGAAGGCACCTTCGAGAGTGCCCTGGGCCTTGGGGGATTCCCTGAAGGGCACTTTCACCGGCGCTCTCCGGGGGGCCCCGGTTCCTGAGGTGCCAGGGGCCCTTCGCCCGCATCCATGTGGCGCCGAATCATGCCGCGTACCAGGCTCTGGAGAAAGGCGCCACGCCCGGGGTGCCAGCTCATCGCGCTGGAGGCCTTCCATTCGCCCGCCAGTTCGAAGAGGGTGGCCCCGTCTACCTCCGTGGCCAGGAGCAGGGTAGGCACCTTGCGCTGAGCGATGTCCAGAAGGGTTTTGAGGCGTCGGCGTTCATCGAGCCCGGCCCCGCCCACGTGGAAGATCGCCAGGGAAGGTTTCGCTTGCAGGGCCTCCTTCAGGGCCTGGGCGGTAGGTGCCAAGCGCGTCAGGGTCCGAATTTCCTCGAGGCAGGCCCTTAGTGCGGTTTCCAACTCGGGATCGGCGCTGATCAGCAGGATGCCGAGTTCGGGGAAGCTGCCCCGGCTTTCGGGCCTTTCCGCCAACTCCAGACGACGAGCCAGACGTTCGCGTTCCTCTTCCCGGCGCAGGAAGACCCAGCGGGAGAGGGGCTCCAGGAGTTCGGCGCTGGGCTCAGGCTGGTAGTGCAACCCCAGTCGACGCCCCTGCATGTGGCGAACCAGGGCCCCCGACTGGATGTGAATCTCGGCGTTGAGGGGGATGGAGACCAGGATTCGGTCCCCCGGGTACAGCGAATCTTCAGGAAGGTCTTGATGGATGTGGATCCTTGCTCCGCTGGTGCTCAGATCCAGCAGGGTGGCCGTGAAGAGATCGGGTTTCGGGGTGCTGAAGGTGACCTCCACCCGGCCGACCCGTTCCACCCTATAGGCCACTCGCTGGTCGTTTTCCTGGACGACCTTGGGCAAAGAAAGCCGCACCGTGCGGCGGCCTTCGTGAAGGCCGAGGCCGAGCATCTGCACAGAGGTCTCGTAGAAACCCATGCCCTGGGGGAAGCGCATCTTGAGATCGCTGGTCTTGAGTCCGTAGACCGCGTCGTCCCGGGTCATGGTGGCCAGCACATGCAGTTCATTGCCGTCCAGGGCCACGAAACTGGACTCGAAGCGGAGGTAAGGGGTGGCCAGGATCAGCAGTTCCCTGCGGGCACAGGCCTGGGCCAGTACATCCCGAATGTCCTCTTGTCGCTTGAGGATGGTGGTCACGAAAGCCTCCGACCTTCTCTTATCGTTCAGGGAAGGGGATATAGTTTAGGAAGTAAACTATTTTTGTAAAATCAGCCTGGTACCAGGCGATCCGGGGAGGGCATGGGCCAGTTTGTCGCGAACACTACCGAAGAGGTCCAGGGCATCCTCGCCCTTGCTTCCGCCAACCGGGAGTTGCTGATCCTGGTGACGCCCTATCTCCGCTTCGAATCCAATTTCCTCCAGTTGGAGGAAGGCGCCTTCCACGCCCGGGTCACCATGGGCGCCGAAGACGCGATGTATGGCCTGCGCAGCTCGGATCTCCGCTTCCGCTTTCCGCATGCCACGCGCTTCCTGGATGGCAAGACCCGGATGCTGGGCTTCGGGGTGGTGGAGGGTCGGCGCAGCCTTCGGCTCGAGATCCCCAAGGCCCTTCAGGACGATGACCAACGGGGCGCCTACCGGGCCGAGCGCGTGGGCCGGATAGAGGTCAGCTTTAGTACTCCCCGTTTCGACCTCCGCTCCGGCCTGCTCACGAACCTGAGCGCGACGGGCGCCCGGATCTACGCCCCCCACGAAAATTTGGAGGGCGCCTTCCAGGCCGGCGACCCCATGACGGTCACCATCCCAATTTCCGAAGAACTCAAGATCAACGGTCCGGCCTTGGTTCGGTGGACCCAAGGGCGGAGCTTGGCCTTGGAGTTCATTCCCGTATTGCCGGAGCCTGTGCTGACGCCCCTTTCGCGGTGGATTTTCCAGCGGCGGGAGGAGGACAAGGACCGCCTGCGGGGACTTACGCCCGTGAATCCCACGCCTTCAGGGGGAGAGGGTGGCGACTTGGTGCTGGTATCGAGTTCGGCGGAGTTGGAACAGGGCCTCCGGGATTGTCTGGTGGGACTCCCGCCCCTGCGGCGCGTGTCCCCCACCATGGCGGGCCTGAAGGAAGCGGCGATGAATCATCCGGCTCTGCTGCTGTTTCATCTGCCGAGCCTGGGCCTTGATGAGCGCAAGCGTCTTCGGGCATTGGTGGAGGTACTTCTGCCAAGGCAGCCCTTTCTCCTTCTGGGCACCGGCGTGGAGGCTTCCGCCCTCATGGAACTTGGGACGGAGTTGAAGGCTGCGGCCGCCTTCGTGCTCGGTCCCAAGCCGAGCCCCTTCTTCCAGCGTCTCCTGCAAGGCATTCTTCGTCGCCACTACGAGGGTGGCGAGGGCGTCATGGCACCCAAGGAACCTGCGTGAACCC
>CAIPUA010000159.1 GCA_903868115.1 uncultured Holophagaceae bacterium
CCTTGAGGTCGCCGGGCGCATCAATCACCTGCTCGCCCTTGGCCAGACCGGCACGCACGGGAATGCGATCGCCCTGTGCCTCACCCAGGGACAGCCAGCGCAGTTCCGCTTTGCCATCCTTAACGACGAAGACTCCGTTCAGCTCGCCGCGCTGCACCAGGGCACTCTTGGCCACAAAGCGCTCCTCGGAGATGACCTTGGAAACACCGCCTACCAGCTTCAAGCGCCCGAAGGCACCGGAACGAAGGCCTTCGCCACCCTTGGCCACCCGCGCGCGGAGGCTGCCGCGATGGGAGGTAGGATCGCCACCCGTGGAAAGGCCCGTGATCTGGGCGGAACCGGTCTTGCCTTCCACTTCAAAGGCTAGGCTCTGCCCGATCTTGAGACCCTTGGCCTCGGCTTCAGAGACACTGCCGGTGAATTCCATGGCGCCCTGGCCTTCCACTTCCACCAGGGGCATGCCTGGCCCCACAAAGTCGCCCTCGTTGACGCGGCGGGTTTGCACCACCCCCGCGAAGGGTGACCGGATTTGGGTGTAGCTGATGTTGGCCTTCACACCCGCCAGCGCAGCCTGGGCCTGGGCCAGCTGCACCGTGGCCATGTCCATTTCCGCCTGGATGGAGGCGTTCTGCTTGGCCAGGTTCTCGATGCGCCGCACCTGGGTGGTGGCCGCCGCCACAGCGGTTTCGGCCGCCTTTAGGCCGCCCTGGAGATCGTCGTCGCTGAGGCTCACCAGCAGCGCACCGGTCGCCACATGCTGACCTTCGGTGACATGGACCTTCTTGACCGAAGCAGCGAGGCGCGTGGCGAGCGTCGCCCGCTGGGTGGCGTTCAGGGTGACGGCCACCCAACCCGCTTGGCTGGTATCGGCATCAGGAGCCAAACGCACCTTGGCGGTGAGCAGTTGCACGGCCGCGGGTTCTTCGTGCTTGCTGCAGGCCAGGCCCGCCAGCACGAGAGTCAGGGAAGTCAGGAACAGAATGGGTTTCATGGGTTACTCCTTCACGTTTTCGATGGGTTGGCCGAGGGCGAGGGCAAGCTGGGCCTGGCCCAGTCGGCGTTCGAGCTGGCTGGCGAGCAGCAGGGTCCGGGCGCCGGTCAGGCCGCTCTCGGCATCCAGCACTTCCACCAAAGGCAACAAGCCTTCGCGGTGGCGAGCGGTGCGGATGGCCCGCACGGATTCCGAGGCTTCCACGGCGGTTTTGGCGAAGACAATCTTGGATTCTGCGGTCCGGATGGCGCGGCGGGCTTCCTCCACCTCACGACTGGCCACCGCTTCCTGCCACTTCACATTGAAGTCCGCCGCGCGGGCCTGGGCTCGGGCCGCACTCACCCGCTGGGTGTCGGAGAAGGAGAAAGTCCATTTCGCGCCGAGACTGGTGGTGGTCCAGTTGCCACCGGTATTCCAGGATTGCCGCATGGTGCCGGCGACGAACTGGAGACCGACTTCCGGCTTCAGGCTGCCCTGGGCGGCCTTCACCCCTTCGTTGGCCGCCTGGGACTGCTGGCGCGCAGCCTGGATATCCCCGCGTAGACCGGAAGCAGAGGCGTCACTCGCGCTGCTGTCCACCGGCGTGCTCAGGGTTGAGGCGCTGACATCGGTGCCCAGCAGAAGGGTCAGCGCCGAGCGGGCCGAGGCCAACCGGGCTTTCGCTTCCACCACCCCGGCCTGGGATTGCGCGCGGTAGGCCCTGGTGCGCTCCCCTTCGGACTTGAGCATCAGCCCCTGTTCCACGCGGGCCTGGACGAAGCGCTCCGTCTCCGTGGCCTGCTTGAGCGTGTCCTCGGCATAGCGGACGGCCTGTTCAGCCACCTGGGCGCCGAAGTAGGCCTGGGTGATGGCCAAGGCCACCTGTTGTTTGCGATGTCCCTGCGTGGCCCCTTCAGCGTTCGCCATGGCGGCACCGGCACGCCTCGCGGCGTCCAGGCGGCCACCGGCATAGAGCGGCTGGCTCAGGGTCAGGGTGGCACCCGTGCCTTGGATCGCGGCGGGATGATTCAAGGCCGAGGGCATGAAATCCATCTGGGAGATGCGGGCCTGATCCAGCTTCGTCCCGAAGGCCATCATGGGTTCGTCGGTGCGCATGAAGCCCACGCCCAGCGTGGCGGTGGGCAGACGCAGCGCACGCATGGCGTCGGCGTCGGCCCGGGCCTTGGCCACCATGGCCTCACCGGCCTGGAGTCCAGCTTGCTTGGACCACGCGGTCTGGATGGCTTCCTGGATACCCAGGGGGGCCTGGGCCTGCACAGCCAGGGTGGCCAGAGGCAACCAATATTTCAAGTAATCAACCATACAGGCATACTCCTTTCAAAAAAGCTCAGGCCAAGGAACGGTAGGCATCCTTGATCCGCGCAGTCACATGACTGCAGACGAGATCACATACATGCTCGACAATAGGCTTGATCGGCTCGAAAAACACGAGGTTACCCTGTTGCTCCCGAGTCACCAGTCCCGCCCGGACCAGCAGGGCCAGGTGCTTGCTGGCATTGGCCTGGGAAAGCCCCGTGAGTTCGACCAGGGTGCTCTGGCAGAGCGGCCCTTTCGCCTCCAGAAGCGCCCGCAGGATCTTCAGCCGGGAGACATCTCCCAGGGAGCCGAAGATCTGGCTGACTTCACTGATGATCTGGTCGCCGATGTGGGAGGTCGTCATGATTCCACCTAACAACCATAAAGTTATATCGGCAAAATCTCATGTCAAGGTTTTTTTTACGAAACAAAACGGCATGTGCGGCCAGGAACTGCCGATAATTTTGGGCTTTCTGGGATGCAGACGGGGATTCGGGCCTTTGGAAATTCAGCCGCCCGGAAGAGGCGCCCTTGCAGCATGAGTGTCCTGAGTTGTTCTGATGACTTGCGGATGGGATGGCCTTGCCTCGACACTGAAACTGAAGCTGGAGGATCACTTGGCCCGTCGTCCCTGTTGTAAGCGAGTCGAGGAAATGCCTGGCGTGAATTATTTCAAGCCGAGGGCAGTGCCCTTGTCAGCGCTGGAGGAGGTCATCCTCTCCGTGGAGGAACTGGAAGCGCTTCGCTTAGCGCACAAGGAGTCTCTCTACCAGCAGGAAGCTTCGGCACGGATGGGTGTCTCCCGAGCGACCTTTGGCCGCGTCCTGGACGCCGCACACCGCAAGGTCACGAAGGCCTGACCGCCCACAACTCAAGTGTTGCCGCCTCAGGACTCCGCAAGGGCTTCGTCTGGTGGATTATCGGCTTCCCCATTGTCCTTGGCTATTTCGCCATGCTCTTCCGTCTCTTCCGCGGCAAAGCACAGGCCGCAGCGGAGGGCGAAGGCTATTGATGCACCAACCGCCCAACTGGTGACCTGTATCGTATTGAAACACGCTCAGTGATGGACGGACCTTCATTCCCCTATCAGGCCTCGAGCCAGTGCGGCAATATGACCTGCATCCGTGCCGCAGCACCCCCCGAGCACTCGCAAGCCGAACCGATTCCGCAGGGCACACATCCCGGAGGCAAATAGCTCCGGTGCTTCCCCCACGAGTTCCTCCGAACCATCCAGTTCCTCGGGGCTCTTGGAGGAGGTATTGGCCTGCAGGCCCAGGAGTCGTCCCGTCTTCAAGGCGCACTGGCCATGGGGGGTCTCAAGGGCCGCATCCAGAGCCGAACTGTGGATGCAGTTCACCAGGTAACCGAGGGGGCGCGGAACCACCTGATCATCCAGGCACAATATGGCCTCATCCAGGGGCGTCCCATCCAGAAGGCAACCGGAAGGGCGGACGATGAAGCTCACCACCTGAGGGCATCCTGTGGACGCGAGTGCTTCCGCCATGCCAAGCGCCTCATGGATCTCGGGCATGGTCGAGGCCATGAGGTAATCGGCCCCTGCTCCAGCCAGTGACTCGGCCTGGATCGAATGGAAGACCCGCGCCGCCGTTCTGGAGAGAGCCTCCTGAGGCTTGTAGGCATCACCACGGCAGCCCATGAGCCCACCGATGTATACCTTCCCTCCGTAGTCACCGCATTCCTCCCGGATCTCCTGGAGGAAGCGCACCGCGTCCCCATTGAGATCCCGTCCCGCGAAAACAGAGGCTGCCAGCCGATCCGGATTGGCGCGCCAGGTCGGCGCGAGACAAAGGAGGGGGAGCTCATTCGATCGCCCGATGTCCATGTATTCCCTGTAGATCTGATGCAGAAGGCCACGGCCCGCTTCGCTGTAGACTAGGGGTGCGTTCATCAGCAGAGGGTCCAGCAGTTCCGGCGCGCCGCGCCGAACCCGCTCGACTACTCCACCTTCCATGAGCACAGGGGTGTCAGTCCACAAGAGTTCAGCCAAGGGCCGGCGCAGATTCGGCGGCGTATTCGTCCTTGGAGAACCGCTGATTTTTCGAAATTCAGATGGGCTCATGCCCTCATGCTACGCCAGGGTCTTTAAGGGAACGCATTTTCAATGATGGCTCTTGAGGATGACGCGCACCATCTTCAGGTTGATGACGGCGAAGCGGAACATCTGCCAAGGGATGCAGGTTCGTAGGAAGCGGGTGAAGCCTGTGGGCTGGGTCGCAAAGGAGGCCTGAACTTTCTGTGCTTGTTCGAATGGGGCTGTCTCGCGGGTCATGGCTTACTCCGGGATCAGGAACCAGAAGGGACGCATCTTCGCCTTGTAAAGGAAGAGATGGTGCAGCAGGATCTTGATCCAATGCCCTGCCAAGGCGGGTTCCTTCCGTGGTGCAGCCTGGGTTGCGGTTGCTAAGGCTCCCCGGACAGGAACGCGTCCGGATCGATCCGGGGACAGGTAAAGAGCCGCCCTCCCTGGATGAGCAAGGCCCGGGTACAACAGGCCCGGGCGAATTCCAGGTCATGGGTGGCGATGACCATGGTGGCGTTCAAGCCTTCCAGCAGCCGCGCCAGACGCACTCTTCCCGGCGGATCCAGGGCGGCGCTGGGCTCGTCGAGGAGCAGGAGTTCCGGCTCCGTGGCCAGGGCTCCCGCCAACGCAACCCGCTGCTTCTGGCCGTGGGAAAGATGATGGATTTCGCATTCAGCCAGGGCTTCGGCCCCCAGGGATGCCAATGCGGAACGGGCTCGGCTCCTGGCTTCCGCCAGGGGAACACCCTTCCGGCGCAGGCCGAAGGCCACATCGTCGAGGACTTCGGGAAAGAGGAGCTGATCCTCGGGCAGGTTGAAGAGGAAGCCCACCTTGGTGCGGATGCCTGCCAGTGCGGGCCGTTCCAGGCGCTCCCCGCAGACATGGATGCACCCACTATGGGAAAGCAGTCCCACCGTCGCCTTCAACAGGGTCGTCTTGCCGGAGCCGTTCAGTCCCAGCAGAGCCACCCGTTCCCCGGGGGCCACTTCCAGGTCGATGCCTTCCAGGATCGCGGGCCCCTCGGCCTCGTACCGGACGGTGACCCCTTCGAACGAAAGCACCCTCATGACCGCCCCCGCAAAAGGACCGAGGCCGTGAGACCGAACAGGGCAAGCGCCAGCAGGAGTGCCTCCCGCCCCCCGAGGCGTTCGCGCTCCCGGAAGAGCCCGTGCCTCGGAATGCCCCGCAGTTCCATGGCCGCCGCTACTCGCTCCGCCCGGTGCGCGACCCGGGGAAGCCAAACCACGGGGGCGGCCCGAAGGAGGCCGATGGGCATCCTTCCCGTGCCTCCGCGCAGGGCCCAGGCCTGGGAGATCAGGCGTATCTCATCGGTGAGACTCAGGACCTGCGTGGCGATCTGCTCCAGAATGAGGGTCGGAGTTCCCGGCACCCAGCTGAGAGCTTTGAGCAGGGCACCCATCCGGAAGGTGTGCAGGGTGGCCCAGGCCAGGGAGCCCAGGGCCATTCCCTTGCAGGCCATGCCCCAGGCCAGGGCAAGGTGCACCGGCCCCTCCCCGAACCCGGCGGTGAGGCTCAACGTGCCCAGGACCGACAGGAAGAGGACCGTGCCCGCCATCACCACCTTCCCCAGATCCTTCCAGGGGAAATGACAGCCAGGGAGCCAGCAACCGAGTAGCCCAAGCACCAGGGAACTGCCCCGCACCGTGCTCGTATCCGTCAGGGCCACCGCGGCAGCCAGAAGAGCCAGGGCTCCCAGGCGCAGCGTTGGCGCCGCTTGGGCGACCCATCCCTGGGAGCAGCCGGAGGGCAGTCGCACTAGGTTCGCCTCGCGGAGACCAAATGCTGGGCCGCATCGTCCTGGATTTCGAGAACTTCGAAGCCCACGTTCTCCAGCAGCATGGCGATCTCCTGAGCCGGTTCCAGCATGTCCTGGGCAACCGCGGGATGGGCCCCGGCATGGATCTGATTGATCCGCTCCCGGGAGGCGAGGTGCCAGATGTGCAGCATGCCCTGGGGACGCAGACGGCCGTGCAGGGTTTCCAGAACGGCGCGTTTCTCGACGAGGTGGGGCCACACCCCCATGAGGATGGCCCGGTCCAGGTCACGCGGGTCGGCCGGCAGTTCCTGAACGGGGGCCAGGATCCAGGCAACCCGCGGGTCCTGCACTTTGGCCCGAGCCTTCTCCAACATGCGGGCACAGCTGTCCACGGCGAAGATCCGTCCCGCTTCCGATAGATGACGGGTGAGCGCCAGGGTAAGGTTTCCCGTGCCACAGCCCACCTCCAGCACGCGTTCCTGGGGCGCGATGCCGAAAGCGGCGAGGGCCGCGGCAAGGCGACCGGGAAGGGTTTCCAGGTTCTCCCAGCCGTCCCAGTGGTCGGCCAGATGGTTGAAGAAGGGGATGCGGGGATCAGGGGACTGGACGGGCATGGGAAGCTCCGGGCTCAAACGCGGTGGGGACGCCGGCCGATCACGGCCAGCACGGCCGGAACCACCACGGCCATCAGGATCAGCCCTGGCCAGCCCGCGATCAGGGACAGCCCGGCCAGGAAACCAGCGGGTAGGTCCAGGGCGTGAGCGAGACCCCACGCCATCGCCACATTCAGGATCCGCCCCACCACCAGGACGGGCAGGAGGAGCGCCAGGCGCGGCAGGCGGGGCAGGCGACCCCGAACCCAGGCGATCAGGAAGGCCATGAGGGAGAGTTCCAGGGCCATGATGAGTGCCACCGGCGGGAAGAAGGGCGGCATGCCCGTGAGGAGGGCCGACAGGATGGGCACCAGCAGGGCCGTGCCAGCAGCAAAGCTCGGGCGCACCAGGAAGGCGAGGGTCACCAGGGGCAGGTACATGGGCATGAAGACATACCCCAGGTGAATGAGATGGAAGAGCGTGGGCAGCAGGAAGGCCGCCGCCCCGAAGACACCGCTGAAGGCCAGATCCCGGGCCTGGCTGGGGGGAGGGTTGAAGGTGGTCATCGTGCTTCCATCATCTAGAACTGCATCTTGATGCCTGCCAACCCATTGATTCCGGGCATGGGGTAGCCTTTCTTCTGTTCATAGATCCGGTTGCCCAGATTCTCCAGAGCCAAGAACATCTGTCCCACGCAGGCGGCATTCCGGACGAAGTCCCAGGTCAGCTTCGCGTTCACCAGCGCATAGGCGCCCACCCGGTCCGTAGTCAGGGCGTTCTTGGTGCGGGCACGGCTGGTGACAAATTGGCCGTCCACATAGAGCAGGTCCGCACTGAACTGGAAGTGTTCCAGGAAGCGGTAGTTGGCGCCCATGGTGCCGCTCTTCCGCGGGGCGTAGGGCAGATCCCGGGGCGTGGCGTCCAGATACGTGCCGCCCGCGAAGAACGCCAGATTGGCGTGGGGGGCGATCGTGAACGCGACTTCCACCCCCTGCGTCTTCCACGTGCCGAAGTTGGTGAAGACCGGGGGGAAGGGCGGTGGCGGGGCCACCACGATGCGGTCCTTCCCTTCGTCCTGGAAGAGATTCACCTCCAACCTGGCGAGCTTGCCGAAGCGCTGAGAAAGCCCCATTTCCTGATGGGTGACCGTTTCAGGCCGGAGGTCCTGCCAGCGGTTATCGCCGGGCATGAACATCTGGTCCTGGGCCTTCACGTAGATCCCGGGGTAGTTCAGCCCATGGGCGAGAGAGGCGTGGACTTCCGTATCCCGGTAGCCGCCGGCCAGACCCGCCTGGGTGCCCGTGGCCCGCCCGAATTCGCTGTGGTCCAGGAAGCGCGCCCCGGCGCTGGGCACGACATACCAACCGTCACGGCTGCCGAAGGTGTGGTTGAGGGCCAGGTATTGCGAAAGAATGCGGAAGGTGGTTTTCGCGAAGCGATTGGGCGCGGCGGGGGGCACCAGGTTTTCCACCTTGCCCCTAATGAAATCCAGGTCCACCCCCAGAATGACTTCCCCGCCCTGCCAAGGTTTGAAGGCTTCCTTCGCGCGCACCCCGGAGTTCTCCCAATTGGTGTTGGTCGCCACATCGTTCAGCCGGGTCGCACTGTTGTACTGACCACCCCAACGGATCTGGCCCTCCTCGCGGTAGACCTTCAGGTGGCCCTCCGCACCCTCGTAGTGGTTGGAGAGGGTGGCGACGGACAGCAGATCATGGGTCTTGAAGCGCCCCTGGCGCGGCGTCAGTCCGTCCGCCGGGCCGGGGTCATCGGCCCAGTTGTCCGTGGCATTGAGCATGAGGCTGGCCTTCCAGTGTTCTGAAAAGGCATAGCCCATCCGCCCGAAATAGTTCTGCAGCTCACCGCCGGAAGCCTCGCGGTGGCCGTCCGAACGGCGGAAGCTCTGCACCAGGTAGTAGTCGAAGGCGCCGTGCTTCCCTCCGTGCTGCAGCACTTCCACGCCGGTCCGGAAGGAGCCGCCCGCAGCTTCGAGGCTCGTGAGGCTCCCTTCCTCCTGCATGGATTTGGTGGTGATGGACACGGCCCCGAAGGCCGAATTCCCGAAGAATACAGGCTGGGCGCCTTTGTGAACCTCCACCTGGTTCATCACATCCACGCTGAGCGTGTCCATGAGGGGATGGGTCCAGACCCCCACGGCCTTGGGTACGCCGTCCATCAGGATCTGAATCTCGGCGCCGGGGCGGGAGATGCCCATGCCGCGAATGAAGACAGAGCCCCCCTCGCCGCCGCCGAAACTGCCCACGGGGTTGTGCCGGGAGATGACCACCCCCGGCGTGCTGCGCAGCGCGGACGGGAGATCCTGGGCCTGGAGGTCCGCGATCTGCTGCGACGAAACCACGCTCACGGTGCTCGCCAGAGAATCCAGACGGCTTTCCTGCAGCACCGGCGAGGCGACTCCCAGCACCTCCACCACGGCTTCGGGCTTGGCTTTCGGTTTGACCTTGGGCCGGCGGTCAGGCTCGGCGATGGCCTTGCTCTCGCCCTCCGTGCTGCCTTGCGCGGGGTTGGGTGCAACGGGTTCCGCACCCACCGCCGGGGCGGCCACGAGGAGCAACATCAGAGGGGTTGCGAGCAGGTCGGCGGACCGAAAACCGCAGGCATTCGGGGCGTGTGGCAAGCGCATGCGCACTCCTGAGCCCTAGTGGACTGCGGAACAGACGAGCTGCCCGTGCTTGACGCCTTTGGCGGCGATGAGGCTGTCGGCGATGCTCCGAACCTTGCGGCTGAGCCCCTTGACGATGATGACTTCTAGACAGTTGTGGGCATCCACATGGACATGGGTGGTGCAGACGATGGCCGCATGGTGGTCATGCTGCAGCGCCGCCAGGGCTTCCCCCAGACCGTGCGCATGGTGGTCGTAGAGGATGGTGACGGTACCGAAGACCTGGGCATTGGGCTGCTCCCAGGCTTCGTTCACCAGATCCTGGCGCACCAGATCCCGGATGGCTTCGCTGCGGGTGCGGTAGCCCCGCTCCGCCAGGCGAGTGTCGAAGCGCTCCAGCAGGTCCGATTCCATGGAAACGCCGAAACGCTCGAGATTGGACATGAAACCCCCTGCGGTAGCACGATATCAGAAATCGTACTACCGCATTGTGGTTTCCCGAAGAACTCAATCCGACTGTTCGCCGTTTTGTGGGGGTCGAGACTGGCCTAGCCTTCCTCTCCTTGGTTTCCTTGTAATACTCTCCTTCAACTTCTGTAATCACCGTAGATAAAGTGATGCCAATTTGATGATTAAAGGGCAGTTATCTATATCACCGTGCATCACTGTTCCTCCCCGGTTTGGCCTTCTTTCCTGCACCGAGAAAACCGGAACCAGTGATGAACGGAGATGGACGGTGAGTGCAGCAACCCGGCGGGATTCTTCAGGAATTGGGGGTTTCATTCTCGGCGCGGCCGGTGTACCGAGGTGACTCAACAGGCGGCAGAGGTGGCGTGAAGCTGAAGTCCCAGGGCCTTGATGACCTTGATGAAGGTCTCCAGTTCCGGGTTGCCATCCCCCGAAAGGGCTTTGTAGAGCCCCTCCCGATTGAGCCCCGTCTCCTTGGCAACCTTGGTCATGCCGTGGGCTCGGGCGATGGCCCCAAGAGCGGCGGCGATCACCTGGGGATGCCCATCCTCAAGGGCGGCCTCCAGGAGCCCCGCCCTGTCCTCCTCAGTCTTGAGGTAATCGGCGGTGTCGTAGGGAGCGGTGACGGTGCGGGGCTTGGTGGGTGCCCTGGGGTTCATCCTTTACAGGTTTTTGGCCAGTTCAATGGCGGCTCGGATGCCCTTCGCTTGGGTGCTTTTGTCCCCTCCGGTAGATGCCAAAACACAATCCTCGGGCGTCACTCCTGAATGCAGTTGCCGCAGGTTCCGAAGAGCTGGAGTTGATGGCGATTGATCTGGAATCCCGAGGCAGTTTGGAGTTCTCCCAGCACGCTTTCCAGGCCACAGCAGCCCACTTCGACGGTGCGCCCACAGGTCTCGCACTGGATGTGGTGGTGGTGACCTTCCGAGCGACAACGCACGAAACGCATGGCTTGGTCGTGTCCGAGCAGGGACTCGGCCCAGCCCTGCTGGACGAAATGCTCCAGGTTCCGGTAAATGGTGGGCAGGCCGGGCTGAGGGTCCGCCATGCGCGCCCGGATCTCCTCCACGGTAAGCGGTCGATCCGTGGCCTCCATGACTTCCAGAATGGAGCGCCGCTGGGGCGTCACTCGCAGGCCCGCGGCACGAAGGGAATGGCTGGTCGGGGAGGTCATGGGGGATCCGTGGGGTTATCAGAACCAGTGGCTCGCCTGCAGGAGCATACCCCAGGCCATGCTGACGCCCAGCAGGGAAGTCAGGATGAGCAGGGTGTCCTGCCAGCGCTTATTCTCACGGATCAGCACCACCAGTCCCAGCCCACCTCCGGCGCAGAGGCCCGCCACCCAGGCACCAAAGCTCAGGTTGCCCTGGACATAGAACTGGGTCAGGACAACGGAGGC
>CAIPUA010000160.1 GCA_903868115.1 uncultured Holophagaceae bacterium
GACCAACTGCGCCAGGAGCTGGCTCAGGTAGGCCTCGGCGCCGAAGGCGGACAGCTGGCCGTAGACCTGGATCAAGGTGATGCCGCCCAGCAGCAGGGATGCCAGGAGGGCCAGGGGCAAGGCCTCCAGGGCGGTGAAGCGCACCTGCAGTTTGGTCTGGTCGAAAACCACGCCGAACTGGTCGAGGCGGAGCCGCATCAGGTGCTGGAAGCACACCCCGCCGAGCCAGGCCACGCTGCCCAGGCGCGCCAGCCCGGTGCGCAGACCTCCCCCCAGGGGGGCGGTGTAGCGCCCGAGGCCGGAGGGGGCGTTTCGCGTTTCGGCGGGCATGGATTCAAGCTACTCCCTTGCCCCTTGGGCAGAAAGGTCTTCCTGCGGCTCTGCATGGGTCTTGGCATGGGGTTGGTGACCCGACTCTGGGCGATTCCTGACGCGGGCAACCCTGCTTTGTGGTTCCATGGTGAGGACCCAGGAATGATCATGGAACCTGAACGCCAGCCTCCCCCCGAAGCCGCCATGGACGTGGACACCCTGAGCCCCCGCGGGCCATGGGCCTTCCTGGCGCCTGCGGCGGCGGGAGGCTTTTCGGGTGCGGGGTTGCAGCTGATCCTGGCATGGCTGGGATTCCAGGTCCTCTCCAGTTCCATTTGGGCCCAGCATCTGCGCGGGTTGGCGGGATGGAGCAGCCTGCCGACCTTCTGGGGAGAACAACTTTCGGCGAGGGATGTCTGGGAGTTGATGGAGAACGGCAAACTCCTGCAGCACCCCTTTGGCTTTTGGACGCCCACCTTTGCCTTGGGCTTCCTGGCCTGGGCCCTCTGGGCGGGCTGGAAGGTGCAGGCGAAGGCTGTGGATCAGCGTGCCGCATTTGCGCCGTGGTTTTTCGGTTTGATGGATGCCGCACTGATCGGCCTCCTGCCGATCTGCCTGGTGGAATTCATCCTCGCGTGGCTGCTCGAAAAATTGGGAGGTACCGGGATCCAGGGACTCGGCTGGGTGAACCTGGTCGGGGGAACGCTCGTCCGGTTGACGGCGGTTTCGGCCTTCCTGCTGCAGTGGTGGCTCTGCCGGATTGATCGCGCCGGGGCTTCCTGCGGGGGCTTCAGGATGGGCTCCTGGGCCACTCTGGGACGCCATTACGGATACAGCTGCCTGCGTCTGTGGATTGACGGCCCTCAATGGGCAGTTCTCTTGGCCGGGGGCGTGGTGGTCCGTTTCGGCCTGCACTTCCTGGTGCTCGTCATGGCCTGGCGATGGGGTGGAGCCTCCCCGGGCAAGGTCTGGGCCTTCCTCGTCCTGCAGGCCGTGGTGACGCTGGTGGCGGCTTGGCTGATGGGCTGGATGCTGCGGGTGGTCGCGCGCTTCTGGCAGCATGATTCCAGGGTGAGGGAAGAAATCCGCGACCTGCGACGGCGCGCTGCGGGTGAAGTCGCCCCGATCTGATGATGAACGGCGTAAGGAGAACCACGTGAAGGCCAGAATCGCGATTTTTCTTTCCATCGGTTTGGCCCTGGCTGCGCAGGTCGCTCCCAGGTTCGAGCGGGCCCAACCAATCCCGGTGCTCGATTCGGTGCCGGACGATGAAGCGGTAGCCAAGGTCATCGCGCCCCTGTCGGTCGAATTGCGGGCCAGCTTTGGCAAGGAACTGGTGTTGGCGCCCCAGGGGCTCTTCCGGGGACGGGGTGGGGAGGAGAATTTCCTGGGCTACTGGGTGGCCGACCTCATGCGGGAGCGGGCTCAGCAGGTGGTCGGGGCTCCGGTGCGGTTCGCCATCACCAATTCCGGTGGCCTGCGCGGGAACATCCGTCCAGGCATGGTGAAGATCGCGGATATCTACGAGGTGATGCCCTTCGAGAACGAACTGGTGGTCGCGGAGTATACCGGTGCGGAAATCATGCAGATCGTGAAGGACGGCATCACCCGGCGCCTGGGTGAGCCCTGCTCGGGCGTCCAGGCAAAGGTGATCGGAACCCTCGAGAAACCCGAATTTGTCATCACCTGGAGTGACGGCAGTCCCATCGATCCGAAGGAGATGGTGAAGGTCGCGTTGACCGATTATCTGCTCGCCAGCGGAGACAGCATCGCGACCCTCCGACGGGGACGCAATCCCATCACGACGGGCGTTCCCCTGCGGGATTTGCTGATCGATGCCTGTGCGAAGCTCGGGACCCTCAAGGTTCCACTCACGTCGCCTGCGGGGCAGCGTTTCGTTTTCACGCCTGAAATCCTCCAGGCCATTCGCGACAAGAAACTGGTCTGGTAGGAGCGGACATGCAACGTCGACACTTCCTTGCAAGCCTGGGCGCCGCGGCCGCGACCTCCCGTCTTTCTCTCCACGGAGAGGATGCCCCCGGCACCGCCCGCCTCACGCTGCTCCACACCAACGATACCCATTCCCGGATCGAGCCCTTCGGGGCCGGCAATGGCGCGATCTCCGGGAAGGGCGGCATGGCCCGCCGCGCCACCCTTGTGAAGCAGTTGCGCGCGCAGCTTGGCAATGTGCTGTTGCTGGACGCGGGGGATGTCTTCCAGGGAACGCCCTACTTCAACCGCTACAAGGGCCTCCTGGACTACAAACTGATGTCCATGATGGGCTACGACGCATCCACCCTGGGCAATCACGACTTCGACAACGGTGTGGAAGGCCTCCTCGCGGCCATGGCCGAGGCCAAATTCCCCTTCGTGTCCTGCAACCTCGACATGAAGGGCGCTCCCAGTCTGGCTCAGCGGGTGCAGCCGTGGATCGTGAAGGAGTTTCCGGGCCTGAAGGTCGGTATCACCGGCGTCTGCGTGAATTTCAAAGGGCTCGTCGCACCGAAGGGCCATGCCGGGGTCATCTGGCTGAACCCCCTGGAAAGCCTCAAGCCGGTGGTCAAGCTTCTCCGCGAGCAGGAGAAGGTGGACATGGTGGTGCTGCTCTCCCACCTCGGCCACGACCTCAAGGGCTCGGGCTGGGATGACCTGACCCTGGCCCGGCAGCTGCCCGGCGTCGATGTGATCATCGGGGGTCACAGCCACACCTTTCTGGAAGAACCCGTGCGGGTGAAGAACGAGGGTGGGGAGACGCTGATCTTCCAGGTGGGCTTCGGTGGCGTGAGCCTGGGGCGCATTGATTTCACCGTGAGCCGGGGGGTCGTGAAGGCTGCCAGCGGCGCGTCCCTGTCCGTTACCAACTGATCCGGGCTTCGCAGCGGATCCCGTCTTCCGGAGTTCCCTGCCAAGGAGCCCAGTGGCTACAGGAAGGCGTCACCTTGGGGCAGCGTGGCTGGAAAGGGCAACCCACGGGTCGCCGCTCCGGGGCCTCGAGGAAGCCCGCTTCCTGGGAAGGCTCACCCCGGGCCGCTGAGAGCAGGCGCTGGGTGTACGGATGGGCCGGGGCATTAAGGAGCTTGTCGGCGGGTCCGGCTTCCAGCATCTCGCCCCCGTAAAGCACGATCACGCGATCCGCCTGGGTGGCGACGGCCTCAAGGTCATGGGTGATCCAGAGCCACCCGAGTCCGCGATCGGTCCGCAGGTCCGACAGGATGGCCTGGAATTCCATCTGGAGCCCGGGGTCCAGTGCACTGGTCGGCTCGTCCAGGACGATCAGTTCCGGGTCGCAGGAGAGGGCCATGGCCAGGGCGACGCGCTGCCCTTGGCCGCCGCTGAGTTCCTGGGGAAAGCGCCGCAGGAAGGTCCGGTCCTGGGGCAGCCCCAGGCGCTCCAGCAGGGGGCCCATGCGCCGGAGGGCCGACTGCCGCGCTTCACCGCGATGGACCCGAGGCAAGAGCGTGAGCTGGTCCTGAATCATCAGGAAGGGATTCAGGGCGGCCAG
Source organism: uncultured Holophagaceae bacterium (assembly GCA_903868115.1). GTDB lineage: Bacteria > Acidobacteriota > Holophagae > Holophagales > Holophagaceae > JAYREN01. Next base: position 3,815 of record CAIPUA010000160.1, read on the forward strand.
AGGATCCTGGGGGACCCAAGCCAGGCGGTTGCCGCGAATGTGGTCTCTGGCCCTGTTGGGGCGGTCCAGAGGCGTGCCGAAGGCCTCGATCGTGCCCCCGGCCTGGTAGACGCCCGGGGGCAGCACCCCGAAGATGGCCTGGAGCAGCAGGCTCTTGCCGGACCCGGATTCCCCCGCCAGGGCCACCCGCTGACCCGGCAGCAGGGTCAGCTCGAAAGGGGCCAGCAGGCAAACACCGTCCCTGCGGCGCAAGTCCAAGTGTTTGATAGATAGGGCCA
>CAIPUA010000161.1 GCA_903868115.1 uncultured Holophagaceae bacterium
TGCCGCCAGCAGTGAATCGCCTGCATCAACGGGTTGAAAAATGGCGGCAGTCCAAGAAGTGTCAATTCTCGATCACGCCCGGTGAGCTTTGGGAGGCGGCGGTCCCGCTCGCCGTGAAGTTCGGCGTGTTCAGGATCGCCCGCAACGTGGGGTTGGACTATGGCGGCCTGCGGAAGAGGGTGGTCGAACTGACGGGGAAGTCCAACTCCGAACAGTCGATCACCTTCGTGGAGGTGCCCACCTCTGGGATGGTGCGGGCGGAGAAGTCCATTCCAGGGCCCCGGCCGGATCCCGCTCCGGAATCCACTCCGGAATCCACTCCGGAATCCGGCTTAGTGATCGACATCTCCCGGCCAGATGGTGCCCGGATGCGGATCAGTTTGAAGCCCGGTATCGACCTGGATGCCGCCGGAATCGTGGCTGCCTTCGCCGGGGGCGGCCATTGATTCAGGTCACCCCGCAAATGAAAATTCTCGTAGCCGTAGAGCCGGTCGACTTCCGGAATGGCATCGATGGATTGGCCCAGTTATGCCGCGAGCGCCTTCAGAGCGATCCCTTCTCTGGTTGTATGTTCGTCTTCCGAAGTCGGACAGGGCATTCCATCAAGGTCCTGGTATTCGACCAGCTTGGTTTCTGGCTGTGTCAGAAGCGCCTTTCCCAGGGGCGGTTCCGGCACTGGCCGGAAGGGAACGGGGCATCGGCGGAGCTTCTTGCCCACGAACTTCAAATCCTGATTTGCGCAGGGAACCCCGCGACGACGGGTGTTCCAGCCGCTTGGAGAGCCTTCAAATGATAAAAATGCTGATTGTTTATATGATTATGTTGTGTTGCTGTTCTTTGAAGGGCAACATGGAGGGCATGGGGCGTTCGAGGCAGCGAAAACCGCAACCCTCCACGGCGCTGCCGGGGTGCCTACCCGTCGAAGTTCAGGAGATGGAACTGGCCACCCTTTTCGGCTATATCGCGAAGGCCCAGCGGGAACTCCTGAACGATGCCGAGGCCAAGGCCCTACATGCCTCCCTGGAGACCCTGGCCTTCCTACTGGAGGAACTGAAGCGCAAAGGGGCCACCCTTCGGCGTCTGCAGGCCATGCTGTTCGGATCCAGTTCCGAGAAGACGGACAACGTGTTTCCTGCAGCTACACCTGAGCCGCCGGCGCCGGAGCACACCCCTGGACCAGAAGCTTCGGCTAATCCGAACCCACCCGGAGAAAAGGCCGACGAGAAACCAAAAGCGAAGGGCCATGGCCGTAACCCAGCCTCCTGCTACCACGGCGCGGAACAGGTCCAGGTGCCGCACCCGGACCTCTCATCCGGGGATCCTTGCCCGGAGTGTCCGAAGGGGAAGGTCTATCCCATGGCCGAGCCTGCCGTGCTGGTGCGGGTGGTGGGCATGTCGCCGCTTTCGGCCAAGGTGGTGGAGCTGGACCGCCTGCGCTGCAATGGCTGCGGGGAGGTATTCAAGGCCCCGGCGCCTGAAGGCATGGGTGAGGAAAAATACGACGAGACGGCCACGAGCATGGTCTCCATGCTCCGGTACGGTGCTGGCACGCCCTTCTATCGGCTGGCGAAGCTGCAGGCGAGCTTGGGGGTCCCCCTCCCTTCGGCAACGCAGTGGAAACTGGCGATGGAAGCCGCAGGCATTCTGGAGCCTGCCTTCCAGCAACTAATCACCTGGGCCGCCCAAGGGGACGTGATCTACCAGGACGACACCACCATGAAGGTGCTCTCCCGGCCTGATCTGCTGATGAGGGGCACGAAGCAGCGAAAGGGTGTCTATACTTCTGGGCTCATCTCGAAAGCCGGGGGGCACTGGGTGGCCCTGTTCCTTACCGGCATGAACCACGCCGGAGAGAACCTGGCCGAGGTCCTTCGGCGCCGGAAGGCGGAACTGGGCAAACCCATTCAAATGTGTGATGCCGCCTCGGCCAACACCTCGGGAGACCTGGACACCATCGTGGCCCACTGCTTGGCGCACGCGCGGCGAAGGTTCGTGGATGTGGCGGAGGATTTCCCGGAGGAATGCCTTCACTTGCTGGAAAGCCTGCGGGAGGTCTACCGGAACGATGCCGAAACCAAGGGCATGTCGCCACCCGAGCGCCTGCGGTTCCATCAGGAGCGCAGCGGGCCGGTGATGGAACGGCTCCGGGCCTGGCTCCAGGACCAGCTCGATCAGAAGCGTGTGGAGCCGAATTCCGGGCTAGGTTCCGCCATCGCCTACATGCTCAAGCACTGGGAGCGGCTGACCCTCTTTCTCCGGGAAGGCAAGGCTCCACTCGATACGAACAAGGTGGAGGCTTCCCTGAAGCGAGCGATCCTCCACCGCAAGAACAGCATGTTCTATAAGACGCTGAACGGCGCGCACGTCGGGGATGTCTTCATGAGCCTTATCCACAGCGCCGAACTCAACCAGGTCAACCCCTTTGAATACCTCGTCGCCCTCCAGCGGTACCACGCCTTGGTGGAAGAAAACCCCGAGGAATGGATGCCCTGGAACTACGCGGACACCCTGGCCGGGCTTGGGATGGCGGGATAGTCCGTAGGGACGAAATCACCGGAAGTCGAGGGTGGCCAGAGGTCTGCCTCCTGAAAGGTTAGCCTTGAAGCCAATCCTGGAACCTCTTGTTAAAAGCGAAAAAAAGGCGAATATGCTTGCGTGTCCTGTCTTGCCACCTACCAACGCCGCCGACCTGAGCACCTCGTGCTCTATTCGTGCGTGGACGAGCACCTGCCCGGCTTCCTGGCGCGCTGCGAGGACTTGGACAAGTACGTTCCAGGGTTCGTCCAGCGCGAATTTGAGGCGTTCTTGCACTGCGGCATCCTGGACTACGGCTTTGCCCGTGTCCATTGCCAGGCGTGCAGCTTCGACCGGCTGGTGGCCTTCTCGTGCAAGGGGCGAGCGTTCTGTCCAAGTTGTGGGGCTCGCCGGATGGAAGATGGCGCGGCGCACCTCTGCAACGAGGTCTTGCCACCATTGATTCCCTACCGCCAGTGGGTGCTGAGTTTCCCGAAGCCCTTGCGCTATCTCATGGCCTACAACGCCGCCATCTGCCGCGATATTACAAGAGTCCTCTCCCGTGTGGTATTGCGGTATCTGAAGTGGCTGGCCAAGAAGTTTCTCAAACTGAAATCGGTGCAATTTGCCAACCCCGGCGCGCTGGTTGTCATCCAGCGGTTCGGCTCGGGACTGAACCTCAACGTGCATTTGCACGCCCTGATGACCGATGGTGTCTATGTGCTGGATGACCAAGGTCGGCCTATATTCTGGGTGTTACCCGAGCCAAGCCGATAGGACCTCGAGCACCTCGCGGCTCAGCTTTGCGATGAGGTTATGGAACTCCTTCGCCGCCGTGGTTTCTGGTCGGATTCCGATGACGGCAATGATAGCCATGACAACGAGGATCCCGTGGATCCCCTCATGGGGCAGTTGGCGCGGGCTTCCATGACGGGGACGCTGGCCTTCGGTCCTGCCGGATCTCGGGTGGTGACGCTCGGAAACCCACAGGGCGCAAGACCTTCCAAAGGGCGGGCAGGGCATGCCTCGGGTTTCAATCTGGACGCAGCCGTGCGGGTCGCCGCCGATGACCGCCTTCATCGCGAGAGGCTTTGTCGATACCTCCTTCGCCCGCCCTTGGCGCAAGGCCGATTAACGGAACGCCCGGATGGGCGCTACGCCTTCCAGATGAAGCACCCGTGGCCGGATGGAACCTCCGTTCTCATTTTCAGTGGGGTCGAGCTGATCGGTCGACTCGCGGCGCTCGTCCCGCCACCCAGGCAACACGCGGTCCGCTACTTTGGCATCTTTGCACCCCATTCAAAACTGAGGCCCCTGGTGGTGCCGAAACCCCTGAAACCCAAACCCTCACCCGCCTGCTGCATCCTGAGCGACGATACCGAAAAAAGCCGCTACAGCCGCCGGACCCCTTGGGCTCAATTGCTCCAGATGGTGTTTGGCATCGACGTTCTGGAATGCCCCAAGTGCTCCTGCCGGATGCAGCGGATCGCCTTCCTTACCCAACCAAGGGTGATCCACCGGTTTCTCGATTCCATCGCCAAACGGGAGGAGCCTCCATAGGGATGCCCAACCCCACGGGAGGACGATTTCAAGCTCCCCGGCCCTGCCAACTCGCCCAGTTGACGGGCACCGCCATGGTCAAGGACCGCTTGACGTGCCAGAGAACGGTGCGATCCTTGTCGAATCCACAAGGTCTTTGCCAATCTGACCCGTTTCAGGGTTCCCACCACGCTGCGCAGGTCCCCACCGAAGCCTTGAGACCTTCCTTTGTCTTTTCGTCATTCAGCGTTTTGGCCCTTTATTTTCCCTATCCACAAGCGCTGCCGAGTCTCTTTAAACAGGCTCGCCTGGAAGCTGCCAAACTTCTTGAGCCGAAAGTCGTCCAGGTTAGTTTGCCGCATCGGACGATTAGAACGGTTGATGAGGCCAGGGAGTGGTTAAACGAAGTGGAAACTCTGCTTGGCGAAAAGTTAAAAGATGGGCCGGTGATGCTCTAAAAGCGGCACAAGCTGAGAGGAAATACTGCTTTGACTTCTCGATTAACCTGGATAGACCACGACACACAAGCACGCGAACGCAGTCTGCGGATTCTCGCATTATTTCGTGAAAAGGAATCGCGAGACGAGTTGGGCATTGGCGCTGTTCGAGATGCCATTGCAGATCGTTTGTTTCCGGGGACATCAACAATCCAGACACGGTTGCGGTATATGTTGTTTGTTCCGTGGATATATAATTCTCTGGAAAAACGACAGATACCGAGTTCCCGTTTCTCTGATGAAGCAAAGCGAGAGGAAATTTCGCTGGTGCAGCCATTACTTTCGGCTGAGGATGATTATGGAGTTTTTGGTCGCTTGGCTGGTGGCGGCTTGAAGCGCTTGCCAAGTTCAATTTACTGGGCAGGTCTCGGCACCTGGGGGATTCGACGATTTCAAGGGTCGAGAGAAGATTACCATCTTAGCATTGATTCAATTTATGCCCGTCGCAGCCGGCGTCGCAAGTCACACGATGGCGAGTGGCTTGACGACGATATCGTGCATTCCTGGCATCCAAAGCTGCCTGATTTACCCGAAGGTTTCCCCACTACTGCTGATTTCCTCTTGAAAAAAA
>CAIPUA010000162.1 GCA_903868115.1 uncultured Holophagaceae bacterium
ACCGGCGCCTTTTCCGGTGGAAAACCCGGAGTCACTGATATCGCGGGTGCCGCAGGCGAGTTCTGGGTTTCCTTTCTGAGCAACCGGATGAGTGTGAATGTCATCCTTCAGGCTCTCCAGAAGGATGGCAAGGTCAAGATCGTTTCAAACCCCAAGATCGTCACGCAGAACAACAAGAAGGCAAAGATCCTGTCTGGGGAAAAGATCCCCTACCCGTCCCAGCAGGGGGGCGCCGCAGGTGGCGCGATTACGGTAGCCTTTGTCGATGCGAACCTTGAACTTGATGTAACGCCCCAGATCACCAATGACGGCACCATCATCCTGGATATCAAAGTGGAAAAATCCGAGGCGGACTTCAGTCGCACGGTCCAGGGTTCCCCCACCATCATTCGGCGGGCCATCGAAACCCAGGTTCTGGTCAAGGATGGAGGCACGGCGGTCCTCGGCGGGGTTTATACCTCCAACACCAGCAGTGGTGTCACCGGCGTTCCATTCCTGTCCAAGATCCCATTTCTTGGCATGCTGTTCCGCACCAAGAGCGAAAAGGACAGCAACGCGGAGCTGCTGATCTTCATCACCCCGCGGATCATCAAATCCTAGCAAACCTCAGGGAACTCCGTACCGAAAGGGCCCCCGTCTGGGGGCCCTTTTGGTGTGAGGTCCTTCGGTCGTCACGCCTTGGGCAAGGGAAGGGTGCGGACGAGTCGCTTGCAGGCATTGCAGAGAATCGTATAAGTGTCGGGAGTCTCGCAATGGTAGATGAAGCCGGGTCCCTCCATGGGATCCTGCGCTACCTTCTCGAGACGGCCGAAGTGATATTCGGCGATACGAACGCTCTGGGGCCCGGTGAGGTCCGTGCCGCAGTTGGGACAGGAAATGTTTGCCATGCTGGCTCCTTGGGGTGGGGGAATTAGCGCAGAACGAAGTGCCAGAGCGCGAATGCGATCAGTCCCAGGAAGACGAGTCCGACCGCCAGACGAAGGATTACTTTCCCAATTCTATAGGCAAGCCAGAGCATGAGAAACATTGCGGCAAGAAGGATCAGAATTTTGCCAAGGTCCATCGCTTCGTGCCTCCTGAGGTTCAGGCGAAGAACCCCCTTCCACTCTTGCGGCCCAGTTGTCCTTTGGCCACCTTTTCCTTGAAAATCCCTCAGCACGGCCAAGGTCGCAACCAAATTTCTAGCTATGAGGATCAGGGGACCGACTTCACGCGTTGCTTCGGTCAGGGAGACCTCCAGGGGATATGATGAAGGTTCGAACCCAGGCGAGCCAGCGGGCCGGACGGTGCGTCTGGGCCGAGGCCATCCATTCCGTCCCCCACGCAAAGACGCTTTCTTCATGCTGATCGACTACGCTGCCATCACCCACCAGGGTCGGGTCCGAAAAAACAATGAAGATGCTTATCTGGTGAGTTCGCTTGATGGTGAAGAGCCTCATGTCAACTCGCTCAGTCGGACGCCGAAGGTTTGCCAAGTCGGCCTGTTGGCGGCGGTCGCTGACGGCATGGGGGGCGCAGCGGCGGGCGAGATCGCCAGTCGCGAGGGGCTCGCCGCCATTGCCGTCTGTCTCTTTGGGCATTGGGGGCGCTTCCCTGCCACCACGGCCACGGAGGAGGGCCTGTTCCGGGCCTTGCTTGGGGCCGCCGAGGAGGCTAGTGCCGCCGTCCTTCGGTATTCCGAGACGGATCGTACCGCGCGCGGCATGGGCTCCACTCTCACAGCCTCTGTTATCTGGAATGGGCATGTCTATCTCTGCCAAGTGGGTGATAGCCGCGCCTACCTCTATCGGCACCCTCACTTGCTGCAGTTGACCAGGGACCAGACCCTCGTCAACGAGATGATCACCTCCGGCTTCCTTACCCAGGACCAAGCCAGGACCCACCCCCAGCGAAGCATGATCACTCAGGCCCTGGGATGTCCTCAGCCCATCAAGGCCGTGTTGGGAAAGGTTGCCCTCCGCCGGGGGGATCGCCTCCTGATCTGCAGTGACGGTCTTCATGGCGAAGTGACTGATGACGAGATCAAGAGCATGCTCGAACACGGCTACTCTCCCCGACGCAGCCTTGAACTCATGCTGGAGGCGGCTCTGGATCACGGGGGCCGGGATAATATCACGGGTCTCCTCCTCAGTCTGGATGATCCAGCGTTCCCGCTGCCTCTTGAGGGCGAAGAAATCCGCGTATCTACTCCGGATGTAGAGGCGATCGGCACCAATGACAACAGCGTTCTCGCCCGCTTTGGGCGCATCTTTTCGGGCAGGACATGAGCCTTCTTCAAGGATCTCTCTCACTTCGTCGCTTTCTCGTGCTGGGGCCCGTTCCGGGTGATCAGGATCGGGTGGAAGGGTTGCGGCAGGATCACTTCCGTCCCTTCGAGGATGGGCTCGAGGAGGAACGCTTGGGATGGTGCGATTGGCGCAATCCGCTTATCTGCCCGCCCGATGAGAACTGGGTGGTACAGGAGCGCTTCGCCATTTTCGGACTTCGGATCGATATGCGGCGCGTTCCGCCGAGCCTACTCAAGGCCCATGTGGACCTTCGCATCCAGCAGTTGCTCCAGGAGAAGGACTTGGCCTTCGTGGGAAAAGAGGCGCGCATCAGCCTCCAGGATGAGATCAAGGTCGAACTGCTGCGCAAGGTCCTGCCCACGCCCAAGGTGATCGAGGTGGCCTGGGATCTCAAGGGCGGCATCCTCTGGACGACTGCATCCTCAAGCAAGACCCAGGGCGCGCTCACGGGGCTGTTCATGAAGTCCTTCGGGTGCGAACTGCAGCCGCTCGCGCCGCTGCTCCTCGCGGGGCGGCTCACACCGCACATTCCGGTGGAAGTGCTGATGGCGCTGGATCCCCTGAATCTTGAACTGGAAGAGGCTGGCCGATGACGATGGAATTACTTGAACAGGGGCGTTTCCTCGGCGAGGAATTCGTGCTTTGGCTCTGGATGCGGGGCCTGACGGAAGGTGGCACCAGCGGGGTAGACGGCGATTTCAGCGCCTGTTTCGTGGATGACGCAGTGCAACTCGTAAGCGAGCGTGGTGATGTGAAGGAATTGTCCTTGCGCAAGGGCAATCCTGCTGAAAGCCGCGAGGCCTTTGAGGCCCTGTCCCGGGGCATGCGTCCCAGCAAGGCGAAAGCACGGCTGCTTTCCGGGGACATGGAATGGACCTTCGTTCTCAATGCCGGCACGCTCGACACCCGTGCCATGAAGTTGCCACCCACCCAAGCCAAGGATCCCGCCGGTCGTGTGGCGGACCGCCTCTTCCTGCTGGAGGAGGGGTTGGGTCACCTGGAACGACGCTTCACCGCGTTTCTGGAGCTCCGCACGCGGGATGCGAATGCGCTCGAAACATCCCTTTGCGACTGGGTTCGCAGCAGTCTCAGCGGCGTGCCGGCGGGCGAGGTGCCATGGGAGGAGTGAGGCGACTCTCGCTTCTGCTGCTTCCGGCCGTCCTTGTCTCTGCGGCGGATCCACTGCCCGCAGAAGTGCGCGCCAAGGCTCCGGGCGGGAGCGTGGCGCAGGTGCGTCTCGTCTTTCGGAAAGGGGTTCAGGTCGATGCCACGGGCCTTCCCAAGGCCTTTCGTCGCAAGGGAGCGCCTGCGAAGGGCTGGCTCGCCTTCGAGGACCTGTCCCCCGAGGGCAAGCGATGGGTTCTCCAAGTGCTTTGGCCTGAGGACGAGTGGCGTAAGGACGAGGTCCGCCACCGGGTCCGCTGGGCGGATCTCGAGTCCGTGTGGCTGCTGGCCGCGCTCTTCTCGGGCCATGGGCAGAACTACGATCAGTTAGGGAGCGCCAACCCGAAGAACCCCGAGAAGCTCGGTAAGGGAGACCTCTGGTGCATTCCCCAGTCCCTGCTGTCCGGGGAACTCGGCGGAACGGCCAAGGGAATTCTCGACCGCAGCCAGCCTGAAGATGAACTCGATGACGAACTTCGTGTCGCAGCTTTCCGGAAGCTCCTGACCTTCGGCGAGGACAAGGTGGGCAAGTTCGCGGCCTACAGTCTGCGGAAGGGAGAAGCCCTCTATTCGAGTGTGGTGATGCGGTATACGGACCGCGTGGACCCCAAGGGCGTGAACGAACTGGCGCTTGAAATCGCCCGCCGCAGCGGTATCCGTGAGGTGCGTGAGATTCAGCCCGGCACGCTGATCCGGATTCCAGTTCAGCACCTTTCGGATCCCTTCCAGCCCGAAGGAACGGTCGCACTGAGGGAGGAGCGGGAAGTCAGGGAGGAAGTTCGGCGCACGCCGCGGGTCGATGCCGGGCCGAAACTGAAGGGACTGAGGATCGTGCTGGATGCGGGGCACGGAGGCGTGGACCTTGGCGCCGCAGCGAATGGCGTCTGGGAATCCGACTTCGTCTACGACATCGCAATGCGTGCCAGGCGGATCCTGGAGCAGGACACCGAGGCCATCGTCTCCACGACCCTCCGCTACCCTGCCATCGGCTTCAAGGTGCGGGACAGGATCACCACCCCGACCCGATCGGCGGAGCTTCTCACGACGCCGCCCTTCGCCAACGATGGCGAATCGCCGAATGCCGTGAGTGTGCATCTTCGTTGGGTGCTGGCCAATGATCTGCTGGCGTCCTTCATCCGCAAGGGTGATGCACAGAAGACGCTGTTCATCAGCCTCCACGCCGACAGTCTGCATCCGAGCGCGCGGGGAACGATGGTCTATGTGGCCGGAGCCGCCAGTGTACCGGCGAGTTTCTCCCTCGGTGCCGCCAAGGGCGCGCGGGTCGCCGAGATGAAGCGCGGCGCGAAGGTCATTTTTTCGGCCAGGGAACGCCTGCAGAGCGAGGCCCGGAGCCGCATCTTCGCCGAGGCGCTGCTGAAATCCCTCAAAGCGGGGAAGGTGCCGGTTCATTCGAATCGTCCCATCCGCAATGTGATCCACCGCGGTGGCAAGAGCTTCGTTCCCGCCGTCATCAGCCATTGCAGCGCCAGCACCAAGGTGCTCATCGAAGTGGCCAACCTCACCAACGAAGACGATGCGGAAAACCTGAAAAGTGCGGAATTTCGTGAACGCTACGCCGAGGCCCTGGTGAAGAGCATCCGGGCCTATTTCCGGAAATGAAGTCAATCCACCTGCAAAATCCTGCAAACCAAGCGTCCACGGGTGAATCCGCCGCGAGAAACTTCAAGCGGGCTCCTTGGGCTCGTCCAGCGCCGGTTCCACGGCCGAATAGAGGGTGAAAAAACTCAAGCTCAAGGTGAGTTCGAGCAGTCCGCTCAGGAAGCGTCCGCCCCAGATTGCGGGATGAGTCAGCCGCTGCCAGGGGCTGGGGTCGGATACCAGGCGCAGCACGCACCACCCCAGGCCCATGACGAGCAGCAGGTAGCCTCCGAGGAGGACCAGGGCCGTGCTCAGCACGTGGCGCCAAGTCTTAGCCATGAGGGCCAGGCTACTGCGCAGGGCATTCGCCAAGGACTCGCCCCGCAGGAGCACGCGGAGGGGAGCCCATCCGAAGGCCAGGAGAATGACCAGACCGGGGACGATGAACAGCGCCAGCCCGATGCCGACGGCGAGGAGGAGCAGCATGCGGGTGCCGAAGGCTTTCAGATACCGTTCCTCGAAGCGCTCCTGCCAGTGGTCCGCTGGGTTCTCGGGGCGATTCGCGATTTCGGCATCGAGGCGGGCCAGGAAGCGCGGCATGAAATACAGTTCGAGGGGAATCATCGCGGCGAAGCCCAGTGCGGATTCCGTGATCAGTTCGTCCGGAAGGCCCAACCGGATCTGCAGAAGGGGGCTCAGGGCGGCGAGAAGGGTTCCCAGGGCTACGATTCCCAGGGCGAGGTACGGGTGGCGCCACTGCTGTTTGAGGCTGGCGCAGAGGGCTTGGAAGGGGCCTGAGGGAGCAATGGACATTCCAGCAGGATAGAGTGGTCGATCCCCTTGCGGGCCGTGCCTGAGGAAATTCATTGGGCCGCGCTATGATGGCCGGGATGAATCTCCAGACCCCCTGCCTTCTTGTGGCGAACCCTCTGCTGCTGGACCCCAACTTCCTGCATACGGTGGTGCTCCTCATCGAACACGATGAGCAGGGCGCGATGGGTATCGTGCTGAACCGCTCCCTGCCACTGAACCTGGCGCAGATCTGCGCTGAGAGCCAACTCACCTTCGCCGGTGACGAGCAATCCACGGCCTTCCGTGGGGGGCCCGTGGAGCCCCAGCGGGGCATCATTCTCGTGCGGGGTGGACTGCCTGCGGAGGAAGACACGGTCCTCGATTTCACGGATTTCGTGAGCTTCCGCAAGGACCTGCTCGAATCACTGCTGCTGGATCCCACCGCGACCTTCCGCCTCTTCCTGGGCTATGCGGGCTGGGGGCCTGGGCAACTCGAAGCGGAGATGCTCCAGGGTGCCTGGAAACGCATGCCCCTGAGACCCGAATGGCTGATGAGCGAGGATCCCCGCCATCTCTGGCAGCTCGCCATCGAAGCCGCAGCAGACGGGGCCTGAGGGATTCCGGATTCACCGCTCCAATAGCAACTCGTCGTCGTCTTCCTCGATGCGCCGCACGGGGCCGTCAGACTCCAGGAGCACGGCGTCTTCGTAGATGTTGTGGAGCTTGGGTTCGTATTTGTTGGCTTCCGCCAGTCGAGCGTCTTCGGCCAGTAGGACTTCCAGACGGCTCAGGCCCTTGATCCGTGTGGAGTCCACGCCCAGGATGCCGGCCAACAGCTTCAGGGGGCTCGGTGCCATGCCGGGCTGGAGCCAGGTGGAGAAGAGCAGCGTGTCCTCGGCCCATGCCATGTCGAGGACAAAGGCGCGTACCTCGATGCGCTTGAGGCCTTTGTGGCCATCCACCTTGCCCGTTTTCTCGATCTCAAAACTGCTTGCACGGCGGAAGGCCTCCAGGCGGGGCCTGGCGAGGTCGCGCAGGTCTTCCGGGCAGTTCCAGCGCCAGCGTGCTTGCCGGGCGAGTTCCAGGATTGCGGAACTGTGGTTGGGAACGAGGCGGGCGTGGAGCAATTTCAAACCAGGCGGGCAGTGCGCGGTTAAGCGAGAAGGCCATTCCTCCACGGGAAGCGCGCTCGGCTCACGGAGGACACAGTCCGCCCATTCAGCCAGTCCCTCGGCTGCCAGCGGCAGCGGCGGCCCCAGGGTGACCATGGGGCGGGGCGCTTTCTCCAGTCCCATGGCGACGGGTAGGCCCGCCTCGAGGAGGACTCGCACGAGGTTGTGCAGCAGGGCGGAGGGATTCAGCTCGCTGGCCGGGCTCCGCACTTCGAAACAGATGCGGACCGTCCGGCGACCGGGATCCAACTGCCCTTGCCGAAGCCTCAGTCTGCGGGCCTTTTCGGCGGTGGCTTCGAGACCGATGCGCAAGGCACACCAAGGGGGCGCATGGTGCGTTCTGAAGCGGCTACGCTGCTTCCGGAGCATGGCAAGGGCCGTTTCGGTCAGCCCCTCGGCTTCCAGGCGGGTGAGGATCCCCTGGATGGCGGCGGTCTCAGGGGCCTCGCCGTTGAGCAAGTCCTGGAATGTCTTGAAGGTGGGATTTCCCGGGGTGGGGGCGGGGTCGGCAGAGCGCATGGATCCAGCATACGACGCGGCTGGGCGGGTTTTCCGCAGCGGCTGAGGAGATCGGCCTGCGGATTGCGAAGGTCGCCTTGAGAATCAGGGTTTCATTCGAGTGCTGAAAAATTTGTGCAACCCCTTCGCCTGCGGAAGTGGTAAAGCCCTGCTCAGTGCCCAGAATGTCTTACATTCCAGGGGGCATTTCCTGAAAGTACCGGATCAGAGCGCCAGTTCGGAGCGGTGGCGATGGAGTACGGCAATGATCCGCTGCAGGTGCGTCTCCGCCGAAAGGCCGATGGCGTCCTCCAGCATCCGGAAGCCCGTCGCAACTTCGTCGCGGTTGACGCCGGCGGCAAAGGCGGGCGTCTTCAGCTTCTTGAGCACGCTCTTCGGTTCCAGGCCTTCCAGGCGCTGCGGTCTCACCAACGCGCAGGCGATGACAAAGCCGGTGATTTCGTCGCTCGCCAGCAGCGCCTTGTCCATCAAGTTTTCGTATGCCACGCCCCACTTCGTATAGTGGGCACTGATGGCGTGGGCGACCTCCTCTTCCTGGAGGTCGCGAAGGTAGGCCACGATCCGTTGCGGATGTTCATCGGGCCACTGGTCGTAGTCCGCGTCATGGAGCAGGCCCGCCAGACTGAAGGCTTCAAGGTCCTGGCCATGGCATTCCGCGAAGTCACGCATGACGAGTTCCACGGCCCGTCCATGGATCCGCAGTCGCTCCGAAGGGGTCCATGCGCAGAGGAGGTTCCAGGCATCTTGGCGAGTCAACATGGCTCTAGGCCTTTCCATCCCGCTTGTTCTCGATGATGCGTTTGGCTTCCCGGCGCAGCAGTTCGGCCATGTTCCGGTCCTTCACCATCAGCTTCATGTCGAAGTCGTTGATTCGCTTGAGGAGGTTCAATCCGATGGCGATGGGTGTGTGGGGATTCTGGACGAGGTTGCGCACGATGGGGTATTTCTTCATCCACTCCCGGTTCATGGAAATGATGCGCAGCACCTCCTGCTGCACCGCACGCATCTGAGCGATGTAGCTCACTTCGCCTTCGGTGATGCGCCCATTCCGGATGACGGCCGTCTGGATCAGGCGGTTGGATTCCCGGATGAGCAGAGTGCGCTCCTCTTTGCCGCCTTTCTGGGCAAGCATGATCTTCTGGTTGGTGCGGAGTTTCATGACGCGTTGTGTGAGAGACAGCGAGATCTCCTGGCCCTCGTCGTCGAGGATAGGACTCAGCAACCGTGCGGATCGGGCGATCTCGGATTCGGGTTCATCTTCCAGGTTCTGGGCGGGAATCGGCAACTCTGCCCAGGCCTTGTCCAGCTTGCCGGTCTCCACGTCGTCGATGATCTCGAGGCGATCCTTCGCGATCTCGGCGGAAATCTGCTGCAGCACATCGCGGCGGAATTCCTGAATCTTCCGCTTGACGTTGTAGACGGCCTCGGAGTGCTGCTCGATGAGATCGAGAATGATCGGCCGTTCGATCCAGAAGACTTGGTTGTTGAGAGGGATCTCAAGCATCGAGCCCGGCAGGAAGGGGATCGCGCGCTCCATCCAGTCGGACCGGAGGCTCTCGTGCAGGAGCACCGTTTCCAGCAGGCCCGGGTCCTTCCGATACATCAGGATCAGGCCGAGGGGATCCGGGGGTTCGATGGGGCCAAGGATTGCGTTGGAGAGAAGGGATTCCGGCATTCCTGCCAGCGTCTCCTTTGCTTTTTCAGCGTAGGGAGTTTCCTTGAAGACTGCGTGGCTCAGCGCCTGGAGCAGATCCAGGAGCGGGATGGGAAGCCCCCCGCCCACCAGGGACATCGTCATGGCTTCCGGCAGCTGGCCTGCGATGAACTTCTCTACCAATGGGTGCATATCACTCCTCGATGGGCGTTTCGGGATCGGTCTGTGGAACATGCAGCGGCAGCTTGGGCGCGACTTCCGGGGGGACGATCCAGTGTCCTTCCTCGTCGAAGCGCGCGGACCAGGGCTCTCCGACCGCCCCCCCGTGGCGGATGCGGCGCCCCGCGACCTCGACAGTGACGACTCCGGCATTGTCGAGCGTAAGGGTGAAGGGGCCCTTGACCCGCAGGGTCCACGGTTCGGAAACATGCATGGGGTGTGAGAGATCCACACCTTCCCCCACGATGCGGCCGACGCACGCATCCATGGCGCGCAGGCTGACGAAGATGCCTGCGGCATTCACGGGGGTTTCAGGGAGCACTTCACCGAGCACGGGGTAGGGCGTGGGCGGTGTCTTCGGCACCCAGACCGCCGCCGGCGTGAAGCCCTTGTGAGGTTCGCGTTGGGCTGCGCTGCCCTTGATATCGCGGCCCGGCACCACGAGCCAGAGGAACAGGGCCACGCTGCCCAGGGTGAGGGTGCCCATGAGCAACTGTTCAACCCGCTCTCGTCCGGGGTCAGGAAGGTCCGCGGCCAGGCCACCCGGCACCTGTTCCCAGGCCTCCGCGTGGAGGGCGAGGTCGACCTCGAGGTGCGCAGCGATTCTGCGCGCCAGAGGGCGCTCGCGCCCTGGAGGAAGCTGCGGCCAGTCCTCGGTCTCGATGGCGAGGAGCAGAGGGAGCGGCATCCGCAGTTCCCGGGCGAGGGTCTGCGGGTTCAATTCCTTGGCCACGCGGGCGGCCCGGAGAATCTCTCCAATGCCTGGGACTGGGAGCCCGTCCACGCGTTCTCCGGGGCCCCGGCTAACGCGCGGATGGCCTTCTGGGGCTTCCGGGTGCTGCGTGCTCATGCCCTGCCGATCCGCGTCCACATGGTTACCAGTCTAGTCTCGGCGGATCAGATCAGGGTTTCCACCCCACCGGAATCTCTCGCAGGACCTGAGCGAGTTTCTCCCTGCGTTCATCGCGGTTGAGACGGCGCTCATCCATCGTTCCGCGGTGGGCCATGGCATCGCTCATGGTCTGCTGGAGATCGTCCGGCGTGAGGAAGGAATGATCGGCGAGCCAAGCCTCGGCCTTCGCGAGTTTCAGCCAGTGGCTGACGGCGCGGGTCGAACAGAAGCCACCGTCTTTGCGAATCCGGGCGACGATGCGTTCCGCGTAGTCCAGGACTGCCTCCGAGACCTGTACCGACCTGACTGAGGCCTGGGCCGCCCGCCAGTCCTGGAGGGCCATGGCGGGTCCAAGCCCTTCAAGGCGCTCCGTTCCGGCTTGGCCCGTGAGCACCAGGCGTTCGGCGGCAGCGTCCGGATAGCCGAGGTGCACGACGCAGGCGAAGCGATCGAGTTGGCTTTCGGGCAGGGGGAAGGTGCCGGAATGGTCCATGGGATTCTGGGTTGCGATGACGAAGAAGGGTTCGGGCAGGCGGAAGGTGTTCCGGTCCAGCGTCAGTTGCCCTTCCACCATCAC
>CAIPUA010000163.1 GCA_903868115.1 uncultured Holophagaceae bacterium
CTTGGGCTCAGCCTTGGGCTCGACAGCCTTGGGCTCGGCCTTGGGGGCCTTCTTCTTGGCGACCTTCTTGGCCTTGGGCTCGGCGGCCTTGGGTTCAGCCTTGGGCTCGACGGCCTTCGGCTCGGCCTTCACGGCCTTCTTCTTGGCAGCCTTGGGCTCGGCAGCCTTGGGCTCTTCGAGGCTCAGGGCCTTCTTCTCGGCCTTGGGTTCAGCCTTGGGCTCAACCTTCTTGGTGCTGGGGCACTCCTTCGTGCACTCCTTGGCACAACCCTGACTCTTCTTCTTGGCCTTGGCCTTGGGCTCGACATTCTTGTCTTCGAGGCTCAGGGCCTTCTTCTCTTCGGCCTTGGGCTCGACCTTCTTGGCGGGCTTCTTGGCCTTGGGTTCAACGGCCTTGGGCTCAGCCTTGGGCTCGGCCTTGGGCTCGACAGCCTTGGGCTCGGCCTTGGGGGCCTTCTTCTTCGCGATCTTCTTGGCCTTGGGCTCGGCGGCCTTGGGCTCAGCCTTGGGCTCGACGGCCTTGGGCTCGGCCTTCACGGCCTTCTTCTTGGTGGCCTTCTCGACCTTGACGGCGGGAGCCGGCTTGGCATCGGCGGCCTTCTCCTGGGCGAAGGCGGGGCTGATCAGTGCAGCGGCCACCAGCAGAGCAGCTAGCTTGTTCATTTACATCTCCCTATGGGAATCCCGGCACGGCCGGTCTATATTTCAGGACAAGCACATTCGGGGCCATTTTATAAAATCAAATATTAAAAGACTTGTGTAAAAAATCAATCATCATCCATTGTTGGAAAATACCACTCGCGGCAAATTGCAACAGACCTCAGGATCCATCCTCAGCACCATCCACCAAGCCGAGATCGCGCAGTTTCCGGTAGAGCGTCGTCCGGTCCTTGCCAAGAATTTCCGCAATCCGGCTCTTCTTGTGCTGGTGTTTGAGAAGCACCTGGATGTACCGGCGCTCCAGTTCCTCCAGGGTGGGCAGGTGATCCCAGCCTTCGATGAGTTCCAGGAGCGGCGCCGGCGCGTGGGGCAGATCCGTGTGCCGGGTCCGCAGTTCCTCCTTGATCTTGTCCGAGAAGTCTTCGGGCGTGATCTCGCGCCCCCGGCTCAACTGGGTCAGGTGTTCGATGACATTCGCCATTTCGCGAACATTGCCCGGCCAACTGTAGCGCTCGAGCAGCTTCCGGGCGTCCGGACGAATGGAGTAGTTCTGGGCGTCCCGCAGATTGCTCTCCGCCAGGAAGTGGTCCAGAAGCAAGGGCACATCGGAGATGACCTTGCCACTGTTCTCGTCCCTGGACCATCGCTCCCGCACGGGGGGAACCCGGATCTCCACGACGCTCAGGCGATAGAAGAGATCCTCGCGAAATTTACCGGCCTTCACCATCGCCGCCAGGTCCCGGTTCGAGGCGGCGATGATACGCACATCCACCTTGATGGTCTTATTGCTGCCCACACGCCGCACTTCCTGTTCCTGGAGTACCCGGAGCAGACGCACCTGGAAGCTCGGAGAGGTCTCGCCGATCTCATCGAGGAGGATCGTGCCCCCGGTGGCCTCCTCGAAGAGGCCCTTTTTGTCGCAGATGGCCCCGGTGAAGGACCCCTTGGCATGACCAAAAAGCTCCGATTCCAGCAGCGTCTCGGTCATGGCGCCGCAGTTGATGGCCACGAAGGGATGGTCCCGGCGGTCGCTGCTGGCGTGGATGGTCCGGGCCACGAGTTCCTTGCCCGTGCCGCTCTCGCCGGCGATCAGCACGGTGGTTCGACTGTTCTGGAGCGAGGCGATGGTGCGGTACACGTCCATCATTTTCGGGCTCGAGCCGATCATCACGCTGCGCTGGAGCTTGGGTGCGGATTCCGGGGCGCGCCGTCCGTCCTTGCGTACAAGGGCCCGTTTGACGAGCGTCTTCAGTTCCTCGTTGTTCCAGGGTTTCGAAATGAAATCGAAGGCGCCCTCCCGAACGGCTTCGAGAGCCTTTTCCAGGGTGCCAAAACCCGTGAGCAGAATCGTCTCGACCCCGAGGGGCTTGGCCGCGCGCAGCAGGTCCACTCCGTCCAGGCTGGCCTCCAGGTTGATATCGGAGAGCATCAGGTCGAAGGCGCCCTTTTTGAGATGTTCGAGGGCCTCTTCCGGACGCGTGGCCTTTACGACCTGGAGGTCCATCCCCACCTCCTCCTTGCTCAGCAGGAGTTCCAGGAGATCACAAGTCTCACGGCTATCGTCCACCACCAGCACACGGATCATGCGTTCACCATTTTTCAAGCCTACCCTAGGGAACCAGTCAGCGGATCGCCGAGACCGCCAAGCGGCCAAGGCCTTTGAAAATCAAGGGGCCGGAGGAAAGGGGTTCTGTGAAGCCCCTTTCACCTACAATGAATCCCATGGCAACACAGGCTCCCCCTTCCTTCGACGATGGCCTCGACCGCCTCGAAGCGCTCGTGCAACAACTCGAAGGGGGCGGCCTCAGCCTCGAGGACGCTTTGCGGCGCTTTGAAGAGGGCATCCAACTCAGCAAGGAGCTCCAGCAGCAGCTCGCCGACGCCCACCGCAGGGTGGAGGTCCTGAAACAGAGTCTGGGGGGTGAGTACCGAGCGGAACCCCTGGACGGAGAAAACCCGTGAACCCCGATTTCTCAACCCAGGTCCGCCAGGACCTGGATCGCCTCGTGCCTCTGCTTGAAGCCCGGCTTTTGAAGGCCCTGCATGACGGCGAGGCGCCTCGGGTCGGCGAGGCCATGCGCTACAGCCTGGAGGCAGGAGGTAAGCGAGTGCGTCCGGTGCTCTGCCTGCTCGCGGCCGAAGCACTCGGCAGTCCTCCGGAGATCGCCCTCGCCTGCGCCACGGCCCTGGAGTACATCCACACCTACTCCTTGATCCACGACGATCTCCCCGCCATGGACGATGACGCTCTGCGGCGCGGTAAACCCACCTGTCATGTGGCTTTCGGCGAGGGCCAGGCCATTCTGGCGGGCGATGGCCTGCTCACGGAAGCCTTCACGGTGCTGCTCGGCGATGAAACCCTCCCGGCCGACCGGCGGCTCCTGGCCGCACGCATCCTTGCGGAAGCCGCCGGTTGGCACGGCATGGTGGGCGGCCAATCCCTCGATCTGGCAGGCGAGGAGCGGACCCGCAGTGGGCAAGCCTACGCGCTGGAGCACCTCCAGCTCATTCATCGACTCAAGACCGGCGCCCTGCTCCGGGCCGCCCTCGAACTGGGAGGGGTGGCCGCCGGCGCGTCCCAGGAACAGCGGGCAAGGCTGCGCGAGGCGGGCGCGGCCCTTGGCCTGGCTTTCCAAATCCAGGATGACATCCTCGATGCCACCAGTACCGCCGAGCAGATGGGCAAGCGCGTGGGCAAGGATGAGGGGCAAGGCAAGATCACCTACCCGCTACTCCTTGGCTTGGACGGCGCTCGCACAGCCCTCCAGGAAGCCACGGCGCGGGCCATCGAACATCTACAGTCCCTTCCGCACCCCTGTTCTCTGATGGCCTGGGCGCGATTCTTGGCGGAGCGCAAGGCGTGAGTTCTCATCCTCTTCTCGATTCCCTGGCTGCACCCCAGCAGATCCGCCACTTCTCACTCGGGCAGCTCGAGCAGCTCGCCGAAGAGGTGCGCGGCTTCCTGATCGATTCCGTCAGTGAGACGGGGGGCCATTTCAGTTCCAACCTCGGCGTCGTCGAGCTCACGGTGGCGCTCTTCCATCACTTCGATTTCCTGGTAGATCGCATCGTCTGGGATGTCGGGCACCAGTCCTATCCCCACAAGATCCTCACCGGCCGGAAGGATCGCTTCCCCACCCTGCGCCAGCACCACGGGCTTTCCGGCTTCCTGAAACGGGACGAAAGCCCTTACGACCATTTCGGTGCGGGGCACGCCAGCACCAGCATTTCCGCGGCTCTCGGCATGGCCATGGCCCGGGACCTTCAGAAGCAGGACTTCACCAGCATCGCCGTGATCGGGGATGGTTCCATGACGGCCGGCATGGCCTTCGAGGGCCTCAATCAAGCGGGCTACCTGGAGACCCGGAAGTTCCTGGTGATCCTCAACGACAACGACATGAGTATCAATCCCAATGTGGGTTCCCTCCAGGGCTATCTGAACCAGATGATCTCCGGCCAGTACTACAAGCGCTGGCGGGATCGCATCGAGGGCGCCATCAAGGCGATTCCCGTCCAGAGCGTGAGCCTGCGCCTGGCCAAGGCGGCCAAATGGAGCGAGGAGTCCTTCAAGCGGATCGCCGTGCCCGGACTCCTCTTCGAGGACCTCGGCTTCTGTTACATAGGACCGGTCAAAGGCCACGAGGTGGGCGCCCTCGTGAAGGCGCTCGCCGAGGCCAAGGAACGCATGGCGGAGGGTCCCGTACTGCTGCATGTGCAGACCCAGAAGGGCTACGGCTACAAGCCCGCCGAGAAGGACCCCATGAAGTGGCATGGTGTGACGGCCTTCGACGCCGAAGCCGGAGAGATGTTAACGGCGGACGCCCCCAAGCCCGCTGGCCCCTCCTACACGCAGGTCTTTGGCTCCACCCTCGTAGAACTCGCCCGCCAGGATAACAAGATCGTGGGCATCACCGCGGCGATGCTCGACGGTACCGGGCTGAATTTACTTCAACAGGCGATCCCCGAGCGCTGCTTCGATGTGGGCATCGCGGAACAGCATGCAGTGACATTCGCCGCGGGCCTCGCGGTCCAGGGCATGCGGCCCGTGTGTGCGATCTACAGCACCTTCCTCCAGCGTGGCTTCGATCAGGTGCTTCACGATGTGTGCCTTCAGAACCTGCCGGTCACCTTCGCACTGGACCGGGCAGGCATCGTGGGAGCCGACGGTCCCACTCACCATGGACTCTACGATCTCGCCTACCTGCGCTGCATGCCCAACATGATCCTCATGGCTCCCAAGGACGAGAACGAGTTGAGGCGGATGCTGCTGACGGCCATCTACTCCAACGGACCGGCCACGCTCCGCTATCCCCGCGGCAACGGATCGGGAGCCGTGCTCGAGGATCCGATCACCCCCTTGCCGATCGGCAAGGCCGAACTGCTCCGGGAGGGGAACGATCTTCTGCTCGTTGCGCTCGGCAGCATGGTGGCGCCCGCCCAGGCCCTGGCGGCGCGTCTCCAACAGACGGAGAACCTTGCCTGCGCCGTCATCAATGCCCGTTTCGTGAAGCCCCTGGACGAGGCCATGATCGTCCACTGGGCCCGACAGACTCGGGGCGTGGTGACCCTGGAGGAGGGCTGCGAACCGGGCGGCTTCGGCGCCGCCGTCTCCGAGGCCCTTGCCCGGAAGGGGCTGACGAGGCCCTGGTTGAGCTGCGCCATCCCCGACCAGATCGTGCAACACGGCGATTCCCGCAAGCTTCTGGACGAACTGGGCCTCAGCCCCGACGCGCTCTTCCGCCGGATCACCGCCTTCCACCAGGGGCTTCCAGCGCTGGATTGAATAACTCCAAGAAAAGGGGCATCCCTTCTTGCCCGCCTGCCGACGATTGTATAAGGTCAGGACACTGAGGTTCTTCTTAGTCACCGTTCGATCTCCCATCCTTGCCTGCAAGGGGAGCGCATCCTTATGAGATTCGGTTTATCAACAATGCTCGCCTTGGTGTTGCCTGCAATGGTCGGCCAGGCCCAAGAGTGGGATGCGGTCAAATCGGCCAAGGGCTGGGCCCGCTTCGATGTGACCGGAGCCGCAACCTTCTATGACCCCGCGACGAAGCAGTTGATCACCTGGATGAAGGATGGCGGAGTCCTTGCCAAGGTAGACCTCGCGAAGGCGGACCTGGTGCCCGAACGATGGGTGGTCGATGACGAATACATCTGGATCATGGCCGGGAGCACCATGAAGCAGATCAGCAAGACGGGTCAGGTCCTGCGCACCACCAACCTGCCCGCCGAAGTCGGCGATGTGGATTTTCTCCCCCCGAACGGCCTCGCGCTCTCCTACCGGACGCTTGCGCCTTTCGTCGAAAGAAGGGACATCAAGAACGGCTCAGGTGTTTGGACCTTCGGGAACAAGCCGAGAAAGGGAGAAATCGCCCCCCGCGTGCTGCACCGCATCCTGCGTAACGACGAGGCGAATCTCGTCGTGATCAGCAAGGAGGAAATGGTGGCCACCCTTCTGGACGGGAAGAAGGGCACGGCTCTAGGGCAAGCCGTCTTTACCTACCACGATGGAGCGCCGCCGAAGGTTTCCCTGGGCGACAGGGAGCGTGCCGCCGTCATCTGGTCGTGGGGCAAAAGCGTCGCCTTCAGCGCCCTGCCGAGTTCGGCGGTGCCGGGTCTGGGGCACAAGGGACTGGTGCTCGCCCGGCTGGATTTCGCCGCCTCGACCCTCGAATTTCTCCCCACAGGCGTGGCGGAAGACTTTTCCCTGGCCGGAATAATCGAGGACCAAGCCGCGCTCGTGGCCCCCAACGGGGGCCTAGTCTTCATCCCGGTCAAGTAAGGCGCTGTCCAAGAATCAGGCGGAAGCGAACACCTGCCGGATATCTGCCATGAGGCGGGTCAGTTCCTCTTCGGTGAGGTCCAGGGGCACTTGCTGCTTCACATCGTCCTTGCGGTAGAAGGCGATGCGTTTGAGGATCACCTTGCCGCGACCCACGGAAATCTCGTTGAACTGGATTTGCGTGTCGTCCTTGTAGGGCGGCAGGCTCCGGATCTGGATGTACATTCCCCGCCGGTCGTGGTCCACGATCACCAATTGCTCCCGCAGGTAGTCGACCTGCTGGGTGAGACGCTCGGCCCTGGAGCGCAGTTTCGCGAAACTCTGCTTCTTGGCAGGCTGATGTTCGAGGCTCAAATGACCCAACTCGACCTGCAGACCCCGCCTCCGCAATGCCCCCTGGACCCTCCCGTTCTGGGCCGGGTCGCCGTCCTGAAAGAGTTCAAAGCCCTGAAAATCCCCGGGAAGGCTGGTGTCATCGTAGCGCTTGGCCTTCCTGGACATCTTCATGCCACCACCTTCACAGGAACAAGCTTGTCAGAGGGAAAATTCTTCCTCTTCATCGTAGCTTTCGGCCAAGGGATCAGGCAATTTTTTTGCCCTTTGGGCGAGACATGCCGAGAATATCGGGCAATTCTTCCCCGTTGTCGAGGGGATCACGCCGAGATTTTCAGGACCGCGCGGGCAGAGAATGAATCATTCCAGGTGGGTGGCCTTGGGCCATCGGACCTTGTAGATCATGCGTTCCAGGGATCTGGAGAAAGGCGTCCAGTTCCCACTCCCAGCCTCTTCGCCGATCGTGCGGAACATGTTTTCCAGCTTCCCGTCCAGGTCGTCCAGGTAGTGCAGAAGCAAGGCCTCTGGGGTCTTGGGAAGCACCGGAGAGCCGAATTCGAGCTTGCCGTGGTGGGCAAGAACGATATGCAGGATCTGCATCTTTAGCTCTTCCGGGAACTGAGAAATTTGACCCATCGCCTGGGAGATCCATTCGGCTTCCATGGAAATGTGGCCAATCAGATTGCCCGCATCGGAATAGCCGAAGCTCCGCAGATATGTGAGCTCGGCGGTCTTGCCGACATCGTGGAGGAAGACACCGGCCAGGACGAGATCCCGGTTCAGGGCCGGATAGTGTTCGCAGGCCCGCTGCGCCATGCCCGCCACGGACAGCGTATGCTCCAGCAATCCACCCAGATAGACATGATGGAGGCTCTTCGCCGCCGGGGCCTTGGCGAAATCCGCCCTCAGCTTGGAGTTCTCGACCAGGAGCCCCTGGAGCAGCCTGCGGATCCAGGGGTCACCCAGCGTGGCGAAAAGGCCATCCATTTCGGCCAGCATCTCTTCGACGGGCCGCTTGCTCATGGGGAAGAAATGGGAGAGATCCCCCACCTCGGCATCTTCCGCGAAACGGACCTTCTCCAGCCGAAACTGCTTGCGCCCCTGGAATTCCTCGACCTTGGCCTTGATCTTCAGGAACACGTCCGGCACGATGGCCTCGAATTGGCCCTCCACGGCACGCAGATCCCACAGAAAGCCCTTGAGGTCGCCACTGGCATCCGCGACCTTCACTTCGAGGTACTCCCCGCCACTGCGGCTGGTCTTGAAGGCCGCTTCGGTCGCCAGCAGAAAACCGACGAAGACCTCTCCCACCTGGAGATCCCGGATCAGGACTTGCTCGGCCACGGGGCCTCCTCGAGAGTTTGCCTATGCGGTGGATCGAAAAAACCTGGACAAATTCACGACAGAAGTGACCGAGCTCAGTGCTCCGACGGGCGCTTCGGGCGGGGAGCCGTGGGATCCTCGAGCGGCCCCTCATCGAAGGACACGCGCTTTTCCTCGATGACCTCAACGAAGGACCACTGCTCCGACTTGGCGACACTGATCTCGGGAAGGCCCAGAATCCGGACCTTCAGGAGCCGGTTGAAGACCGGGAAATCGAGCTGGTCCCCGGCCTTCACTTCGAAGCTGGCCTTCCGGGGGTCCCCGTTCACCCGCACCATGCCCTCATCGCAGAGTTCCCGCGCCATTTCGCGGCGCTTCAGCAGGTGGGTCTTCTTGAGAAAGAGGTCCAGACGCACGCTCATCCCTTCAGGATTGTTTCCTTGGGCACCAGGTAGCGGATGTTGGAGCGCACCCGCAGGCCCTGCAGGTAGTTCTGGATCGCATTCTGGGCCTTCGGTTCCTGGAGCTTCTGGAGGATCTGCGGCTTCACTTCAGCGAAGGGCTTCACCATATCGTCCTCGGCCGCGATGAGCTGGATCAGATAGATATCCTTGTCCGTCTCGATGGGCGCGGAAACCTGATCGGGCTTCATAGAGAGGGCCGCCTGCTCGATGGAGGCCCGCATCAGCCCCTTCCCGATCCAACCCAGATCACCTCCCGTGGCCTTGCTCGGGCTGGTGGAATGGGCCTTGACCAGTTCCTCGAAGGTCTTGCCCGCCTTCAGGGCCTTCTGGATTTCCTCGGCCGTGGCCTTCGCCGCCGCCTGTTCCTCGGCCGTCACTCCGCGGGCAAGCACCAACTCGCGGATCCGGAAGCGGCTCGGCATCTTGTATTCGTCCCGGTGATCCTCGTACCAGGCGCGGAGTTCCTGGTCCTCGATGGCGATCTTCGAGTACACATCCTTGCGCAGAACTTCCTGTTGCGTCATCTGCTGCTTCTGCTGCTTGATCCAATCCGGCAGGCCGATGCCGACGCTGCCCTTGAGAGCCTTCTCGAAATCCGCGTCGGTGGCGAAGTTGTACTGCTTTTTCATGTCCTCCACATAGGTCCGCATGTAGTCATCGGGAATCACGATTCCGAGTTCGGTCGCCTTGTCCTGCAGGATGAAGGCATCGATGAGACCCTGCAGCGTCTTCTCCCGAGCGTCCCGCAACTTCTCATCCAGCTGCTTTCCGGAGAGAGAACGGTAGAGCGCCGCCGTGTCCTGCTCCACCGCCTGCTGGAAGGCGCGGCGGGTGATGATCTGTCCGTTCACGACCACCAGAATTTCCTCGCGGACTTCGACGGCGGCGAGCGCGAGAACGGGCAAAACTGCGAGAAGGAACCTTCTCATTTCTTCGCCTCAACATTCTTCGTGGCTTTGCCCTTGGCCCCGGCCGCAGGCTTTCCGGCGGCCTTACTGATCGGCCGAGCCTCCCCGATCACGAAACCCACATCCTGCTTCAGCCCGTCGATGTAGACCTGGAAAACC
Source organism: uncultured Holophagaceae bacterium (assembly GCA_903868115.1). GTDB lineage: Bacteria > Acidobacteriota > Holophagae > Holophagales > Holophagaceae > JAYREN01. The sequence continues at coordinate 9,633 of CAIPUA010000163.1, forward strand.
TCTTCCTGCTTGGCCGCCTGGGCCTTTTGCTGCACCTTGTCCTTCACCTTTTCAAAGGCTGGCACTTCGGCAAGGGTGCGCTTCTCCACCTGGATCAGGTGGAAGCCGAAATTCGACTTCACGGGTTCACCCACCTTGCCGAGCTCCTGCTTCTGGACGGCCGCCTCGAATTCCGGCACGAAGGACCCCTTCGCGACGTTCTCGTAGAGACCACCCTTGTCCTTGCTGCCGGGATCATCCGAGAACTCCTTGGCCACGACCTCCCAGCCCTTGCCGTCGGCCAGCGCCTTGGCCGCCAGCGCGACCCGGGCCTTGGCTTCCTCTTCCGTCAGGCCCTTGGCGTCCTTGGCGGCATCGGCCGCCTTGATGCCCACCAGAATGTGGCGGGCGTTGAAGGATTCCGGCGTCTTGAACTGCGCCGTGTGCTTTTCGTAGTAGGCCTTTACCTCCGCCTCGTTGATGGCGATCTTGGCCCGGAGGGTCTCGCCATCCTTCTGCAGGAGCTCCTGGACGAGGATCTGCATCTCCATGAGTTCCATCTTCCGGCGAAAATCGGGGTGCTTGTCCAGACCCCGCTTGCGTGCGGCGGCTTGCATCACCTTGGTGTCCAGAAACTGCTTCCGGTAGGGATCCTTGGCCCCCTGCACCACTCCGATCTGGGCGCGCTGCTGAGCATTTAGGGCCAGGGTGAGAAAGAGTTCGAAATCGGATTCGCGCACCGGGCGATCCGCGATGCTGGCCAGGACCTTGTCCTCCTTCGGGGCGGCTTCGACCTTGGGGGCGACTGCGGGTGCCACGGGCTTCTTGGCCTCAACAGCCGGTGCGGGAATCGCAGGCTTCTTGGTCTCGGGTGCGGGAGTCTGGCCAGCCAGAACGGCGGCGGTGAAGGCGATCAGTGTAGTGCGAAGCATGTATTTCCTCGAAAAAGTTGGGTTAATTGCGACGGCCGCTAAGCAGTCGCATGAGGGAGAGTAAAATGTTGTACAGGCTGACGAAGAGTGAAAGCGCGAAACCAGCGGGATCGCTGAGATCCTCCGAGCGGAGCATGTTCGACGTGTCGTAGAGGATCTTGGCCGAACAGGCGATGACCGCCACGCCCGCCGCCATCAGGCCCAGGGTCTCCAGGTGGAAGATCGCGCCGATGAGCGAGCCGAAGAACATGATCCCGATGCCGATCGCCACGAAACTGCGGAGGAAGCTGAAGTCCTTCTTGCTGACGAAGGCGATGACCGTGAGCAGTAGGAAGTCGGCGGCCGTCATTCCGAAGGCCGCAACCACGGTGCCCAAGCCTGCGGTCTGGATCGTCACTAGGCTCACGATGCCGATGATCACGCCGCTGGTGAAGGTGAAGACCCCGTAGGCCACCTTGTTGAGGGGCTTTCGGCGGCTGACGGCGCTGGCCCAGATCAGGGCACCGAACTGGGCCAAGAAAAGCGCCCATGGGAAAAAGCGACCCGTGAGGGGGAGCAGTCCGGCGGCGATGAAGGGAGAGGCTATCGCCCCCAGGCCCGCCACGACGAAACCACCCATCAGCCAGAGATAGACGCTGCGGAGAAAGGCCACGCGGTCCTCGACGCCGGAGCGTCCCGATAGCGATCTGCCTTGAAATTCGTAGTTCATTTCACCCTCGAGCGCCCCTGCAAGGAGCGAACCTTGATCCTACCATCCGCGTGCCCGTTGCCCGCCTGGTGGGCGCGGGGGCAGACTGGTCCTGGACTCCAATGACGCCCCCGCCCGGAAGGTTCCCCGTGACCCCTTGCCCGATACCCGACCCCTGGCGCGAACGACTGGAGCTTTCCGCCTGGGAACGCGCCGCCCGGGGCCGCACCCGGAGCATCCTGCCGGCCCAGGGTCTCGACTGCTGCTCCAACGACTACCTGGGACTGCGCCGTGACCCCCGCCTGGCCGAAGCTGGCGCCCGGGCTACCTCGGCCTTCGGTTCCAGCACGGGGGCCGCCCGGCTGCTGCGGGGCACGACACCCCTGCACGAGGAACTGGAAGCGGCGCTCGCCCACTGGAAGGGCTCGGAAGCCTGCCTGCTCTTCAACACGGGTTACCAGTGCAACGCCACGGTCATCCCCGCCCTGCTCCGTCCGGGTGATGCGGTCTTCTCCGATGCCCTGAACCACGCCTCCCTGGTGGATGGCTGCCGGGCCGCCAAGGCCCGCGGTGCCCATGTAGGCGTCTTCCGCCACCGGGATCTTGAGGACCTGGAAGCTCGGATCCTTCACTGGAAAAGCCGGAACACAGACAACGGCCTTACCCTGGTGCTCAGCGACGCCATCTTCAGCATGGACGGTGATGCGGCGGATCTGCCCGCGCTGCTGCACCTTTGCGAACGGCACCAGGCGCTCCTGCTGGTGGACGAGGCCCACGCCAGCGGCCTCCTGGGCATTACCGGCGCCGGCTTGGCCGAATTCCAGGGCGTGAAAGGCCGCATCCCACTTCTCATGGGCACCCTGGGCAAGGCACTCGGCTCCTTCGGCGCCTTCCTGGCCTGTGAGGGGGCGCTGCGGGAGCACCTGGTGAATACCTGCCGGGGCTTCATCTTCTCCACCGCCCTGCCCCCTTCCTGCCTCGGCGCCGCCCTGGAGGCCTTGCGCCTCGTGCAGGCCGAGCCCTGGCGGCGCGAAAAGGCCCTGGCCCTGGCCGCCCGCCTGCGTCACGCGCTGGGTCTGCCCGCCCAACCCTCTGCCATCATCCCCGTGATGGTGGGTGAGGATGCCGCCGCCGTACAGATGGCCAGCCACCTCCAGGCAGCAGGCTTCGATGTGCGGGCCGTACGCCCGCCCACCGTGCCCGACGGCACGGCTCGCCTAAGGATCACTACAGGCGCCCATCTGGAGGAAACTCAGTTGGACGCGCTGAGCGCGGCGCTGAAAGAGGCACTCAGGCGGGGCTGATCCCGTGAACCAGTCCGTCGAGGATCTTCCCCCAGTCAGTCCCCTCGCCCTCCTCCTCCAGAGCCAGGGCGCCGAAGCCGGGACGCCCCATGAGTTCCAGCATCGGGTCGGGGATGCGGGTGACGAAGGCCACGGGCAGTTCTCCGAAGGACCGCAGCAACGGTTCCAGATGCCGCACGGCCCCCATGGGCTCCAATCCCTCGGCCCGGCTGGGTTCCAGATCCACTAGCAGCAACCGGATGGGCGCGACTGCCGTGTCCTTGCAACGGGCGTGAGCCTCGAAAAGATTCGAAGCGAACTCCAGGCGGGAGTAGCCCGAGGCCTCCAGGCGCAGGGCGACTCGGTCGCGGTCCTCGCCCGGAAGGGCAACCAATAGCAGATGGGTGCTCCTGCGATCCAACAGGAGTTGGGCTTCCAGGGCGGCTTGCTCGGGGCCGGGAAGAGGGGCCCCCGGACCGGCTTCGCCTTCCTCCTGGGACACATCCTCAGGGATAGCATCCGGCTCTGCGGTTGGTTTGGCGGGGGCGCCGCTGGGCCGAGCGAGGCGGCTACCCTCGGCGGGACCGATCTCGTGGCCGCCGCCCTGGGGAATCTGGATGCTCTGGCGCTCCCTGGCCGCCAGGAACCGGATCAGGAGAAGTTTTCCCGGTTCTCCCATGCCGGTGAACTGGATGGCCACATGCAGTTCTGAACCGGATTCCTGAGCCCGCACCACCTGCCCTCGAGCTTCCAGGACCTCTCCCTTGGGCAAACCGCGAAGGCGCATGAGCGGAAGGCTTTTCCCCCGCTCGAACATGTACGAGGCGGGGCGTATCAGCATCCCGTCGTCCAGGCGGAGCATCCGGTCCACTCGGAAGACCAAGCCCCCCATGGATAGATTCAACAGGGGTCCAGTGATGCCGTGGCCGGGCATATCGGCATCCTGTGCGGCCACATGCAAATTTTCCCGGGGCCGGATGGGATACCGCTTCCAGAGTCGTCGGTCCGTGGCCGTCAAGAAAGGTGGCCCCTGGAACCGGTACTGCAGGTAACCTTCGCGGCCCAGGAAAATGATCCGGCACTCGAAGCGCTTATCCTGAGTGGCGAACACCATTTCGAAGAGAGCGCCCGACTTGAGCGCAGGTGGCAGGGGGCGTACCAGCTTGACGATGATCTGGCCGTTGGCAGCGTCCAGGCTGATCACGACCGCCGCGTAGGGCAGGGTCTTGGTACCCTCCACCTTGATGGGGAATTCCGCCCCGGTGGTTTCCATATCCCGGAGCGCCGCCAGGATGAAGGCGGGATCCTTGATCTGGGCGCCGATGGCCACGGCTCATCGCCCCAGGGGGTCGGATACCCCGACGGCCAACACCCACAGGCGAGACAGTCGCCCCTTCGTTGGGAAATTCATTTGCTCGGGCGTAAACACCCCCCAAGATACCTCGGGAGGCTCCAGAAGGCCAGACCCCGCGATCTAGCCTTTGTCCACGGATTGCGCGTATGCTGGGCCCATGTCCAGAGGAGACAAAAATGAAATTTCCCATCAAGGCGTTTGCAATGGCGACCCTGTCGGCGGTCACCCTTTTCGCCGGGGACTTGACGATCACGTTCAACGCCAAGACGAAGGTCATGGGCATGAACACGGAGGGCATCGAGACCCACTACTACAGCCCTAATTTCCAGATGACCGCGAACTCGGCCACCAAGACCGACACCCTCACGGACTACGCCAAGGGCATCTACTACACCATCAAGCACAAGGACAAGAAGATCGAGCTGATGACCTTCGAGGATCTCGTCGCCATTGGCGAGGCCGCCAGCAAACAACTGGAGGGCATGGCTGAGATGCCCGCCTTCATGAAGAACATGATGGGCGGCGGCGATCCTGGCGAGGTAAAGGTCGAGCCCCTCGGGCCGGACACTGTGACCGGGCGGGCCTGCAAGAAATACAAGCTCACCTGCGGCAAGCTCGTCAACGATCTGAGCCTGGACCCCACCCTCAAACTCCCGATCAACCCTGCCGCCTTCGCCAAGTTCCAGAAGCTGAGGGGCAACATGATCCCCGGCGCCGGCGGTGCCTCCATGAAGAAGCTCTATGCGGAACTGAGCAAGCTTCAGGGCGTGGCCCTCAAGGTCAGGATGACCGGCCTCATGGGGATGGACTCCACCCAGGAGGCCACCAAGGTGAGCACCGACGCCATCCCGGCCGCCACCTTCGCCCTGCCTGAGGGTTATAAGACCGAGGATACGGGCAAGAAGATGCTCAAGGATTCCAAGAGCCGATAAGGCCTTCCGGACACGAATAGGGCAAGGGCAGGCATGCCAGCCGCTGATCACTGATTCACCCAGGGAGCGCGGCGTTCGCTATCCATATCACCGTGCATCACCGGTTGAGCTTTCTTTGCTTCACCGAAAACAACGGAACCAGTGATGAACGGTGATGAACGGTGATAAAAGCACGGCGGGATTCAACCGGAAGTGGGGTTTGCACTCGTTGCGCGGCCTCCGGACCTACCGCGTGGGTCGTGGGGTGAGGTCGATGCGGGTCGAAAGATCAATGCGGAGAAAATCTGAGAAATGCCGAGTCTCGCGGCTGACGCCGCGCTGAGTGTTTTCGTGGCACATGCTTTTAGCGTGGGCGAAAGCTCAGTAACCGATAGCTCAAGGTGACGGCCAGCGTTCCCAGTTGGGCCAGGCCGGCCTGAGCACTGAAGCGTTCGCCCCGGTAGCTGCCCATCAAGAGGTCCTTCAATCCCGTTGGGTCGAGCACGGCGCGGGTGCTCACGACCACCTCGTCCTCGAGTTCGAACAGCGGCGCGAAGGCCGCCGTGGTGGCCCCGGCTCGATCCGAATCCGGAACCTCGCCAAAGAGGGCACCCCGGAGTTCCACTTGATCGTTTTCATGGGCCACGACGACAAGAAGATGCCCACCGGGCGCCAGCAGGCGATGGAACTCCGCCGGATTCTTTCGGGCCGTGATAGAGGTGATCAGGTCGAAGCACCCATCGGCAAAAGGTAGGGTACGGTCCGCATTGGCCACCAACCATCGGGCGATGGGATAGGCCCGCGCCGCGGCTTCAATGGCGGCCGTGGAAATGTCCACGCCCCAGCCTTCGAACCTGAACCGAGCGCACAGGGCGTCCAGGTAATAGCCTTCGCCGCATCCCGCATCCAGGACCAAGCCCTCGGGCGGGAGACTCCAGGATGTTACCCGGCTGCAAACTGCCTCTCGGAGCGCCTCGCCCAAGCCTCTTGCCAGGGATCGGCGACGGGCCTGGACTGCTGCCTTGGAGTCTCCGGGTTGCCTGGATTTTCGCTCCTGCACTTGCAGCAGGTTGCAGTAGCCGCTCTTCGCACGATCAAAGAGGTGCCCTCGGGAACAAATGGCCTGGGAGTTCTCCCAGCTCAAGGTTTCCGCGCACCCACGCACCGGACAGACCAGCGGGGCTCGCGGAGGGGTTCCTTGGGATTTGCGCAAAACAGGTTTCCCCCGCCGAAGGTTCAGAGGCACGGCCTCCAGCTTAATTCTCATGGAGATTGGCAGCAGGATGGGCGATTAAGAAAGACTTCTGGCATGCCGACAGCCAAGGCGGAGGGGTTCTCATGGATGTTGGAACCGTCAGCGCCCTGAACCTCTACACCTTTCAGACCACCGCCAAAAGCAGCAGTCGGTCCGCTGCGGTCTTGTAGGCCCTGGGCCAGATCTATGACCAGAGCAGCGCCCAGGCCGAACTCGCCCCGATCCAACAGGCGGTCCAGACCGCCCAAGCCTCCAGTGCTGCCCCCACCTTGAATCTGCTGGGGTAGGTGGAGCTTCCCTCACACCGTAATGACCACGATCTCCGGATCCACTTCGGCCTTCAGGATGCCTTCGATGGCGACCAGCGTGCCGGTGAGCCCCGCGGGACAGGTGGTGCAGGCGCCCCGCGACCGCATTGTCCGGATCATCACCTGCTTCTCGTGGCGGTCGACGATCTCGAGGCCGCCGCCGTCGGTGGTGGGGGCAAACCCATTCTTTCCAGGCAAATGGAGCCTTTGAATCGCCGGGACAGTTCCCACAAAATTTTTGCGTTTCAGCCGGGGTCGTTATTTGTCCAGCTTGGCGAGCAGTGCATATATCCGGTCGAGGCGTTCCTTTTGAATGCCCGCGCCGAGCTTAGTGAATTTCTCCGAGTCGTTGGCCAGAATGGCAGGAACCAACTCTTTTTCGCGGGTCGCCTTGAAGGCGTCCCAGGTCTGTTTAAGGTCCTTGAATTCAGCACTCTTCCCTTTGGGTTCCTTCATTTTTGCAAGATGTGTGCTGACCGCATCGGCGGTCTTTGACCAATTTTTGTTCAGCAGGACCACGCTTTTCACGGTGGAGCACCATGGTCACAAGGGCGGACCGGGCTGCAACGATTTCTTCTTTCAGAATCGCGAACTCGCCTGCGGAGCCCGTTGTCGCAGCAACCAAAACGATGGCGATGGTGGAGAAGGCCTGGGTCCATTGCATGTCAGTCTCCTGTGTGGGGGTATCAAGGTAATGATACTCACACCGTAATGACCACGATCTCCGGATCCACTTCGGCCTTCAGGATGCCTTCGATGGCGACCAGCGTGCCGGTGAGCCCCGCGGGGCAGGTGGTGCAGGCGCCCTGGTAGCGGATCATCACCTGCTTCTCGTGGCGGCCGACGATCTCGAGGCCGCCGCCGTCGGCGGCGAGGGCGGGCAGGATCTGGATGGTGAGGACCTTGCGGACCCGCTCCAGGAACTCGTCGCTGGGATCGCTCTGGATCGACGGGCGCTCGCGCTCCACGCCTGCCAGGGGATCACCGCCCACACCGGCCGCGGCACGGATCGGCGGCGCCAACTTGGGCAGCAACTCGCTCCAACCGATGCCATCGTCCTTGGTGATGGTCAGGAACTTGTCCTGCATGAAGACGGAGGTGACATGGCCTACTTCGAAGAGGGCTCGGGCCAGGGGATCCGCCTCGGCGATGGTGGCGTCGGGAAAGCTCCTGGGAAAGCCCTGGGCCACCGCCTGGCGCAGCACGAACTTCACCGCGTTGGGATTGGGCGTGTATTCGATTTCGGCGATTTTCGGCATGGGGAGGACCTATGGTTCGGGTTGTTGGGATAGGTCGGAAAAGGAACTGCTGAACCACAGAGGACACAGAGAAAAGATTGAGGGCGCAGAGAAAGAAAATTCAATGTTGCTCCGTTTTTCTCTGTGTTCTCGGTGCTCCTCTGTGCTCTCTGTGGTTCATCTTTTTACTCCGTGGAAACCGCACTCTCGCCTTCGAGGGCGCTGTGCAGAGTGGCCCAGGGGAGCACCGCGCACTTCACGCGGATGGGGAGATCCTTGACGCCCTGAAAGAGGATGAGCTTGCCCAGGAGGTGCGCATCGATGGCGGGATCGAGCTTGCCCCGGATCATGTCGCGGAACTGCGCCACCATCGTTGCGGCTTCGGCTACGGACTTGCCTTTCACGTTCACGGTCATCAGCGAACTGGAGGCCTGAGAGATGGCGCAGCCGTGGCCGCTGAACTTCAGATCCTTGACGATGCCATCCTCCACCACCAGCGTGAGTTCGATGTCGTCGCCGCAGAGTGGATTCAGGCCATGGGCGTGATGGGTGCAGGGGTCGAGCTTTCCGAAATTCCGCGGCTTCTTGTTGTGTTCCAGGATCACCTGCTGGTACAGCTCGCGGGGGTCAGTCATGGGATACCGTCCAGAAAAGCTGAACCACCATCTATTCTCCTCTGTGCTCTCTCATTAATGCTCTGCGCCCTCTGTGGTTTCGTCTTTATTTGAAGATTTCCTGAACCTTCAGGATACCCGCCACCAGGGCGTTCACATCCTCACGGGTATTGAAGTAGGCGAAGGAGGCGCGGGTGGTGGCGGGGATGCCCAGGCGCTGCATGACGGGCTGAGCGCAGTGGTGACCGGCGCGCACGACGATGCCGTCGTGGTCCAGGATACTGCCCACATCGTGAGGATGGATGCCCTCCAGCACGAAGGAGAGAACGCTGGCCTTCGCCTTGGCGTTGCCGACGATGCACAGGCCTTCAATGGCTGAGAGCTTCTCCGTGGCGTAGTGCAGCAGTTCGTGTTCGTAGGCGGCGATGCGATCCAGCCCGAGGCCCTGGAGGTAGTCCAGCGCCGCGCCCAGGCCGATGGCCTGGGTGATGGCGGGCGTGCCCGCTTCGAACTTCCCCGGCAGACCGATGTAGGTGGTCTTCTCCCAACTCACGGAGAGGATCATGCTGCCGCCGCCGTGCCAGGGCGGCATTTTTTCGAGCAGGGCCTTCTTGCCGTACAGCACGCCGATGCCCGTGGGGCCGCTCAGTTTGTGGCCACTGAAGACATAGAAATCCGCGTCGAGATCCTGCACATCCACGGTCAGATGCGGCACCGCCTGGGCGCCGTCCACTAGCACGGGGACGCCCTTGGCGTGAGCCCGCGCGATGATCTCCTTCACGGGGTTGATCGTGCCGAGCACATTGGAAACCTGGACCACGCCCAGGAGCTTCGTGTGGGGCGTGAGGAGCGCCTCCAGATCGTCCAGGATCAGTTCCCCCGCATCACTCATGGGGATGACGCGGAGCTTCGCGCCCCGTTCCTCGGCCAGCATCTGCCAGGGCACGATGTTGGCGTGGTGCTCCATGGCGGAGAGCAGGATCTCATCACCCGCGTGGATGTTCGCGCGCCCGAAAGTCTGGGCCACCAGATTGATGGCCTCCGTCGTGCCTCGGGTCCAGATGATCTCTTTCGTCGAGGCTGCGTTCAGGAAAGAGCGCACCTTTTCGCGGGCCTCCTCGAAGCGATCCGTGGCCTCCTGGCTGAGCGTGGACACGCCGCGATGCACATTCGTATGCTCCAGACGCTGGTAGTGATCCATGCGCCCGAGCACCGGCAGCGGCACCAGTCCGCTCACCGCGCTGTCCAGGTAGATCATCGGCTTGCCGTGGAAGGGTGTCGTCAACAGCGGGAAGTCCCGGCGGATCGTGGTGGGATCGAAGGGGGGGGGAGTCATGGGAAACCCAAAAAAAGATGAACCACAGAGAGCGCAGAGGAAAAAGGAGGCGCGGAGAAAAGAGAAAAAGAAAAGAAAAAGCGAGAGATGAAAACGGGCAGGAGAGTTTTGGAAAGCTAGAACCGGGGGTTCAGGACAAATCGCTTTAGGCCGTCCTTGATCCGGATTGCATGGAAATTGATGAGAAGTCCTACGTGTAAGGTGCTCAGTTTTAGATAGCTGAGGAGTTGAGCTTCGTGGATTGGGAGGATTCTGTCCGCGGCCTTAATCTCTACGATGAGGGTGCTGGCCACCACAAGGTCGAGACGAAAGCTGCCTTCGATCAATTCTCCCTTGTATCGGACAGGGAGACTGACTTGGCGTTCGTGGGGGATACCCCGCAGCGTCAATTCGTGGCAGAGCGCCCGCTCATACAGTGATTCTAATAATCCTGGGCCGAGCACTTGGTGGACTTCGATGGCAGCACCGATAACGGCATGGGTCAGCGCATTGATCGGCTCCGTTCCCCGGCTTTTCCCTGCGCCCTCTGTCATTTCTCTGCGCCCTCTGTGGTTCAGCTTTTTTCTTGCATATCCAGGTCCACCGCATTCGTCCGCGCCATCAAGGCTCTCCGCAATTTGCGGCGCAGGCTATCCACGGCATTGTTCGCCTCCGTTCCCTGGCTTTTCTCTGCGTCCTCTGTCATTTCTCTGCGCCCTCTGTGGTTCAGCTTTTTTCTTGCAGATCCAGGTCCACCGCATTGGTTTTCGCCATCACCACCTTGCGCAGTTGGCGCCTCAGGCTGGCCACGGGGATGAGGGCCAGGAGATCCGCCGCGAAGCCGTAGGTCAGGAGGTTGCGGGCGGTCTCGGGGTTCAGGCCGCGGCTCTGCAGATAGAAGAGTTCCTCAGGATCCAGTTGGCCGATGGCGGCACCGTGGGCGCACTTCACATCGTCGGCGAAGATCTCCAGCTCGGGTTTGGCATCCACGCGGGCCGTGTCGGAGAGCATCAGGCTGCGGGCCTGCTGTCTTGCATCGGTCTGCTGGGCGCCGGGATGGACGAAGATCCGGCCGTTGAAGATGCCACGGGAATGGCCATCCACGATGGTCTTGTGCAGCTGGCGGCTGCTGCAGCCGGGCACCGCGTGATCGATGCGCGAGTGCGTGTCCGCCACCTGATCCCCATCGAGCAGGGCCAGGCCGTTCAGCTCGAGTGTGGCGCCCTCCTCCGCCATGAGGACAGTCGGAGTCTGGCGGCTCAGGCGCGCGCCCAGGCTGAGCGTGCGGCAGACATAGCGGGCCCCGCGGTCCACTCGGGCTGCCAGCGTGGCAATGTGGACCGCGTCCCGGGCTTCCCGCTGAACCCGCTCATGGGTCAGGCTCGCGTTCTCGTGAAGCCACACTTCCGTGAGCGCATCCGTGAAGTACTGCCCGCACCCCCGGTATTCTTCGACGATCTGGGCCTCGGCGCCGCGTTCCAGGACCACCAGCAGTCGGGGCAGGGAGTAAGTCGCGGTGGCGCCTTCCTGTTCCGAAACGAAGAGCACCTGCAGGGGAGCTTCCACGCGGACCTGCCGAGGCACGAACAGGAAGGCGCCATCCGTGAACCTGGCGTGGTTGAGGTTGGCGAAGACATCACTGGTTTCGGGGGTCGCCAGGGTTCCGAGACCTGCGGCGGCGGCGGAGGCGCTGGCCAGAGGCAGCATGCGCACGCCCGGTGGCAGGGCCGAAGTGTTGCTGAGATGGGGTGCGAAGTGCCCGTTCACGAAGACCAGGCGCGTGCCCCGGGCCTCGGGCAGGATGGATTCGGCGAGGTCGACCTCCCTGGACGCGCCGGGCACGAACGCCCTTTCGCGCAGGAGTTTCAGGTCGGTGTACTTCCAGTCCTCGTCTTTCGTTGTGGGAAGGGTCTGGATTTCGAGCCGCTTTTCCGCCTCTTGGCGGAGCCGTTCCCAGTCTGCGGGGCGGGGTCGTGCCAGCAGATCCGGAATCAGACAGCCTTCCGTGAGCGTGGCCATCAGACGCTCCCGACGGAGGCCAGAGGCGCGGCAGCCTGGCCTTTGAGCCAGTCGTAGCCGCGTTCTTCCAATTCCAGAGCCAGCTCTCTGCCACCCCGTTTCACGATGCAGCCACCGTAGAGCACATGAATCTGGTGGGGCTGGATGGTCTCCAGCAGGCGCGGGAAATGCGTGATGAGGAGCAGTGCCCGTTCCGGCTTCATCTGGCGGTTCACGGCCTCGCCCAGCACGCGCAAGGCGTCGATGTCGAGGCCCGAATCCAGCTCGTCGAGAATGGCGAGCTTGGGTTCCAGCGCTGCCATCTGCAGGATCTCGTTGCGTTTCTTCTCGCCGCCGGAAAAGCCTTCGTTCAGGCTGCGATCCAGCAAGGCCGGATCCATCTTCACTTCCACCAGCTTCTCGCGGATGAAATCGTCGAATTCCAGGGGATCGAGTTCCTCGCGGCCCTCGGCTTCGGCCTTCTTGTTGTAGGCCAGGCGAATGAAGCTGGCGTTGGAGACGCCGGGCACTTCGATGGGGTGCTGAAAGCCCAGGAAGATGCCTGCCCGGGCCCGCGCATCGGCTTCCATCTCGAAGAGATTCTTCCCTTCGAAGAGGACCTCACCGCCCGTCACTTCATAGGCCGGATGCCCTGCCAGAACCTTGCCCAGCGTGGATTTGCCGGACCCGTTGGGGCCCATGATCGCGTGCACTTCTCCCGCCCGAATCTCCAGATCGATGCCCTTGAGGACTTCGTTCTCCCCGATGCGGGCCCGCAAATTCCGGATACTAAGCATGAAAAAACTCCTATCCACTGATGAACACGGATGGACACGGATAAGAATGGATTCTTTCGGATTTCATCCGTTTGAATCCGTGTTCATCCGTGGACGATTTCATCCCACACTGCCTTCGAGTTTCAGTGACAACAGCTTGGTGGCTTCGACGGCGAATTCCATGGGGAGTTCGCGAAAGACATCCTTGCAGAAGCCGTTGATGATCATGGAAATGGCGTCCTCGGTGGGGATGCCGCGCTGCTGAAAATAGAAGAGCTGCTCTTCGCCGATCTTGCTGGTGGTGGCTTCGTGCTCCACCTTCGCGGTGCGGTTCTGCACTTCGATGTAGGGAAACGTGTTCGCGCTGCACTTCGAGCCGATGAGCATGGAATCGCACTGACTGAAGTTGCGGGCACCCTCGGCCTTGGCCTGCACCTTGACCAGGCCGCGGTAGCTGTTGGAGCTGCTTCCTGCGCTGATGCCCTTGGAGATGATCGTGGACTTGGTGTTCCGGCCGATGTGGATCATCTTGGTGCCCGTGTCGGCCTGCTGTTTGTGGTTGGTGAGGGCCACCGAGTAGAACTCGCCGATGCTGCCCTCGCCCAGCAGCACGCAACTGGGGTACTTCCAGGTGATGGCGCTGCCGGTCTCCACCTGGGTCCAGCTGATCTTGCTGCGGGGGCCCTTGCAGAGCCCGCGTTTCGTCACGAAATTGAAGATGCCGCCCACGCCATCCTGGTCGCCCGCATACCAGTTCTGCACGGTGCTGTACTTGATGCTGGCGTCGTCGAGGGCCACCAGTTCCACGACGGCGGCGTGCAACTGGTTCGTATCGAACTGCGGCGCCGTGCAGCCCTCGAGGTAGCTGACGGTCGCACCATCCTCGGCCACGATCAGCGTGCGCTCGAACTGGCCGGAGTCCTTGTTGTTGATGCGGAAATAGGTGCTCAGGTCCATGGGGCATTGCACGCCCTTGGGAATGAAGACGAACGACCCGTCCGTGAACACCGCGCTGTTGAGGGCCGCGTAGAAGTTGTCGGTATAGGGCACCACGCTGTTCAGATATTTCTTCACCAGCTCCGGATGTTCGCGCACGGCCTCGGACAACGAGCAGAAGATGATGCCCATCTCGCCCAGGCGCGCCTTGTAGGTCGTCGTCACGGAGACGCTGTCGAAGACCACATCCACGGCCACACCGGCCAGGGCCTTGCGCTCGTCCATGGGCACGCCGAGTTTCTCGAAGGTGCGCAGCAGTTCGGGATCCACTTCGTCCAGGCTCTGGTACTTGGCGACCTTGGGCTTGGGGGCGCTGTAGTAGACGATCTTCTGGAAGTCGGGCCGAGTGTACTGCACCTTGGCCCATTCGGGCTCGACCATTGTGAGCCAGTGCTGGTAGGCCTTCAGGCGGTATTCGAGCAGCCATTCGGGCTCGCCCTTCTTGGCGCTGATCATGCGGATGGTGTCCTCGGAAAGGCCCGGCGGGGCACTGTCCGACTCGATGTCCGTCACGAAGCCGTACTTGTACTCCTGGCTGGTGACCTGCTGCAGGGGCGAGCTCATGGGTTCTCCCGGCCGGTCCCGCGCGAACGGTGGGGGACCTTTCTGGTGGGGGGGCAGGGCGAAGGCGCCTCGTCCGACCCTTAGCTTCTCCAATTCATACCAAAGTTGTCAACTATAGGTATTAAAAGCTGTCAGGACAACTTTTCCAACTCCCGGATGAGGCCCTCTAGCTTCTGCATCACGAGGCTCGCCTGGTCTTCGGGCAGGTCTCCCGGGTCGGCATGGAGGCCGTCCTGGAGGACCTGCAAGGCCATTTGCCTCTCATTGAGGGCGGCCAGGGCCGTTCCGAGCTGAAAGTGGTTGACCAGAGTGGGCTCGGTCTTGAGGGCCGGTTCCAGGAGTTCCACGACCTCAGCGGGGCGTTTCATGTCCAGCAGATACTGGCCCAGCAGGGTCCGCACCCGCGTCTCCTGGCCTGGCAGGGGCTTGGCATGAAGCCGTTTCACCTCGGCCAGATCCGCCTCGGTGAGTTGGCCGGACATGAGGCGATACGCCTGCCGGATCACGACGGCTTCCCAGGCGCCGCTGCTCTTTGGGTGGGCCTGGAGGAACCCGTCCAGGGCTGCCATCACGGCGGGCGCGTTCTCCTGTTCCATATAGTGGTCGATGACCAGGCGCAGGGCCTGGAAACAGAGGCGGGGGTGCCGGGTCGAAACCGTGAAGTGCAGGACCGCCTTCAGGCTGCGCGTGGGGTTGCGGTGCCAGGCGAGCTGAAGTTCCACCCAGTCCGCCCGCTCGCTTTTGTCTTTGCGGCGGGCCCGCTTGAGGGAAGTTTCGGCCTCGTGGAGGTTGCCGTCCTTCAGCCAGCCTTCGGCATCATCCAGCAGGAAGCGGCTCTCGGCCTTGCCACCGCGGGCAGAGCGGAGTTGCGCCGGGCTCTCCGCATCGAGCAGGAGCAGCAGTTCGGGGTCGCCGGGATGCTGGTGCAGCAACTCTTCGAGGATGGTGAAGGCCTTGGCGCGCTCCTCCGCCAGGATGTAGCCCTCGGCCAGCAGTTCGCGGACCATCAGATCGCCGGGCATGAAGCTGGAGGCTTCCTTGAGCGTGGCGATGGCCTTGGCGGCCTCGCCCCGGGCGAGGAAAACCTCTCCCAGCAAGCAGAGCGTCTCGCCATCCCGCTGGAGGTTGAGGGCTTCCTGCGCCGCTTCCAGGGCGCCCTGCAAGTCCTCTTCGTCCAGCAGCAGTTCGCAAAGCTGGATGCGAGGCTCGGATTCGTCCGGCCGGAGTTCGGCGGCGGTGCGCAGGGCCTCGATCGCGCCATCGGCGTGGTCGGGAATGTCCCTCAGCAGCTTCGCCAGCAGCAGCCAGGCTTCGTAGTGGCGAGGACTCAGGGCCACCACCTTGCGGGCCAGGTTTTCCGCCTCCTCGTATTCCTGGACGACCTCTTTCAGGGCCGCCACGGTGAAGAGCAGTTCGTAGTTCTTGGGGTCGAGCGGCACGGCCAGGAAGAGCCGCTGAGCCGCTTCGGGCAGCTGGGCGTTCTCCAGGAAGGCCGCCGTTTCGAGCAGAGCCCGGCGCAGTTGGGAGACGGATTTGGGTTTCGAGATGGGCAGGATGCGGGCGCGGTAGCGGGTGAAAAGCTCCCGGGCCCCGATGAGTTGGAGGTTCTCCTCCACCAGTTCCTCCCAGCGCACGGAGAAGGCCTGGCCATCCAGGCGCCCCTTCGATTCCAGTTCCTGGACCAGCGACATGAGGCCGTTCCGCAGCATGACTTCAGAGCGTTCGAGGCGCCCCAGCTGATCCGAGACCGTTTCGAGATAGGTCTCCACCCGGCGCAGGTTTTCCTCCAGCCCGGTGATCCGTTCGAGCAGGTGTTCGTCGAGGTCCTCGTTCTCCTCGGGCTCCTCGCCGTCTTCCCAGCCCTGGTCGCCGCTGACGATGAGGAGGCGATTGCCGCACTTCCGGCAATTCTCCCGATCCCCGGGGTTCCAGGTGAAGCAGTTCTGACAAAAGGTACCTGGGATTTCGGTCGCCATGACAACAGGATAGCCTTGGCGGCAACCCGGGAGCCATCCAAGTAAGCTCCAACTGCACGCTCCTCGCCGCCGCGGACAGGGCAAAGGCCATCCGGCTCTTTTCGGTGTCAGGTGAGTCTCGGTGGGCCACCAACATTCAGCGCTGCACTGAATGCGGGGCTCAACTCGGATCGTGCGTTGGCCTCCGGGGAAAAGAGGAGAGGCACCGAGAGGGAAGGGTTGGAGGGCCTATCGGAAAGTTCCTGCATCAGGGCCTTTCACATTCCGCCCTTTCGCAGGAAACTCGGGTTCCGCTACCCGCTGAGGCTCGACCATGTTCTCGACCATCCTGGAACTGACCTACAACCTGGCCCTGCTGGTGGCGCTGAGTGTACTCTCGGGGTTCATCCGGCAGCATCGGAAACACTCGGGGTGGGGGCCCTTCCTGCAGGGCCTGCTCTTCGGCGGTGCCGCCGTCATCGGGATGCTGAAGCCTTTGGTGCTGGGGCCTGGACTCATCTTCGACGGGCGCTCGGTGATGCTCAGCCTCTGGGGGTTGTTCTTCGGGCCGGTGGCCGTGGGCGTGGCGGGCGGGATGGCGCTGCTGTACCGGTTCTTCCTTGGGGGCGCCGGCGTCTATATGGGCGTGCTCGTCATCGCCTCTTCTTCGCTGCTGGGCCTGGCTTGCCACTACTTGTGGCTCCGCCGAGGCCAGCCACTGACCGCCGGACGGCTGTGGGGGCTTGGCTTGTTGGTTCATGGGGTCATGCTCATGCTCATGCTCGCCCTGCCCGCGGGCAAAGGTCTTGCCGTCATCAAGCAGTTGGGACTGCCCATTCTGCTGGTGTATCCCCTGATCACCATCCTCATCGGCAAGGTCCTGGCGGGTCAGGAAGCCGCCCTCCGCGCCGTGGAGGCCCTGCACGAGAGCGAGGAGCGGCTCCGCCTGGCCATGGAAGCCACCCGTGATGGGCTCTGGGACTGGAACATCGCCACGGGCGAAGTCTATTTCAGCCCCGCCTACACTCGGATGCTGGGCTATGAACCCGAGGAATTTCGGCAGCGGGTCGAAGCCTGGACGGAAATGATCGTGCCGGAGGACCGCGCACAGGTTCTCAGCGTGAACCAGGACTGCATCGAAGGGGTCAGCCCGGGCTTCGAGGTGGAATACCGCGTCGTGACCCGGGACGGCTCGCTGAAATGGATCCTGGGCCGGGGCAAGGCGATCAGCCGCGACGCCCAGGGGCGCGCCCTGCGCCTGGCCGGCACCCATGTGGATATTACGGACCGCAAGCGGGCCGAGGAAGCGCTCCATTCCAGTGAACAGAACCTCCGGATGCACATCGAGAATTCCTTCGATGTCATTTTCACCCTTCGAGGCAACGGGGAATTCTCCTTCCTCTCGCCCGCCTGGGAGCGGCACTTCGGCATCCCCGTGAACGAAGCCCAGGGCAGACCCTTCGCCCAGTTCGTCCACCCGGAGGATATCGCGCCCCTGGCCGAGTATCTCGAGCGGGTATTGAGCACCGGCCAGAGCGCGACGACCCCGCCCTACCGGGTGCGGCATGCCGATGGCAGCTGGCGCTGGGTTGTCTCCAATGGCACCCCCTTTGTCGATCCGAATGGGGAGACTCAGTTCCTCGGAGTTGCTCGGGACATCACGGAGAGCCTGTCCTCGGAGGCGACCCTGCGGCAGAGCGAGGAGCGGTTCCGGCTATTGTTCAAAAACATCAATTTTGCCCACAGTTTGTATGAGGTTTTATTGGACGAGAATGGAAAACCCTTCGATTACAAGTTTTTGGAAATCAATCCCCTGTTTGAAAAAAGCACAGGCAAGAAAGCTTCCGAATTGATAGGTAAAACTCTATTGAGAGTCTTCCCTCAGACAGAACAGCATTGGATGGAAAAATTTGAACAAGTATTCGTGACGGGTAATCCGATTTCTTTTGAGGAATACAGCAAAGAGTTGAATACCCATCTTGAACTTAATATCTATTCGCCCAACAACGGGCAAATAGCATGGAGCTCTATCGACATCACCGAGCGCAAGCAGGCCGAGCAGGCCCTGCGCGAAAGCGAAGCTCAGTTCCGCAGCTATGTGGACAATGCGCCCATCGGAGTTTTCGTCTGTGATGAAAAGGGCCGCTACCTGCAGGTCAACCCTGCGGCCACCACCATCACCGGCTATGCCAGCGAGGAATTGCTGAACTTGAGCATCCCCGATATCCTGCCGCCGGAATCGCTGGCCTTCGCGGCCAATTCCTTCAAGGAGGTGGTTGAGACCGGCCAGACCAAGGGCGAATTCGCCTTCCGGCGCAAGAACGGTCAGATCGGTATGTGGGCCCTGGAAGGGGTGCGACTGGCCCCCACGCGCTTCATGGGCCTGGTCACCGATACAACCAAGCGCAAAGCGGCAGAGGAGGAACTGACCCGCAGCGAAGCGTCACTCAATCGTCAGAACGCTGTGCTCTCCGCGCTGCTGAAATCCATCCCCATCGGCGTTTTCATGGTGGAGGCACCGTCCGGCAAGCCGCTGGTGGTGAACGAAGTGGCGTGCGAACTCCTGGGGCGGGGCATTCTTCCGGATGTTTCCAAGGAGAATCTCTCGGAGGTCTACAGCTCGTACAAGCTGGGCACCGGCAAGCGCTATCCTCTGGAGGAAATGCCCATCATTCGAGGGATGCACGGCGAGGCGTCCCGGGTGGACGACATGCAGGTGGTGCGGCCCGATGGCACCCAGACCCTTCTGGAGGTCTTTGGTTCGCCGGTCACGGACGATCAAGGGCAGGTGTGGGCCAGCGTGGTGAGCTTCCTGGATATCACCGAGCGTATGCAGACAGAGCAGA
>CAIPUA010000164.1 GCA_903868115.1 uncultured Holophagaceae bacterium
AGTTGGCCAGTTCCTCGTTGGTGATTTCGAAGCTGCAGAACTTCACCACCAACTGGCCGTCGATCGTCATGGCGTAAGGATTGGCGCAGCCGATGTACCCGCCCAGACCCGCACTCACGAGCCCCAAGTCGAACTGGGCGATTCGCGCACCCGTGGCCGTACGGGTGAAGCGGGCGGCCTGGCGATAGTCGGGCCGCTCCGAGGCGTCGGTCTGCCGCTCACAGATATTGTCTTTGTCCCACTCCTTCCAGAGGGCGATACCTGGCCCCAGGGTCATCACGCTGGCGGAAGTGCCATCGCTGCCTCTCCCGGAGCCGATGTAGGTCTTGGCATAAAAGGGCAGGCTCATACCGACCCGGAGTGCCGCCAAGCCGCCAGCCTTCTCCAGGGTTTCGGCAGGGCTGCCCATCGCGCCACCCGAACCGCCGGTCCAGATGGCGCAGGGGGCGTAGCCGATCTCCAGGTCGGAGGAAAACGATGCGTCGCCGCTACGGCCGGTCATGGTGACCTTGATGCGGAAAACGGGGTCGCTCTGGGCCGCCAGGGGTAGCAGATTCAGGCAGGCCAGGAGAAGGAGGACGAGTCGGCGCATGGCAAGCCCCCTATTGCTTTAGGGTGCAGCGCTGAATGTAGAAGCCGGGGAAGCGGGTGCAGGGCGCGTGGTCCTTACAACCCTCAGAGTCGGACCCCTGAGCAAAGGTGGGCGCGGCGAAGAGGGCCAGGGCAGCGGGTACGAAGAGGCAGGGAGGGATCACGGGAGGTTCCTCGGAGGTGGAGGGAAGACCGGCCGGAGATGGCCGGCGGAGATCAACGCTTCGACGTGAGATGGCGGTAGCAGTGGTGGGGTGAGGAATTGCAGAACGTCCCCGTTCCTGGAACCTCCCCGAAGAGCACCAGCCTGCGCTTTGCCCACCGGTCCATGTACTGCATGGGGCAGCTGGAGACCGGATTGGCGCAGGCGGCGTCCTCGATCTTGGCCCCGTTCAGGTGTCCCTCCAGTCCGCAGGCGTGTCCTCCTTCATGGATGGCCACCCAGGTAACCAGCCTGGCCGTCACCGCCTGCAGCGACGCATCCGTGACGCCCTGGATCCTCTGGACCAACTGGTCCATGGGAATGCCCAGGGCCATCAGCCAGGCGGCCTGCTCCCGATCGTCAACGTCCTGGGGATTGGGAGCCCGCAGGCAGCGGAGCATGTCCGCCTTGAGCCACTGGAGGGTGTAGAAGATTCGTCCAGGGTAGATCCGGCAGAACTCCACAGGCTGGAAGAGCTCCCGGGAGGGCATGCCGTCTCGGGGTCCATCCCAGTAAGCGCAGAGGCGATACTCAGCCGAGCCTTGGCTCTGCCAGGAGATCGTCCCCTGCACTCCGGTCTGCTTGCCCTGGACGACCAGGGTTGGTTCCTCCGCACGTAGACCCAGCAAAGCGAATGCGAACAGCCACCCGCGCAGCATTCTGCTCGAAAGCAAGGCGACCTCCAGCTACTGCTTGACCAGCTCCACCCGGCGGTTCTTGGCCCGCCCTGCTTCGGCGTCATTGGAGGTCACGGGCGCCACGGGGCCAACGCCATGGGGAATAAGGCGCCCAGCATTGATGCCGTGCTTCGTGGTGAGGGCTTGCACCACGGCTTCCGCGCGGGCCTTGGACAGTCTCAGATTGAGATCCAGCCCGGCCACATTGTCCGTGTGGCCCACCACATGCAGCTTGAGGGCCGGCTGGCCCTTGAGCAGCTTGGCGATCTCCACCAACGCGGGCTGGGAGGCGAGTTTGATTTCGGACTTGCCGGTATCGAAGGTGATGCCATACACCGCGATCCTGCCCTCGGCC
>CAIPUA010000165.1 GCA_903868115.1 uncultured Holophagaceae bacterium
CGAAAAACTCATCCCGCAGGATCTGACAGACTGGTTAAACCGAATCGTGACCACGCCGCCACAGCGCCGTTCAAAGAAGGATGGGTCACCGAATTTCGATCTGAACTTTGATCCAGAGAACGCCACTCAAAAACTCCGCCGGCAATCCACCGCCAACCGCTACCTAGCCGATGTACTCGCGGCCCTAAACTCGGCCTACGAAAACAACCTTGTCTCTTCCGACAAAGGCTGGCGGAGCGTCAGGCCCTTTCAAAATTGCAAGGGCGTGCGAGAGGAAGTTTTGGACGCGCAGCAACAGAGCGATTTCCTTAATGCGTGCACACCCGAATTTCGTCCCCTTGCCTATGCTGCGCTCCTGACAGGGATCCGCTACGGCCCCATGACGCGCTGGCAGGTCAAGGACTTCCGACCACTGGATCGTTGCCTCCGGGTGGGGTGGGATAAGTCCCACCACCGGGATCGCCTTGCACCCCTCACGAGCGAAGCGGTTGCAGTTTTTCATCACATTTGCCGGGACCGGGACCCGGAGGAACCCATCTTCCTGAAAGCCAACGGCCAACCCTGGAGCCGAAATCAGCAACAACAACCAATGGGAGAGGGCGCCGAGGCGATAGACATTGATGTTTCCTTTTACAATCTTCGACACACTTGCATCACCATGTGGCTTCTGAATGGCGTTAAACCTTCAGTCGCGGCCTCAGCCGTGGGCACGTCCACAGCCATGATCGAACAGCACTACAAGAATCCTCGCGTCGGCATGCTGGCCGAATCCATCGACGGCAAAGCCACCCGGATCGGGTCCTTCGACGCCGAGATCCAGGCCGTGACCGATGATTACGACAAGCAGCGCCTCCAGCGACTCCAGGCGCGCAAGGCCCTGAATTTTTCCCTGGAGTCGCTGCACCCAAGCACTTACGTCGGGAAGATCCTCGGGGGCACCGTGGACGCACCCCCACCCAAACCACGACCCACTGTTGAGGAGTTGGAAGCGCTGGTTCTGGAGATGCCGGCCCTGAAGATCGGCGAAAAATACGGAGTTTCGGGGCACACGATCGCCGTCTGGTGCAAAAAGGCTGGCATTTTCCCCGCTGCCCGAGGGGCCTGGGCCAAGTGCCGCCGCCGGTCTTCGAACGGGGAGCCTGTACCCCTTACCCCGCCAATGCCGACTCGGGAAGTGCTGGAGCCTCTCATCCAAACCTTGCCTGCCACCGAGATCGGCAAGCAATTCGGCGTCACCGCCCCTACCATCCTGCATTGGGCCGTAAGGTTGGGAATCCCGTGCCCGGGTCGCGGAACATGGGCAAAGCGCGCGGGAGAGGTCTACCGAAAGAAGAAGGCCGCCCGGCGGAAGGCGGCACCTCAAAAGGCAACCCCATGACGCAGGTGAGACCCCCACGCCTTCGTGGTGGTGATGGGGGTTCACCGGCGCATTCCGGGCCGGACCCCGAACGGTTTCCTGGTCGGCGGATGGACGTCGGGCATGGGCGGATGTGCCCACCGAACCAAACCGATGCGTTCGCTGAGCGCAGGAGGGCTTCAGGAGGGTTTCGTCGTCAGGTTCAACCTTCCTACCCGTCCAGGGGCGCCGAACACTCCCTACCGGGATCTGGCCACCCTTGCGGGGGTGTCGCTGGGAACGGTGGCCACCCGCTTGTGGGCGAGATCACGACACGAGCCACCCCGCTAAAACATCGCCGAGTCGCCTCCTGAGGCTCCTGCTCGGTCGATGCACCCAAGTTGAATACCAAAATTCCAGTAGGCGTATTTTTGCCTGAAACCCCTGGATTCAATGAACAAAGGGCATGATATTGCCTCTTATTGACAACGGAATGAATTGAATTACCCTTGACTCAACCGGCAACTTATCGCCGTTTTGAATATTTTTAACTCTCACAGGCAAGGGTGCGCCGCTTATGGACTTCCAGTTTCTAACCCCCGACGAGCTTGCCCAGGAACTGGGGTCGCGGCTTCGCGGCCTTCGCATCCAGCGTGGCTTCGAACAGGCCGAACTGGCGGATCGGGCGGGCATCGCCATCCGCACCCTCCGCGCCCTCGAACACGGCAAGGGCTCCACCACCGTAACGCTCCTGCGCGTGCTGAAGGCCCTGGAGGCGCTGCAGGGGCTGGAGGCCCTGGCGCCTACGCCGACCATCAGCCCTTTGGCCCTGCTGAAGCGTTCCACGCCGCGCCTCCGCGTTCGGAAATCCAAGGGAGACCCGCGATGAGCACCCGTGTCATCGAGGTTCGCATCTGGGACCAGCGGGTCGGCGCCGTGGCCGCTGATCCCAAACTCGGCTGCTACGTCTTCGAGTACGCCCCCGCATGGCTCAATACCGGCATCGAACTCGCTCCACGGACTATGCCCTCCGCAGGCTACCGGGAGGCCTTCGCCTTTCCCCAACTCCCCGTCGCGACCTTCCAGGGGCTTCCGGGAATGATCGCCGACGCCCTGCCCGACGCCTTCGGGAACGCACTGATCGACGCCTGGATGCAATCCAAAGGCATCGAGAAGGGCGCGATCACCGTTCTCGATCGCTTGGCCTACATGGGAAAGCGCGGCCTCGGCGCTCTCGAATTCAAGCCCACCATGGGCACCCGCAAAGACAGCCAGGTTGCCCTCCAGATGAGTTCACTGGTGGAGGCGGCTCGCAGTGCCGTCCACGGGGAATTCGCGCCCGACCAAATGGCAGAGGCCGCGCTGGCCCAGATCATTCGGGTGGGGACCTCGGCGGGAGGCGCTCGCGCCAAGGCCGTCATCGCCTGGAATCCGAACACCGAAGAGATCCGTAGCGGCCAGTTCGAGGTCCCGCCGGGCTTCGAGCACTGGCTACTGAAGTTCGACGGCATGGGGTCGGACCGTGAGCTTGGGTTGGGCAGCGACTACGGGCGCATCGAGTACGCCTACTACCTCATGGCGCGTGCCGCAGGCATTCCGATGTCACCGTCC
>CAIPUA010000166.1 GCA_903868115.1 uncultured Holophagaceae bacterium
CATTTCGCGGTTGAGGTCGGAGGCCATGAATGACACGGCCGAGAATTGCTGATCGCCCAGGAGGCGTTGCATGTCGCGGCGCAACATCCGGCCGGAGTAGAAGGCCAGTAACCAGATGCTGATCACGAAAATGGCCAGCGTCGCAAGGGTGACTTTCGTCTTGATCGAATGCCGTGTGCGTATCCCTAAAGCCAAGCAGACCCCCCAGCGGTGAAGTGCGCTTCGTGGTTCAGACTACTCCTCTAGGTCCCTGGGCCGCTCATCATTTCTAGCCTCTTTAACCCGGATCGTGCGATTGCATCCGGGTAGAAAAGAGGAACCACAGCGCGGTCGGGGCCGCAAACAAATCGGAAGGTACGGCGGCCGCGCTGAGAATGAAATTCCCAATTCCTGGAGAACCCTGCCGGATTTTATCACCGTCTATTATCACCGTTCATCACTGGTTCCGTTTTTCTCTGTGCCCTCTGTGGTTCAGCAGTTTGTTGCAAGCGCTGAAATGCAAAATCCAGGTTGAACGCTCATTGGACTGAAAGCAGGTTGCCAGTAAACCATCAACTTCTCCGCAGCCGCCGGTACCGCCGGATGAGCGCATTGGTGGAGCTGTCGTGGTTCAGTTCGGGTTCCTCGGTATCTTCGAGTTCGGGCTGGATCCGCTGGGCCAATACCTTGCCCAGTTCCACGCCCCACTGATCGAAGGGATCGATGCACCAGATCGCCCCCTGCGTGAAGACCATATGTTCGTAGAGGGCCACCAGCGAACCCAGAACCGCGGGCGTGAGGCACTCGGCCAGCAGCAGGTTTGATGGCCGGTTGCCCGGGAAGCTGCGGTGCGGCGCCAACCATTCCGCCGTGCCTTCGGCTTTCACTTCGGCTTCCGTCTTGCCGAAGGCCAGGGCCTCGGCCTGGGCCAGCACATTGGAAACCAGCAGGTCGTGGTGGTCGCCCAGCGGGTTCAGGCTCTGGGCGAAGGCGATGAAGTCGCAGGGAATCAGCTTCGTGCCCTGGTGGATCATCTGGTAGAAGGAATGCTGGCCGTTGGTACCGGGCTCGCCGAAGTAGATGGCGCTGGTCTGGTAGTCCACCGGCTGGCCGGCCAGGGTGGTGGCCTTGCCGTTACTTTCCATGATGAGCTGCTGCAGGTAGGCGGGAAAGCGCTTCAGATACTGGTCGTAGGGCAGCACCGCCACGGCCTGGGCATTGAAGAAGTCCGTGTACCAGAGCCCGATGAGGCCCATGAGCACGGGCAGGTTCCGCTCGAAAGGCGCGGTGCGGAAGTGCTCGTCCATGGCATGGAAGCCCGCCAGCATATTCCGGAAATGCTCCGGGCCGATGGCGAGCATGGTGGAGAGCCCGATGGCGCTGGTCATGGAATAGCGGCCGCCCACCCAATCCCAGAAGCCAAACATGTTCGCCGTATCGATGCCGAAGGCCGCGACTCGGGCGGCGTTCGTCGAGAGCGCCACGAAGTGCCGCGCGATGGCGGCTTCGTCCTTCAGCGCCGCCAGGCACCAGGCCCGGGCGGTGCCTGCATTGGTCATGGTTTCCTGGGTGGTGAAGGTCTTGGAGGCCACGATGAAGAGGGTCTCTTCCGGATCCAGGTCCCGGGTGGCTTCCGCGAAATCGCTGCCGTCCACATTGGACACGAAGCGGAAATCGAGTTCCCGCGCCGCGTAGTGCTTCAGGGCCTCGAAGGCCATGACGGGCCCCAGATCCGAGCCGCCGATGCCGATGTTCACGATGCGGCGGATGGGCCGACCGGTGTAACCCAACCACGCGCCGGCACGCACCTGCTCGCAGAAGGCCGCCATGCGGTCCAGCACCGCGTGGATACCCGGGATGATGTTTTGCCCGTCCACCTCGATGCGGTAACTTTTGGGTGCCCGCAGCGCCGTATGCAGCACCGCGCGATCCTCGGTGAGGTTGATGTGGTCGCCCCGGAACATGGCCGCGATCTGCCCCTGCAGATCCGCCTCGGCGGCAAGGTTCAGTAGCAGACGCAGGGTCTCATCCGTGATGCGGTGCTTGGAATAATCCAGGAACAGACCCGCCGCCTCGCAGGTGAAGCGCTCGCCCCGGATGGGATCCTGAGCGAAGAGCTCCCGCAGCTGGAGTTCCTTCACCTCGTCGTAGTGCGCCGCCAGGGCCTTCCAGGAGGGACCGTGGGTAAGGGAAGGCTGCAGCATGGGAACTCCGGGAAGGGTCTGATTATCGGCCCATTTCACTCAAAAAGCAGATTCCGCCGTCGCGAGCAAGATCACGTGGCCCAAACCCTCCCTGGCTACGCCTGGCTCGGGCTGCGCCCTCGGCGTTCTCCACCAGGGCTTTTCCGGAATCGTCGCGCCGCCGTCACCTGATCGCCACATTGGGCCTCTACCGTGAATCAGGAGGAAAAATCGATGAACATGCTTCGTTCCGTGGTGCTGGGTGCGGCGCTGGTTTCTGGAGGGCTCTCAGCCCAGACGGTGATCCAGGGCGCCGGTGCGACCTTCCCCTATCCGCTCTATTCCAAGTGGATCTCGGAGTACCAGAAGGTCGACCCTAAGGCGAACATCAACTACCAGTCCATCGGGAGTGGCGGCGGTATCCGGCAGATCCTGGAGGAGACGGTTGATTTCGGCGCCACGGATGCGCCCATGACACCCCAGGAGCGGGCCAAGGCCAAGTCTCCGATCCTTCACATCCCCGTGACCATGGGCTGCGTGGTCGTTTCCTACAATGTGCCCGGCGTCAGTTCCGGCCTGAAGCTTACACCTGAGTTGGTTGCTGGCATCTTCATGGGGCAGGTCACCAAGTGGAGCGATCCGAAACTGGCCAGCGCCAATCCCGGCGTGAAGCTTCCCGCCACGCCCATCACCGTGGCCTATCGTTCGGACGGCAGCGGCACAACGGCTGTGTTCACGGAGTATCTGGCCAAGGTCAGTGCGGATTGGAAGGCCAAGGTCGGTGCCGGGAAAAGCGTCAAGTTCCCCATCGGACTCGGCGGCAAGGGCAACGAGGGCGTCACCGGTCTGGTGAAGACCACGCCCGGCGCCGTGGGGTATGTGGAATTGGCCTATGCCAAGCAGAACGGGTTGGCGGTGGCCGCCATCCGGAACAAGAACGGCAAGTTCATCCAGCCGAGTCCCGAGGGCGTCACCTCCGCGGCCTCCGGCAATGAAATTCCCGCCGACCTCTGCATGTCCATCACCGATGGCCCCGGCGCCAAGGACTACCCGATCTCCGCCTTCACCTACATCCTGGTGCACGAAAACCAGAAGGACGGCACCAAGGGCAAGATGGTGGCCGATTTCCTGTGGTGGGCCATGCACGAAGGCCAGAAGTTCGCGGCGGCCCTCGATTATGCGCCCCTGCCCAAGGATGTGACCCCCAAGATCGAGGCCAAGCTCAAGACCCTCAAGTTCGCCGGGAAGGTCTTGATCACGAAGAAGTGAAGGCTATCGCCTCCGGATCCTTCTGGGAGTCTTGATGCAGTCGAAGTTCGCAATGAGCGTGCCGCAGGGCAGGGGATCCTGGCTCTCCCGCCTTTGGCGCGCCTTCGCGGGAACGGGCGAGGTCAACCCGGCGGACCGGATCTTCCTGTGGGTCACGGGCCTCTTCGCGGGCACTGCCATCCTGGTGCTGGGTGCGATGACGCTCCAGGTGTTCCGCGCGTCTCTGCCATCGATCCGGCAGTTCGGCTGGCGCTTCCTGATCGGCAAGGACTGGGATCCGGTCCTGGATGCCTTCGGCGCGCTGCCCTACATCTACGGCACCGTCGTTTCTTCCCTACTCGCCCTGGCGCTGGCCGTGCCCATCGCGCTCGGGATCGCGATCTACCTGGCGGAGCTCGCGCCCACCTGGCTGCGGCGTCCGCTAGGGTTCACGGTGGAACTCCTGGCGGCCATTCCCAGCGTCATCTACGGCCTCTGGGGCATCTTCGTGCTGGCCCCATGGTTGCGGGATTCAGTGCAGCCTTTCCTGGCCGCAAGACTCGGATTTCTTCCCTTTTTTCAGGGCACGCCTCGAGGCCTTGGCCTGATGGCCGGAGTCCTGATCCTGGCCATCATGATCCTCCCCACCATTGCCTCCGTGAGCCGGGATGTGCTGGAGGCGGTGCCCAGCACCCTGCGTGAAGGCGCCCTGGCGCTGGGTTCCACCCGCTGGGAAATGGTGCGGAAGGCCGTCCTGCCTTCCG
The DNA here is from genome assembly GCA_903868115.1 of uncultured Holophagaceae bacterium. Taxonomy (GTDB): domain Bacteria; phylum Acidobacteriota; class Holophagae; order Holophagales; family Holophagaceae; genus JAYREN01. The sequence goes on from CAIPUA010000166.1 coordinate 4,175, forward strand.
CCAGTTCCGGCATTCTGGGTGCGGTGATCCTCGGCCTCGGACGGGCCCTGGGCGAGACCATGGCCGTCACGATGGTCATCGGCAACCGGGCGGAGATCTCCTTCTCCCTCTTCGATCCTTCTTACACTTTGGCCAGCGTCATCGCCAACGAATACGCCGAGGCCTCGTCGGATCTCTACCTATCGGCCTTGACGGAGCTCGGGCTGATTCTCTTCGGTGTCACCGTGCTGCTCAACATCATCGCCCGCCTGCTCATTTGGCGGGTGGGCCGGGTGCCTTCCGGCGCGGGGAGGTCCTGATGATCGACTCCTTCGCCCGCCGAAAACTGTGGGACATCCTGGCCCGCTGGGCCTGCCTGGGCATGGTGATCCTGGCTCTGGTGCCGCTGGTGAGCGTGCTCTTCGATTTGACGGTCAAGGGCCTCGGCGGCTTCAGCTGGGATTTCTTCACCCAGTTGCCCAAGCCCGTGAATGAGACCGGGGGCGGCATGGCCAATGCTTTCGCCGGGTCGGCCGTCCTGGTGGGACTCGGCTGCGCCTTCGGCATTCCGGTGGGCGTGCTCGGCGGGGTCTACCTCGCGGAGTTTGGGCAAAACCGTTTCGGAAAGTTCGTGCGCTTCAGCGCCGATGTGATGTCGGGCGTGCCGTCCATCACCGTGGGCATCTTCGTCTACACCCTGGTGGTGCTCACCATGCACCGCTTTTCGGCCCTGGCGGGCGGCATCGCCCTGGCGATCCTGATGCTGCCCACCGTCATGCGCACCACCGAAGAACTGTTGCGGCTCGTGCCGGATTCGCTGAGGGAAGCCGGGCTGGCCCTAGGCGTGCCCAAGTGGAGGGTAATCCTGGGCGTGGTGCTGCGCACGGGCGCTCCGGGCATCGCCACGGGCATCATGCTGGCTGTGGCCCGCGCCGCCGGAGAGACGGCACCGCTGCTCTTCACGGCCTTCGGCAGCCGCTTCCTCTCCCTGAAGCTTGATCAGCCCATGGGCTCGCTGCCGGTGCAGATTTACACCTATGCGGTTTCTCCTTACGACGACTGGCACCGACAGGCCTGGGCCGCGGCTCTGGCACTTGTGCTCCTGGTTCTGATCCTGAACATCCTGGCGCGGGTGATGACTCGCCAGCCCGGCCAAGGGAGGTGATATGAACGCCCTGACTCAAACCTTGCCGATGGAGCGACTGAATTCCGGCGCCCAGACCCACGCCCCAACTCACATTCAGCCCTTGGCCGAAGCAATGGCTGGAACGAGTTCCAAGCCCGCGAAGCTGGTCACGGAAAACCTCGCGGCGTGGTTCGGCAAGAACAAAGTTCTCAAGGATGTCTCCCTGCGGATCATGGAGAAGCGGGTGACGGCGCTCATCGGGCCTTCCGGCTGCGGGAAGTCCACCTACATTCGCTGCCTCAATCGCCTGCACGAAGTGATTCCCGGTGCCCGCATGGAGGGCAGGGTGCTGCTGGATGGCCAGGATGTCTATTCGCGTGCCACGGACCCGGTAATGCTTCGCAGGCGTGTGGGCATGGTCTTCCAGCGGCCCAACCCTTTTCCCACCCTGAGCATCCGGGACAATGTGCTGGCGGGCTGGAAGCTGGCGGGTATGCGGCCTAAGGATCCCGATGGCCTGGTGGAGCATTCCCTGCGCCAAGCCGCCCTCTGGGACGAGGTGAAGGATGTCCTGCAACGCAGCGGCACGAGCCTTTCGGGCGGACAGCAGCAGCGCC
>CAIPUA010000167.1 GCA_903868115.1 uncultured Holophagaceae bacterium
CCACGCAGCGAAATTTCAAAATCACGGAACCATCTATGCGTGAATAGCCGGTCATCAACCTTACGTTTACCTCTGGATCCCCCATGAAATACCACCTCCTTCTCGCCCTTTGTGCATGCATCCTCGCGGCCCAGGCGCCCTCCGAAAAGGGCCTTCTGCTTCGGCGCGCGGCTCGAATCGCCGTGCAGAAGGCCGACAAGGCTGAAGCCATCAAGTCCCTGCAGCAACTGATGGACCTGCAAACGGGCTATGACCCCGGGGAGGATCTGAAGACCTTCGGCGCCCTGCAGGGGGAACCGGGTTTCCTGGAGCTGCTCCAGCGGTCTAGAAAAGAATTCCCTCCCGTGGTGCGCAGCAAGGAGGCCTTCGTGGTCTCGGACTGGAACCTGATCCCCGAAGGCCTCGCCTTCGATCCCGTGGGGCGGGCTTTCTACCTGGGCAGTCTTTCCACCGCCAAGATCTGCCGGATCACCCTGGACGGCACGGTGAGCGATTTCGCCACCCAGAACGGGTTGGGCGTGGTGGTGGGCCTGCGGGTGGATGCCCAGCGCCGCATCCTCTGGGCGGCCAACCAGGGCAGCACGGAAGCGGGCGTATTCGGGTTCGATCTGGCTTCCGGGAAACTCCTACGGAAGGGCGTGATCCCCATGGCGGGGCACTTCTTCAACGATCTGGCGGTCTGTCCCAAAGGCAACGTGTACGTCACCGATACGTATGGCGACAAGATCTACCGACTCCGTCCTGGCGGTAGCGAGCTGGAGGCCCTGGATGTCCAGGTCCTGAGGCCCAACGGCATCACCCTCTCCGAGGATGGCAAGCTCCTGTTCGTCACCGATGCGATGCTCGGGGGCCTCCGAGTGGACCTGGCCACGCTCCAGAGCGCCCCGCTCGGAACTTCCGGCAACCTCAGCCTCCTGGGCATCGATGGTTTCTATGCCCAAGGGCGGACCTTGATCGCGATCCACAACGGATACACCTCGACCCAGGTAGTGCGCTACCACTTGGACGCCGGTCTCAGCCAGGTGGAGCGCGTGGAAGTCCTGGAGCGCAACGATCCTTCCTGGAAGCTGCCCACCACCGGAGCCATCGCCGAAGGGTGGTTCTACTTCATGGCCAATTCCCAGGTAAACCGGTATTCCATTCCCGAAAATGCCATCACGCCGGGCGCGCCCGTGGAGCCCATCCGCATCCTCAAGACGAAGTTGTGAAGGGAGAACCCCCATGAACATCAAAGCCCTGTCTTTCCTCCTCGCACCCTGTCTGTTCGCCCAGGCTCCGCCGCATTTGCGGGGCCCCCTGCTGGGGCAGAAGCGCCCGGGCAAGGTGCCTGAACTCTTTGCCCCGGGCATCGTCAACCAGGGACTGCCGGTGCGCGATTTGGTGATCTCGCCCGACGGCAAGGAGATCGTGTGGGCCATCGAGTTCAACGGTGGCCCCACGACCCTGGTGGGTGTCCGGGAGGAGGCCTCGGGCTGGACCGCACCGGAAGTGCTCCCCTTCGCCCGGGACTCCCGCCGTTCCTTCATCGAGCCCTGCTTCAGCCCGGACGGCCAGAAGCTGTTCTTCGCCGGGGATTACGGGACCCGCCCCGATGGCAGCCGGAATGTGGACCTGTTCGTCGTCGCCAGGTCCGACAAGGGTTGGGGCACCCCCGTACCGCTGGAGGCTCCCGTCAATACCGAGGCCAGCGAGTACTTCCCATCCCTCACCAAGGACGGAACCCTCTACTTCTGCCGGGATGAGATGCCCCAGAGCCGGGCGCACTTCCTGTACCGTTCCCGGCTGGTGGGCGGGAAATACCAGACTCCCGAGCGGCTGCCGGCCCAGGTCAACGGCGAGGAGAGCCAGTAC
>CAIPUA010000168.1 GCA_903868115.1 uncultured Holophagaceae bacterium
TGGCGGAAGCTACCCTTCGTTCGATGACTGCATTCCCATGGATCATCGAAGCCGCTGCATGATTACTCTACCTTTGACGGCGGTTTGGTGTCAGCAGCATCGCGGGGATGCAAGCCTGAGCGAGGTCATGGCCGGCATGCAGGAGGAAATCGACCTGTATCGTCGCACCGGACACAGCTACGGCTACGTGTTCTACATTCTGAGAAAGGCTTGACCCCTCCCCTCTGCGAGCACCTTCTGCACCCTGCGGCTGGGAGGTCCGGGTGCAAACGCAAGGCCGGGTTCGGAGTTTACCGCGCCGCCACCCGCTGGTATCGGAATTTCACCCGCCGCTGCAGGGCCCGGCCTTCGGGGCTGCTGGGGTCGCCTTCGATCTTGCCGTCGCTATGGGCCTCGGCGGTCATGAGCTTGGGATCCACGCCCTTGGAGGTCAGGTAGCGCTGCACGGCCTGCGCCCGGAGGCCGCTTATTTCCAGGGAATCCGCCCCGCCTCGCCCCTTTTCGTTGGGGGCCGCATAGCCCTCGCAGACTAGGTAGAAGCCCGGATACTCGCGGGCCAGCTGAACGATCCGGCTCAACAGCGGCTCGAAGACCGGATCCACGGCCGCGCTGCTCTCCCCGAACAGAATGGAGCCCCGGAAGGTCACCAGGCGCATCTTCGTTCCCTCGTCCGGCCCCTCGGTGGCGCGGAGATCACTGAGGAGCTTCTCCAGATCCGCCGCCTTGTCGGGGAGGATGCCCGTGGTGCCCGGCAGGATGCCTTCGTTGCCCTGGACCGGTTGGACTTGGCTCTTGACGCCCAGAACTTTCTGAAGGGAGCCAGCCAGATCCCCGAGCTTCTGCTTGTCCTGGATGCTGAAGGAGTAGACCACGGCGAAAAAGGCCATGAGCTGCACCATCAAATCCGCGAAGGTGATGAGCCAGAGCGATTCGAAATCCACGCTCCGGCGCCGCATCCCTCGCAAGGGGACCTTAGCCATTGAGGGCTCCCAGCCCACGGCGGCGGATCTTCTGGCGCGGGGCCAGGGAGGCATTGAGGGCCTCCTCCAGTTGGCCCGGGTTCATCTCGACGGCGATGCCCAGGATGCCCTCCAGCATCAGCATGCGAATCTGGGCTTCCTCCTTGGAACGGAATTCCAGCTTGCCACTGATCGGCAGCGCGAACAGGTAGGCCACGATCGCGCCCCAAAGGGTGGAAAGCAGGCTGAGGGACATGGCGCTGGCCAGCTTATCCGTCTCCTTGCCGATGCTGGCGAAGAGCTGCACCATGCCGATGAGCGTGCCCACCATGCCGAAGGAGGGCGCGGATCCCGCGATGAAGCGAAAGATCTCCTGACCCATTCCGTGGCGATCCTGGGTGGCGTGGATCTCCGAGGTCAGCACCTCGCGGATATGGTCCCGGTCCATGCGATCGATCACCATCTGCAGGCCCTGGGCCAGGAAGGCATCCTCGGGCAGATGCTTCTCCAGGCCCTTCAACCCCTCCCGCTTGGTGCGCTGACTCAGCCCCACCAGTTGCACCACCACCGCCTGATGCGAGGCCGGGTGGGTGAAGAAGGCCCGGGAGGCGACCGCAAAGGCCGAACGCACATGGGCCAGCGGAAAGCGGATCAGCGTGGAGGCGATGATGCCCCCGAAGACCACGAGCAGGCTGGGCCAGTAAAAGAAGATCTTCGGGTTGGGTCCGAAGCCGATGGTCAACCCCAAAAGGGCTAAACCCAGCAACAGGCCAAGCAGCGTTCCTCGATCCATGGATGGCTCCCAAGGGGATTATCGGCAAAGGGTGGTACTTCAAGAAATATCCGCGCCAGTATTGAACGGCAAGGATAGCCCTCCTGCGCTTAAGGATGACTTACCCAGGCGCAGGTGGAGCCCGCCGATTCCACGGGTGTGATGGGGCATAGCTCACCCAGAGCCTCGATGCGCGCCGGTCTCAGATCCGTGTGCTCCGTGTGATCCGTGGTTCCATTGCTTTTTAACCACGGATCACA
>CAIPUA010000169.1 GCA_903868115.1 uncultured Holophagaceae bacterium
ATTACCCGAGGTGTAGTGACAGTCGTTGGGATGACAGCCGCTGACGATCACGCCATCGCTACCGCGCTGGAAGGCCTTCAGGAGCAGCATGAAGTCGATGCGCCCCGTGCAGGGCACCCGCAGCACCCGGACATTGGACTGGTACTTGATCCGGCTGGTACCCGTGAGATCGGCTCCGGCATAGGTACACCAGTTGCAGACGAAGGCGGTGATCTTGGGTTCGAAAATCTCGCTCATTTTTCAGTTCCCTAAGATGAAAAACATGGAGTGTTTTTCACAGCGTCATGATCTCGGCGTAGAGCTGTTCGTTGCTGAAGCCCTGGAGGTCGATGGCCTTGGTGCGGCAGGTGGCGACGCAGGTGCCGCAGCCCTGGCAGAGGCCGGGATTGATGCGGGCGACGGTCTTGATCACCACGTCGGTGCCCCGGGCCATGATCGCCTCCTGCTCGATGGCCTGGTAGGGACAGGCGCTCTGGCAAAGGAAGCAGCCCACGCAGTAGCTGTAGACCGGTGCCGGCTGGCGATCCACCACGGCCACGATGGGTTCGCGGGTGAGCTGATCCTGGCTGAAGAGGCCCAGCACCTTGGCAGCCGCAGCACTGGCCTGGGCTACGCTTTCGGGAATATCCCGCGGCGCCTGGCAGGCTCCGGCCAGGAAGATGCCGCCGGTGTTGGTTTCCACGGGTCGCAGCTTGGGGTGGGCCTCCGCGAAGAAGCCGTAGGTGTCGTAGCTCACGTGCAGGGTCTGGGCCAACTCTTCGCTGCGGTCGTTGGACTGGATGGCGGTGGCGAGCACGACCATGTCCGCCTTGATCTCCACGGGCTCGCCGCCCATGAGGGTGTCGGCGCCCTTCACGATGAGCTTGCCGTCTTCTTCGTAGATTTTCGAGACTCGGCCCCGGATGTACTTGACGTCATCCTCTTCGATGGCGCGCCGCACGAACTCGTCGTAGTCCTTGCCCGCAGCCCGGATGTCCATGTAGAAGACATAGGCCTTGCCGCTGTGCACCTTGTGTTTGTAGAGCATGGCGTGCTTGGCCGTATACATGCAGCAGACCTTGGAGCAGTAGGGCACGCCCTTGCTGCGGTCGCGGCTACCGGAGCAGGCGATGAAAACGACGGTTTCGGGTTCCTTGCCGTCCGAGGGCCGCTTCATCACGCCCGAGGTGGGGCCAGAGGCCGAGGCCAAGCGCTCGAACTGCATGCCGTCGATGATGTCCTTGTGTTGGCCGTAGCCGTACTCGGGGAAGGCTTCGGTCTTCATGAGCCGAAACCCCGTGGCCAGCACGATGGCGCCGATGTCGAGGGTGACGAGTGCGTCCTCCTGCTCGAAACGGATGGCGCCGGTGGGGCACATTTTTTCGCATACCTTGCACTTGCCCGTCTTGTAGAAGGTGCAGTTGAGCGTGTCGATGACGGGCTTGTTGGGCACGGCCTGGGGAAAGGGCACGTAGATGGCCGTGCGGGTGCCGAGCCCCTCATTGAACTCGTCGCTGATCTTCTTGTTCGGGCACTTCTGGATGCAGAGCCCGCAGCCGGTGCAGAGCTTTTCGTCAAGCTTGCGGGCCTTCTTGCGCACCGTGACCTTGAAGTTGCCGATGAAGCCGTCGACCTTTTCCACTTCGCTGTAGGTCATCAGAGTGATGTTGGGGTGCTGGGCGGCCTCCACCATGCGGGGCGTGAGGATGCACTGGGAGCAGTCGAGGGTCGGGAAGGTCTCCGAGAGCTGGCTCATGTGGCCGCCGATGCTCGGGGACTTCTCCACCAGGATGACCTTGTGGCCGCCGTTGGCGATATCGAGGGCCACCTGGATGCCCGCCACGCCGCCGCCGATGACCATGGCAGTCTTGGTGACAGGCACCTTGATGGGATGGAGGGGCACGTTGTGCTTGATCTTTTCCACGAGCACGCGGATGAGATCCGCGGCCTTTTGCGTCGTGGCCTCGCCTTTCTCATGCACCCAGGAACAGTGCTCGCGGAGGTTGGCCATCTCGCACATGTAGGGGTTCACGCCCGCATCACTCACGGCGCGGCGGAAGGTGGGCTCGTGCATGCGGGGCGAGCAGGCCGCCACCACCACGCCGTCCAGGTGGTGTTCCTTGATGGCCTCTTGCATCATGCGCTGACCGGGATCCGAGCACATGTACTTGTAGTCCACGCTGTGGGCCACGCCGGGCACGGACTTGCACATCTCCGCGACCTTGGCGCAGTCCACGGTGGCGCCGATATTCTCGCCGCAGTGGCAGGTGAAGACGCCGATTCGAGACATCGTTCCTCCTCAGCCCTTGGCGCCCGCGGGAACGGGCTCCATGAATTCCACGGGCACCATGTGACGTTGGAGGCCGAGTGTTTCGGGTTTCAGTCCCAGGGCCAGACCGATCACCTGGGTGATGAACATGGCGGGGATCTTGTGCTTCTGGCCCAGGCACTCATCGATGGCGGGGCGGCGCAGGTCCAGGTTCGAGTGGCACATGGGGCAGGCCACCACGATGGCTTCGGCGCCGCGCTTCACGGCGTCCTGCACCAGCTTGCCGCTGAGTTTCGCCACGATATCGGTGCGCGTGACGCTGAAGGCCGCCCCGCAGCATTCGGTCTTGAAGGGCCATTCCACGGGGGTTGCCCCCACGGCCTGCAGCATGAGGTCCATGCTGCGGGGATCTTCGGGGCGGTCGAAGTTCACGACCCGGGGCGGTCGCACCAGCAGGCAGCCATAGTAGCTGGCCACCCGCTTCTGGAAGGGCGCGGTGGTCTTCTCGGCGATGCGCGCCTTCAGGCGGTCCAGCACTTCCAGGATGTTCACGATCTTCAGGGTGCCTTTGTAGGGCAGCTCAATGGCCTGCTCGACCTCGGCTCTCAGTTCGGGGTGCTTCGCCAGTTCCTGCTGCGCGGA
>CAIPUA010000170.1 GCA_903868115.1 uncultured Holophagaceae bacterium
ATTCCACGGAAGAGTTGTTGCTGGCGTGCAGGGAACTTTCAAGGCGCAACGACATTCTCGAGGGAGAACTCTATCTGGAGATCACCCGGGGTGAAGCTCCCCGCTACCACACCTTCCCGGAAGGCATCCGACCGAACTTCTTCATCGTGCTGAACCCGCTCCGAAAAATGCCCACCGATTGCTGGTCCGTGGGTGTTGCGACGGTCACCTTCCAGGACATCCGCTGGGGCTACTGCCACATCAAGTCGATCAACCTGCTGCCCAACGTCCTCGGCAAGCAGTATGCGAAGGAGCAAGGTGCCTTCGAGGCCCTCTTCTTCCGGGAAGATGCCAAAGGCAAGCACCTCACGGAAGGTCCAAGCTCCACGATCTTCTCCGTCAAGGATGGGATCCTCTTTACGCCGGAACTGGACAATATACTTCCCAGTACGACCCGGAAATATGTCATCGAATTGGCGAGGAAGGAGGGCATCGAAATTCGGGAGGGCCGGTTATACCTGGATGATTTTTTGAAATCGGACGAGGCCTTCATCGCGAGCACCGTCTCGGAAGTCATGCCTGTCGTCAAGGTCGATGGCGCAACCCTCGCTCACGGGGCGAAAGGCAAGATGACGGGTCAGCTTCAGACACTCTACGGGGACTTCAAGAAGGACCACTTGGAGTAGCCAACCTTGGTTCCGGATCGCGGAAGGGTTGCACTTCGGGGCCTTCACAAATCACCCACCTGGCTCACGAGCCGGGTCCACAATTCCCCTCCGGCCATGCCGTTGGTCATGATCACCAGCCCGGTGCCCCGGGCAGGGTCGAACTGGGTGAAACAGCGGAACCCGGACGAATTGGCGCCTGAGTGGTGGAAAAGGGTTCCGGTGGCAGTGGTATTGATGGACCAACCCAGGCCCCAGCCCACGCCCCGTCCCCGGGCGGCACCGGGACGCTCCATGGGTTCCCGCGAGTCCAGAGAGACCTGGGGTGTGAGGCAGGCCTTTAGGGAGGCCGGTGACAGGGCGGCGCCGCCGGCTCCCGCTGGGTTCAGGAAGGCCAGCAGGAACGCGGCAAAATCCCTGGGGGTGGTATAGAGAGAGTAGGCGGCGTTGGCGTGGAGATACTGGGTGCGCTCCTTGAAGGTGCCGTCGGCTTTGTGTCCAGCGGCAAGCTTGGGGCCCAGGGCCGGGGTCCAAACGAAGCTGGTGTGGTCCATCCCCAGGGGCCGGAAGAGCGTGCGTTCCGCCAGGAGTTCCAGGGGTTCGTCCGCAAGGTGCTCCAACACCCGCTGGAGATAGAACATGCCTTCCCCGGAATAGCTGAACCGGGAACCGGGGCGGAATTTTACGGGGAGGGGCCCCTCCGTTTCCTCTCCGCCTTTGCGCCAATTGGGGAGGCCGGAGGTGTGGGAGAGCACCATGCGCGCGGTGATGAGGCGCCGCTCCGCTTGGGTGGGGATGGCCGCCTCATCCAGGTAGTGGCACAGGGGGCGGTCCAGGTCCAGCATTCCCCGATCCACAAGTTTGAGCACCAGATGCGCGAACACCACCTTGGACATGGAGCAGGCCTCGAACACCGTGTCCTCCGCCACGAGGCGCCCGTCCGGGACTTGGGCCTGACCAAAGGCGCCGCTCCAGCTCACCTTTCGGTCCTGAATCACCGCGATGGAGACCCCAGGGACCTTGAGTGCCTTCATGAGCGCAGGCGTCAGGACCTTGAGCGTTTCCACGGCCCCAGGGCCGGGTTCCCCGCCCAGGCACTCCAGGGCCCATCCTGCGGCCCAGCGAACCTCCTCGTCCGCATCATGGAGGGCCTCTCTCACCGCAGGCGCCGCCGTTTTGCCAAGACTGCCGACTTCTCCCAGGGCGATGACCGCGCCGCAGCGGACGCCGGCATCGGCATCTCCCAGGGCCTTGATGAGGGTCGGCAGGACGGGAACTGCAGCCCCTCCCATGCGGCCCAGCGCCGTGATCGACCCCTTCCGCACCGAGGGGTTTGTGGACTCCAAGGCGATCGTGAGGCTCGGGACTGCCGCCCGCCCCATTCTCCCCAGGGCCGCCGCCGCCTGCCCCTGAACATAGGGATCGGCATCTCCCAACGCCTCCACCAGAACAGGAATACCAGGAGTCGCTCCGAGGAGCCCCAAGGCTTCCGCAGCCCTTTCCCGCACTGGGGTCGCAGGATCCTTCAGAGCCTGGACCAGGGCCGATGCGGCCGAACTGGCCTTTTCCCCGATTCTCCCCAGGACTCGAGCGGCATTTTCACGGCCCTGGACATTGCCGGTGGATAGCAGGTGGATCAGTCCGGGAACCGTCGGCGCCCCTGCCTTTGAAAGGGTCACGACTGCCTGCCACCGCAGGGCAGGATCAGGATCCGCAAGCGCGGCGATCAAATCCGTCCCTTGAGCGAAGCTGGTGCTTGCGGCGAGAAGGAGGATTATTTCGGCCACGGACGGACGCGAGGATGGCATGGCGAACCTCCTGGAACCACATTCTTTCGAGTCGACTCCCACCATCGATCCGCCATAGCACCCATTCGGATTTGCCGTGGAAGCGTGGCTGGATCCAGCCACGCTGGGTGTTACCACTAACACCGAAACCCACGGGGAAGCCACCTGGATGTTTTACCCGCTCACCGCCAGGGCCTGCGCCACGGCGGTACGGAGTTCCTGGAGGCTGAAGGGCTTGCCCAGGAAGGCCTGGGGGCGGTCGGGGTGAGGGCTCGCCATCACCTGGGCCTTGTCGTAGCCGCTGGCCAAGATCACGGGCAGGTTGGGGTCGAGCTGGCGCAGGGCCGTCAGGGTTGCCCAACCGTCCAGGCGCGGCATGGTGAGATCGGTCAGCACGAGGCGGATTGCGGCCTGGTGCTGCCGGAACATTTCCACCGCCTCAATGCCGTCCTCGGCGGTGAGCACCGTGAACCCCAGCATCTCGATCAGCGCCCCGGTCGACATGCGCAGGAAGTCGTCGTCATCGACCAGCAGAATGGTGCCGCCGCCTTCGGACTTGGCCGTTTGGACCGCAGGCTCCGGTCGACTGGGCACCGCTTCCGTTGAGACCGGCCAATAGACCCGAAAGACGCTGCCCTGGCCCGGTTGGCTCTCCACCGTGAGGGCCCCGCCTTGCGCCTGCACGATGCCCAGCACCACGGGCAGACCCAGCCCGCGCCCGATGAACTTGGTGGAGAAGAAGGGATCGAACAGCTTTTCGAGATCCGCCTCCGCGATCCCGCAGCCGGTGTCCATCACTTCCAGGCAGGCGTACTCGGCGCCCTGCGGTTGCCAACCGATGGGGAAGCGATGCGCCGTGGGCATGGCGGCTGCCGGGAGCGTGGTGAGGCTCAGGCGCAGGCGGCCTCCGGTAGCGCCCAGGGCCTCCCAGGCATTGGTGAGGAGGTGGGTCAGGACCTGCTGAATGGCATCGGCGTTGGCGTGGATGACCGGGCCGGGTGTGGGGCAAGCCGTCTCCAGGGTGACGCCACTGGGCAACGCCTGTTGCAGCAGGGGCAGGCTTCGGCGGCAGCATTCCGCCAGGAAAATGGGTTCTCCTGTGCCCGAATGTTGCCCCAGGTAGACCAGCAACAGTCGGCTCACCTCCGCCGCTTTCTCCGTGGCCAGCCTAGCCATGGCCACGAATTTGGC
>CAIPUA010000171.1 GCA_903868115.1 uncultured Holophagaceae bacterium
CACGCAAGCCGGGCATCTACGTGGTGGACAAGGAGGCTCCCCAGGCCATGCTCCAGTGGGCCTTCCCAGGCATGCGGCGCTCGGATCCCGATTGGCATGCGGCCTATGTCATGAATCAAATTCTGGGCGCCAGCGGCTTCACCAGCCGCCTGACCAAAAAGATCCGCTCCGACGAGGGCCTTACCTACGGTGTCCGCACCGCTCTGGGCGAGGGTGCCCACTGGCGCGGGGACTTCACCGGGGGTCTCCAGACCAGCAATACCTCCGTCGCCTACGCCATGCGTCTTGCCCTGGCGGAAATGCAGCGACTAAAGGATGTCCCCGTCCCGATGACGGAGTTGAAGGTTTTGAAGGACGGCCTCTGCGAGGCCTTCCCGGGAAACTGGTCCGACAAGCGAACTGTAGCCAATATCTTCGCCAACGAGGCTCTTGCCGGCTGGGCCGAAGACTGGTCGGCAGATTTCCGAGAGAAAATCCAGGCCGTGACCCCTGCGGACATCCAGCGCATGGCCCTGAAACTCCTGGCCCTGGACAAGCTCCAGATTCTCGCGGCAGGCAAAGCCAAGGAAATAGAAGCCGGTGATCCGGACCACCCGGGTGCATTGAAGGACATCACCCCACTGCCGATCCTGCGCCTGCCCCTGCTGGATCCACTGACCCTTAAACCCAAGAACTGAAGGCCGCTTGAGGCTTCGGGGGGCTGTGCAATCCTGCAGTCCCCCGAAGTTAGCAGAGTACAGCGTCACTGCGGCTTGATTTGTGCTAGCTTGCTGCATGCCTCCCCAGAAAACGACACGCCCCCGCAAGGATGAGGACCGCACGCGTGCGCTGTTCAATGCCTTCCAGGAGGCGATCCTCATCCACGATCCGGAGACCGGCGCCATCCTGGATGCTAATGCCCGGGCCTGCTCGCTCTTCGGGTACGCTCAAGAGGAACTGCTGGCCCTTCCCATGGGGAATCTCAGCGTGGGACTCGCGCCCTATACCCAGGAAGATGCCCTAGCCTGGATACGAAAGGCCGCGCAAGGAAGCCCCCAGACCTTCGAATGGCTGGCCCATGATTGCAAGGGCCGAATCTTCTGGGTGGAAATGAATCTCCACCTCGCGACGCTCGACGGCGCGCCGCGGATCCTTTCCACGGTCCGAGACATCAGAGACCGCAAGCGCCTCGAATCGGATCACAAGACCCGACTCAAGCGTGCCGAAGCCCAGAATGTCGTCTTCCTGGCACTGGCAGAGGCAGGGTCGAATTTTCAGCGAGCCCTCGATCTCATCGCCCGCTATCTGGCGGCCGATATCGGGGATCTCGCCGTGGTCGAACTGATGGATGATCGGGGGCGACTCTTCCCTCACGCCGTGGACCAGCCTTACATGGACGGCACGGAGCTCCTGCCAAATATCAGCGCGCTGAACACCGCCACGCCGCTGGATTCCATCCCGGCACGGGTGGCAGCCTCGGGCACGCCCCTCCGACTGGAAGACTCCAAGGGCGCCCGCATTCTGGAGTCCCTCCGCCCCGAGTTCCACCCATTCCTCCGTCGCTACAACGCCCACAGCATCCTAGCCGTACCGCTCCGCTCTCAGGGCGTGACCCTGGGTACCCTCACCCTCGCCAAGGGTTCGGCCAGTCGGCCCTACTCCGAGGAGGACCAGACGATGCTGCAGAACCTCGCGGACCGAGCAGGCTTGGCTCTGACCAACGCCAAGCTATTCAGCGAGAACCTGCAACAGGCCGAACAACTGCGCCGAGCTAACGTGGAACTCGAGGCCCGGGTGGCGGCTCGCACGGCAGAGCTGGAGCAGCTCAACCAGCGCCTGAAACAGATGGCCATCGAGGATGCCCTCACGGGTCTGGCCAACCGCCGACGCTTCAATGAGGTCATGGATGAGGAGATCCGCAGGGCGCGGCGCGGCAAAAAACTCTTCACGCTTCTGATGTGCGATGTGGATTTCTTCAAACGCTACAACGACCACTATGGGCACCAGGGCGGCGACGACTGCCTCCGCGCGGTGGGCGAAATCATGCGGGAGGTGTTCCGGCGTGCCGGCGAGTTGCCCGTAAGATACGGCGGTGAAGAATTCGCCGTCATCCTCCCGGGTGTCAACCAGGAAAGCGGGCTGAAGGCCGCGGAGAAGCTCCTGAAGGCCCTGGCCGAACGGGCCATCCCACACGCCCGCTCGGATGCGGCAGCCCATGTCTCGCTGAGCATCGGCCTCATTTCCGCCAGGGTCGAACAAGAGCGGGACGCCGACTGGTTCATCGCCCGGGCTGACGCGGCGCTATATCAGTCGAAGGAAGACGGACGCAACCGCGCGACCGCGGCCCGGATGTGAGGCCTGCCCCCAATCCGAAGGGTTCGAAGCTGAAAATCTATGGGACAAAGACCTTGTCAGGGTTTCAGGAATGCCTTTTCGAAGGTGTTCAAGTCTAGGCTTTCGCGAGTTGGAGACATCTCTTTCTTGACATCGCGTAGCCGGGCGATCTCGTCCTGGTACCACTCCACCACGGGCTTGCCGATTCGCATGGCCGGAAGTTCCGCCGCCAGATCGGTGGGCTGCACACGCAGGATCCAACCGCGATCATAGGGGCTCTGAATGACGCGGTCGGGGTCACTTTCGAGAGCATCGTTGCCCTGCAGAACCTTCCCGCTGACCGGGGCCACGAATTGCACCTGTTCGGCGCCCTGCTTCAGGGTGAAGAGCGTCTGCCCCTGATGGACCTCACGACCGTGCTCGGGCAGCAGAACCTGGCTCACTGAGCCAAGCGCCTTGCGGGCGAAATCATCGATCCCGATGCGGACCTGACCCCCGGGCTCGATGCGGGCCCATGTGTGGCCGGGCGCAACGAAGGCCCCTCCTGGAACGCAATATTCGTTGGAAGGTGCCGTCTCGGCAGCGATCGGCGCGACGATCCTCACCGTCGGCCGCTGCTGGGCCTCGACTCGGGCCTGCCGCTTGATGAGCAGCTTGCGCACGAATTCAGCCAATTCCTCGGCCGTGAAGGGCTTCTGCACATATTCACAGGCGCCGTGCTGCAAAGTCTCGACAGCGGTCTCAATGGTGCCGTAACCGGTGATCACGACCACATCCAGGTCGGGCCGCAGATGCTTGACGGCCTTGACTACCTCGACGCCGTCCATTTCCGGCATCTTCAGGTCGGTGAACACAAAGTCGTAATCGTGGCGCTGAATCAGACCTAGGGCCTCGGGGCCGGATTCCACGGTATCGACATTGAAGCCCTCCAGGACCAGAATGCGGCGGAAGGAATCGAGCACCACCGACTCGTCGTCCACTGCCAGGATCCGCGCCTTAGGGTTGGGGACCTCGATGCGCTTGAGGCTCTTGGCCTCGGCGGTGAAGTCCAGCCGCACCGCCACATTGAGAACCTCCTCGCGCTCGTGGCGCGCTCGCTTCTCCTTCATGCGATGGGCAACCTCGCGGACAAGAAAATCGATGGCGACGAAGGCCACGAACATCAGGACGACAAGCAAGGCGGTCATGGAATCACTCCTCTTGAAAGCGGGATGAATTTTTAGAAAACATTTGCAGTGCCACTTGCGTTGGCGAGGGGCAAACGAACGATGAACGAAGTTCCATGCCCCGGCTCACTCTGGACATTGATGGTTCCATTGTGCCCCTCAATGATGCTCCAGGTGACGGCCAACCCAAGACCCGTTCCCTTGGAACCCTTGGTGGTGAAGAAGGGCTCGAAGAGGTGAGGTAGATCCTCGGCCTTGATACCGCGGCCATTGTCCTCCACTCGCAGTTCAACGAGACAGTGCTCCCCTGCCTTCTCCTGGGAAGGCCAGTGGGAAGCAGAGCAGCCCTTCCGGGCACACCAGATGAAGGGGTCGTCGGGACCTGCGAGGGCACTGAAGGTCGGGGAACCACAGACTTCGCACTTCGCGTCGAGGTTTTCCAGAGAGCGTCGGCACTCCGGGCAGGCGTAGGCGGCAATCACGCCCTCCTCCAAGGGCTCGGGGAAGAGGTGATTGTAGTGCCCGAAGAGCGGATCGAAGTGCACGAAGAACTCACGCCCCTTGGTGGTGGCGAGAAGCCGTACCGAAGGCAGGCCACCGATGCGCACATTGCGATCGAGGAGATCATGACCCTTGGGGCAGTTCGCCTTCCGAAGCGGCAGATGGCCCAAGGCGGGCAGTTCCACCGTGCGAGTCTGGACCCGGAGGGCTCCGCCTTCGGACCCGATGGCATCGGCGGCATTCAGCAGCAAGTTCACGATCACCTGCTGGATCTGGTTCCCATCCGCAAAGGCCGCAGGCAGATCAAGACCAAGTTCCAGGTCCAGATTCACATGGTTGAGGGTCAACTGGTTCACCACGACCGCGATGGAATGGCGGACGATTTCGTTGATGTCCACCGGCTTCCGGAGCGGCGGCGTGGGCCGCGCAAAGTCCAGCAGTTCCCGCACGATGCCCCGGCAACGCTTGGTTTCCCGAACGATCACATCCAGGTCATCCTTAGCGGAAGGGTCAGACTCGAAGCGCTTGGCCAGGAGCGAGGCGTAGGTCAGAACGCCCGTGAGGGGATTGTTGATTTCGTGGGCGACCCCTGCGGCCAACCGTCCCACCGAGGCAAGTTTGTCCGCCTGGGTAAGTTGCCGCTGGGTCTCGGCGATCCGCTGGGTCATGGCGTTGAAGGCTCGTGCCAGATCCCCGAGTTCATGCTTGGCCGTGACGGGAATCATGGTACTGAGGTCCCCACGCGCAACCCGCTGGGTGCCCGCCAAAAGCGCGTGCACGGGCGCCAGCACCATCCGGCGGTTGATCCACCAGAGGATCAGGCTGCTGGCAGCGATGGCCAAGGAAGCCAGTCCCAACATCGTCCAGCGGCTTTGGGCAATCTCCTGGTCCGCTTCGACCATGGAGACATGCACATCCAGGACCCCCAGGACGCGCTGCTGAGGGCTGTGGGCGTGACAGGAGGCGGTGGAGCAGGAAGCCTCGTTGGGGATGGGATTGATAATGCCAAGGACGCGGGCACCGTCGCCCCCACGGAAGAGCCGAGCCCGGGCCCGGATATCGAGTTTTTCGAGGGGACGCCCCTCGGCATGACAGGCGTAGCAAGCCTCCGCGCGCTTATCCAGGGAAGTGCCGATTTCCTCCCGGTCCGAGGAAAACATGATGCGGCCTTCCTTATTGAACAAGCGGACCTTGTGGAGCCCCTCCTGCTTCAGATCGCCGATGTTCTGGATCTGGCGGTGCAGGTTGTCGCGCCGGTTCTCCAGCATGTCGAAATGGGTGCTGCGCTTGATCGTCTCACTAAGCTGGTTGGCGCTGCGGGTCTTCTCGAAGACAAGCTGGGCCGTGTGGGCCCTCATGACCAGGAAGGCCATGACGCCGATAACCAGCGCCGTGACGAGGCCGGCCCCCAGGATCAGGCGTGTCCCGATGCGCGTCCGCATGTGTTCAGTCCCCTCCTTCGAGCTTGCGTTCGGGGAAAATCGGGAAGAAGTGCACGGCAAGCGCGAAGACCGCCATGCCGATCGCGACCAATCCCACGGAAACGATGATCTCTGGAATGGATGGCAAGTACCGCGTGCCCGCTGCGCGCTCCATGCCCGTCACGCTGATATTCAAGCGATTAACAACGAACCCGAGAACCGCGAAAAAGGACCCCGTGACGAGCCATCTCGGGCTGGTGCGCATGCGCCGGAAGGAGAGTAGAACCACCGGCAGGATTACCCCCAGCACGAATTCCAGGAGAAACATCTTGCCTTCGTAGGTCAGGCTCGTGATCGCCGTGAAGGAACCGTTGCGGACGATCACCTGCAGGCGCATCAGCCCGTAGATGCCCAGCGCCACCACCATCGCCCGGGCCAGGGGCTCCAACAGATCCATCTCCAAATGGCGACCGAAGGCCCGTTCGCTGAGATACGATTCCAGGATCACCATCCCAATTCCCGCCCCGATTGCAGAGACATAGAAGAAAAGCGGAAGGAGCTGGGAATACCATAGTGGGTGCAACTTGGAGGGCACGATCAGGTACAGCGAGCCCAGGGACGACTGGTGCAGCGTGGAAAGAAGCACGCCCGCGATCACCAGGGGCGTGATCAGGCCGTGGATGATCCGAGCGGGGGCGTGAAAACCGAAGCGCTCGAAGACCACAGGCGAGAATTCCACCGCCAGGACCGTGGTGTAGAGCATGACGCACCATGCCACCTCGAACATCACGGAGTGGGGGTTCCAATAGATGAGGGCATGCCAGATGCGCCAGGGCTGTCCCAGATCGAACATCAATGCCAGGATCACGAAGCCATAGCCCAGAAAGCCCGTCAGGACAGTGGGCCGAACTACAGGTTCAAACTTCTTTAGGTTGAAAAGGTGAACCACGGCCGTGATGGTGAAGGCCCCCGCCGCGAGACCCACACCGCAAAGCAGATCGAAGCCGATCCAGAGCCCCCAAGGGAACTTGTCACTGAGATTGGTGACAGCCCCTAGCCCCTTGAAAAATCGGAGGAAGGTGACCACGAGAAAGGGAAGGAAGATGATGCCGAAGACGCCCGTCCAGAAACCGATGCGGAAGCGGCGCGCAGGGAGGGTCGCGGTCTGGTTCATAGGTGCCTCTCGTGGTCGTCCATATCCTTGGTCAGAGGCCCCTTGGCCTGAGCCACCTCCCCGCGCCGTGCGGTGATCCAGTGGATTCCGTATAGGAAAACGCCCCACACCGCCACAAAGTCCGGAATATTGGAGAGCACCTGCCAAGTGCGCATCGCGGGCGGCTCGGTAGGCAGGTCCGTCTTCAAGCCAAGCTTTTCAAAAGGGACACTCGAGATCATCAGCACGGAAGTGCCCCCGGCCTCCGTGAGTCCATAGACATGGTCCACATACCCAGATGGGTTCTGACGGATGCGCTCCCGTGCCTCCCGCAGCAGATCCTCATGCTTGCCAAAAACAGTGGCTTGGACAGGACAGGCCTCTGCGCAGGCAGAGGGCTTCCCGTCCTTGAGGCGGCCGGCGCACAGGATGCACTTCCCGATGATCGGCACCGCCTTGTCCCACTGGTATTTGGGAACATCGAAGGGACAGGCCATCATGCAATATCGGCAGCCCATGCACTTCGCGGAGTCGTAAACCACCGGCCCTTCAGGTGTCTTGGTGAGGGCAAGCACGGGGCAGACCGAGGCGCAGGTCGGCACCTTACAATGCATGCAAAGATGACGCATGTAGGGCCCCTCTTCGGGCTTGGCCGGGTTCACCGATTTCACCGTAGTCCAGGTGTAAGCCGTGGTCTTAGCCTCGACTACGCCCGGCAACTTGTTCTGCTCCTTGCAAGCCGAGGAACACGCACCGCAGCCGATACAACGAGTCGCGTCAAAAAGAAGCCCTACACTCATGCGGTCCTCTCCTTCCGGGGTTCCATCACAATTAATCACGATACGAATGTCGCGAATGATTGCGACGCTGCAAATACTGGCACAAAAGGGCCAATCCTTGTAGGGAAAAGAACGCCCAGACATGACCCGGCCCCAGCCTGCGCGGAAAATGGGAAATCGCTATTCGCGGCTCGGACTCCGTCGCAGTTTTCTTGGAACCCCCGCAACCGAATTATGTCATTCCGCCCAATTCGGCCGAAAGAATGCCCTGACAGGACGGGCAAACGATCACATAGCCCCGCCTGGGCAGAGTGGACACGAAATTCACGCGCACGCGCAGAAGGCGCACGATCAGGACGGAGGAAATGAGCTGTTGGCAACAGCTGCACTTCAGCGCCGTCTCGAGCATGTATTCCGCTTCCCCTATGGAAGGCGGGTCGCTCAGTCTGTTCTCTGTCATTTGGGTCGCCTCCATGACTACTAGGGAGTCTTCTTCAACTGCTCCGAAATATCGAAACGGAGACGCCCCAGCAAGCCTTGCACCTTTTCCTGTTGGAGAGCGCTCAGGTCTGGCCTCGCAAGAAGGGCCGCCAACTGATCCTCGGTGACTCGTGCACGGCCAAGCCAATGTCCCAGGTTCATGCCTTCGACTGGCGAGGGGAGTCCACCAAGATGGCCTTTGCTGTGAGCCTGGCTCATGCTCCTCCTTCGACTTTTCCATGAAACGAGCGCCCGCCGGAATTATCCACCGTGACGAGAGTCGCCCGTCCTGGCAGGAGCTCATTGACGGACTGACCTCCCCGCATGATCCCATGGATCTCAGCAAATCTCCGATTTCATCACCAGGGCAAACCCTCCTGGGATGAACTTCAGAGGAGTGCGCCGCTCTACCCATCCTGTATTTTTGGCGTGGTTGGCGCTTTCACGACTGGCGAATCCGTGCCTGCTCCAGCTTGCATCCATTTCCGCTGTTCTTGCTTTCGGGGGCTGGATTGGAGGCGCCTATCTGTAAGCAGAAGCGCCTAGGTTGGCTTATACATTCGATCGGTTCCGGTCCAGCCAAAGGGCGAGTCCTTCGACGGCAAGCGCATGGTCTTCCGTCCCTTCAAGCCCGGAAATGGTCAGGATTCCCACACGGCCGCAGCCTCGAACGACCAATGGAATCGCCCCGCCCTCAGCGCGAAAATGCTCGGGATCAAGGCCTGTAACAGCCTGGAAGTCGAGCCCCTTCTCGCGGTGTTCCAGGCCAACCGCCCAGGAACTGTGGCCGAACCGGCGTACCACATTGCTCTTGCGGCCGATCCATTCCCAGTTGACAACGTTGGTTCCATCCATGAAGTGTGTGAAGAGGGGATGGTCATCGTTCTCGATGTGAATGGCCACAGGCTTGGGAGTCCGTAACGGAGCGAGTTCCAAGATCGCGAGACCGATGCCCAAGGCATCCAGACCCGTCAAATGGTCGAGGACCAATCTCGCTTCTTCAGCGACGCAGGCGGCGAAATCCACGGGCGCGTTCAAAAGGAAATCTCCTGGTTGCCGTACCAGAACTTGCCAGTCTCGGTCCAAGGAAGCGAGCAGATTTCCACCATGCGCTGTCCGCCGTCGGCGGGCACTCCCGGTGCGTTCGGACCTCCAAGGTCGGTCCTGAGCCAGCCCGGGTCGAGGGCATTGACGGCAACTTTGCCTTTCAGTTGGGCCGCCCAAAGCATGGTCATTCCGCCAAGAGCGTATTTGGTCAGCCGATAGGTTGGCATGTCAGGCTGGGTTTGCAACGCTTGGCGATTGCCGGCCCCCGATCCCACGTTGACGATGCGCGGTTCGATGCCCCTCTCCAGCATCGGGACTAGGCGGAAGATGAGTTCATGGGGAGCAAAGACATTGCAGCGCCATTGCTCATTGAGAATTGCCAACCCTTCGTCGTACCAGTCCTGCTTGTAGGTCTGCACGGCAGCGTTGTTGAGCAGAAAATCCAATGCCGACCAAGTCTTTGCAACGACTTCGGTGACGGCCGCAGGTGCGGTGGGGTCATCAAAGTCAACCAGGAAGGGGGTGAAGCGGCCGAGCTTGGCCAATTCAACGGTAGCCCGATCCAGCCGGTCCCGGTCTCGTCCCGTCCCAAAGACCTCGGCTCCCGCCGCCAGAAAAAGCTTGGCCGACTCGAATCCGACACCCCGGGAGGCCCCGGTGATCACGATGCGTTTCCCTTGGAAAGGTTTCATAAAAAATCCTTGTTTAAATGTTTATTTATTTTTCTAACATCAATGTAAATCAGGCACATACCAATTTTTTACTTCTCCGGAGACTGCCGACATCACAAGATGTGCCATCACCAAGCGTAGGCCTCCGGCGCTTCACCCCCAGGACCTGGAAAGATCAGATCGATCCGATTCATTGTTTCTGAACTAAGCGTAATTTCGATCGCCCGCAAGGAATGTTCCAACTGAGCCATGGTACGCGGCCCGATGATTGGTGCGCTGATCGCCGGGTTGGCTAATAGCCAAGCCAAAGCAACGTCATCCTCGTGCTCGCCCAAATCCCGGCACAGGGCCCCGAAGGCCTGCAGTCGACTCCGGTTCCGTTCAATCGCCCCAGCCAAGTTTGCGGTCCGGGAATGGGCTTCTGCCCTGAGCGCATTTCTCCCCAAGAGGCCACCGTCCAGAGGGCTCCAAGGGACAACGCCGATCCCATGACTTTTCGCACTGGGCAGCACTTCCAGCTCTGGGAGCCGACAGTTCAGGTTGTACTTGGTTTGTTCGCAAATAATCCCCATGAAGTGCCTTTGGGTAGCGGACGCCTGGGCTTGGGCGATATGCCAGCCAGCGAAATTGCTCGAACCGATGTAGTCGACTTTGCCCTGGGTCACCAGGGGCTCGAAGGCTCCCCACAGTTCGTCCCAGGTGGTCCGCCGGTCGATGTGATGCATGAAATAGATTTCCACATGATCGGTCCCAAGCCGACGAAGCGATGCTTCCAGGTGACGGCGGATCTTATAGAGGGAAAGCCCTCTGGCGGAATTGGGACCGTCCATAGGATTGTGCATGTCTTCGTGAACCTTTGTGGACAAAACGACCCGTTCCCGGCGACCGCCGCCTTGGGCGAACCATTCCCCCAGAAATTCCTCGGTGATCCCGAATTTCGAGATTGCAAAACCATAGTTGTTAGCGGTATCAAAAAAATTGATTCCGGCATCCAGGGCAGCATCCAGGATCCGAAAGGTCTCCTTTTTATCGGTATGCACCCCAAAGTTCATGGTCCCCAAACAGAGCCTGGAGACCTGCAGTCCCGATCGACCCAACGGCGTGTACTTCATTTTCTTCTCCCTGAAACTGGGTCACGTTGACTTGTTGGACAATATCTCTTTAGCTCAATCCGCTACGTCAGTGTCACCTTTACGCTGACTTCCTTGCGCCCATCACCGGGTGGTGGGATGGTATTGCCCTTCAGGGCGGTGCCATCCACTTCCAGGGCCACATGGTTGCCCGGCCCAGAGCGTTTCACTTCAATGTGGTAGATGACGCCCCGGAACTTGCGGGTCGCTTTGAAGCCGGGCCAGGTGGTGGGGATGACGGGGGCGATGGTGAGCCCGTTCAGATCTGTCCGGATGCCTAGGATCCACTGCACGATGGCGTAGTAGTTCCAGGCGGCGGTGCCGGTGAGCCAAGAGTTCTTGGCTTCGCCATGGGTGGGGGCGTCCTTGCCCGCGATCATTTGGGCATAGACGTAGGGCTCGCAGCGGTGGAGGTCACCGATGGCCTCCCGGGCGGAAGGGTTGATGCGCGAGTAGTAATCGTGGGCCTGATCGCCGTTGCCCACGCGGGTCTCGGCGATGATGACCCAGGGATTGTTGTGGCAGAAAATGCCCGCGTTTTCCTTGTAACCGGGCGGGTAGGAGGAGATCTCACCGAGTTCCAGGTAGTACTTGGAGTAGCAGGGCTGCTGCAGCACGATGCCGTGCGGGGTGGCCAGATGGGCGCGCACGGAGTCCATGGCCTTCTGGGCGATGCCATCTTCCAAGCCGATGCCAGCCAGAACGCAGTAGCCCTGGGACTCGATGAAGATCTTGCCCTCGGCGCATTCCTTGGAGCCAATCTTGTGGCTGAAATCATCGTAGGCGCGCAGGAACCACTCGCCATCCCAGCCATGTTTCATCACGGTCTCGGTCATCTTGGTGACTTCGCCGCGATATTTTGTGGCTTCGTCCGCGAGGCCTCTCGCCTCCGCGAGAGCCGCCAGTTCCTGCCCTGAATGGACGAAGAGCCCGGCGATAAACACGGATTCGGCCACCTGACCATCCTTGTTGGTGGTGGTCTGGAAGGACTGGCCCGGCGTATCCGAGAAGCAGTTGAGGTTCAGGCAATCATTCCAGTCGGCGCGGCCAATGAGGGGCAGACCGTGGGGGCCCAGGCGCTCCAGCGTGTAGTTGAAACTGCGCTGTAGATGCTCGTAGAGCTTTGTTTCGCTGCCAGCCTCGTTATCGTACTGCACCAATGCGTCGAGGATGCTCCAGTCCCCGGTCTCCTTGATGTAGGCGGAGACGCCGATGATGAGCCAGTGCGGATCATCGTTGAAGCCGCTTCCCACATCGTTATTACCGCGTTTGGTGAGGGGCTGGTATTGGTGATACGCGCCGCCCGAGGGCAATTGCGTGGCTGCCAAATCAAGGATGCGTTCGCGGGCGCGGGAGGGCACCATGTGCACGAAGCCCAGCAGATCCTGATTGGAATCACGGAAGCCCAGGCCCCGGCCGATACCGGACTCGTAGAAAGAGGCCGAGCGGCTCATGTTGAAGGTGGCCATGCACTGGTAGGCGTTCCAAATATTGACCATGCGATTGGTGTGCAGATCGGGTGTCTCCACCTGACAGAGGCCAAGCAGTTCTTTCCAGTAGTCCGCCAGCCTATCGAAGGCGGCGTCCGCCTGGGCAGGATCCAGATACTTGGCCAGGGTCACCTTGGCAGCGCTCTTGTTGAGGATCTGGCTGCCTTCGGGGACGAACTTCTGGTCCTTGGGCATCTCCTGGTAGCCCAGCACGAAGACGATCTGCTGGGTCTCTCCGGGCTGCAGGGTGAGTTTCACCTGGTGACTTCCTACTGGGCTCCAGCCATGGGCCATGGAGTTGGTGGACTCGCCCGCTTCCACCACGGCAGGGCTTTCCCAGCTGCGGTAGGCACCCAGGAAGGACTCGCGCTGCGTGTCGAAGCCGTCCAGCTTGCGGGAGCATCCGAAGAAGGCGAAGTGATCGCGGCGCTCCCGGTACTCGGTCTTGTGGTAGATAGTGCTGTCTTCCACCTCCACCTGACCCGTGGAGAAATTGCGCTGGAAGTTGGTGGAATCATCCTGAGCGTCCCAGAGGCAGAATTCGATGATCGAAAAGGTCGAAAGCGATGCCGGGGTGTCGCGCCTATTCGTGATGGTGAGCTGCCAGATCTCGAGGTTCTCATCCATGGGGACAAAGTAGCGGGTAGATGCCTCGATGCCTTTGTAGGTGGAACCGATGATGCTGTAGCCCATGCCATGGCGGCAACTGTAGTCCTCGATCTTGCTGCGGGTGGGCTGCCAGGAGGGGGACCAGAATTCGCCGGTGGCATCGTCCCTCAGGTAGAGATACCGACCACCAAAATCGTAGGGCACGTTGTTGTACCGGTAGCGCGTGATGCGACGCAGTCGGGCGTCCTTGTAGAAGGAGTAGCCACCAGCCGTGTTGGAGATCAGACCAAAGTAGGCCTGGCAGCCGAGGTAGTTGATCCACGGCAGGGGCGTGTCGGGCTGGGTGATCACATACTCCCGGTGGATATCGTCAAAGTGTCCGAATTGCATGGTCCGGTGCCTCCAAAAAAGACTAGCGATTAAAACAAAAGACTAGTGACCAACACAGGGAAACGAAGTAGATTCGTTTTTTAGCTTTTTGGCGCTAAACCCGCACGATCTGGATCTCAGGTGCGTTTAGCACACGCTGGAATCCTACCGAAGTCGTGTGCGCGTGAAAACCGAAAATCAATGGACTCTGCCCAACCTCTCTAACCAGGAGTAGATGATTCGTCATGGAAACCGCATCCCGACCCCCTTTCCGAATGCCTTCAATGTCCGCCCGTCCTGCGCGCTTGCTGCTTGCACTGATCCTGCCCGCCTGCCTCTCCTTGGCCCAGAGCCCAAGCGCACCCTCCTTGGAGATCAAGGTGGATCAGGTGGGCTACCTGCCCACGGCCCCCAAGATCGCCCTGGTCTCGGCCGCGGGGACGAGCTTCCGGGTGCTGCGGGTCAAGGATGGCGTGCAGGTGCTGGAGGGGAAGCTCTCCGCTGCCGTGGCTGATCGGGATACGAAGGACAAGGTGGCGTCCGCTGATTTCTCAAGCCTGCGCCAGAGTGGCGAGTACTGCCTCGAGGTCCCGGGTGTGGGTCGCAGTTGGCCCTTCCAGATCGGCCCTGATGTCTTCACGCGCATTTACTATCTCGGCATGCGTGCCTTCTACGGCCAGCGCTGCGGCACGGAGGTGGATCTGGGCCCCGAGTTCCCTGGCTTCAAATACCCCGCCTGTCATCTGCACGGTGAGTTCCACACCTCTTCGGGCAAGAGTGGCCGCCGCGATAATGTGGGCGGATGGCACGACGCCGGGGATTACGGGCGCTACGTGGTCAACTCCAACATCTCCGTGGCCAATCTAATGTGGACCTGGGAACTCTACGGCCAGCGGCTCCAGAAGATCTCGCTATATATCCCCGAGAGCGGCCGTGGCACGCCGGATCTCCTCGCAGAAACCCGCTGGAATCTGGAGTGGATGCTGAAGATGCAGGATGAAGACGGTGGGGTTTTCCATAAACAGACCAGCGAGCGTTTCATCGGCTTCGTGGCGCCGGATGCTGATAAATCCATCAGTTATGTGGTGGGAACCGGATCGGAGCCTTACAAGAGCACCTGCGCTACCGCAGGTCTGGCAGCCGTGGGTGCCATCGCGGCCCGGGTTTACCAGCCTTTCGATGCTGCCTTCGCCGCCCGGAGCCTCCAGGCTGCGGAAAAAGCTTGGCGGTGGGCGCTGGCCCATCCCGGCGTGGTCTTCAAGAATCCCAAGGGCGTCCTAACCGGGGAGTATGGGGACGCACAGTGCGGCGACGAACTGCTCTGGGCCGCGGGAGAACTCTGGCGTTCCACAGGCAAGCCCGAGTACAACGCCTACTTCCTGACCCACTGGGCCACCTTCAAGGGCTCCCTCTCCGTGGAGGATAACTGGCGGGAGTTGGCCCCCATGGGACTCTGGACCTATGCGATGGCCCAGCGCAAGGGGGAAGACCCTGCCGTTGTCACCGCTATCAAGCAAAATTCCGTTGCCGCGGCCCAGAAGGTGGCAGATCGGACCCTGGCCAACCCCTACCGGGTCAGCCTGCTCAGCAAGGACTACATTTGGGGTTCTAATTCCGTGGCTGCCACCCACGGCATCGCCCTGCTCATCGCGGATCACTTTGCGCCGACCCCAAAATTCCGCGAGGCCGCTGCGGATAATCTGCACTACCTCCTGGGGCGCAATGCCTTCTCCCTTTCCTTCGTGACCCAGGTGGGTGCCCATCCTTTCGCCCATCCCCACCACCGGCCCTCGGGCGCCCTGGGCAAGCCTTGGCCTGGCCTGCTGTCAGGGGGGCCCAATGCCGGTCGTCAGGATCCAATCCTGGCGAAATTGTCCGCCGAGGTGCCTCCCGCCAAGGTCTTCCTGGATGTGGAGGAATCCTACGCGGGCAACGAGGTCGCCATCAACTGGCAATCCGCGTTCGTCTTCCTGGTGGCCTCGCAATTGCCATGAAGGATCGCTTCCCCTGGGAGATCTGCGGTTCGCTGCTCCTTCATACGCTTGCGTGACGTCCGTGGTGAGCCTTTTCCCCTCAGCTCCCGAAGGCCCTTCTCGCCTCCTCTCGGGGCGTTTCCCCGGTTCTCTGCGTCAGGGTGTAGGTATTGGTCCACTCCATTTCCTGGCCCGGATGCAGGGTGGCCAGGGGACCCAGGGTCTCCAGTTCCACGTAGGGAAGGGGGTCCGAATTGGTGTAGACCTCGGTGCGGCTACCGCCATCGGGATACTCACCAGGCCGCTCTGGTGCGTCGATGCGCAGCATGGTCTGCTCACCCACCCACAGCAGGCTGAGACCCTCTGTGCCGAGCTTGATCTTCTCGAAGGGATCCCTGGAGAGTTCGAGCAGACGGCCGTGGATGCCGAAGTCCTTCGGTGCGGGGCCCATCTGCTGGAGGAAGCCCGAGGCCATGCTTGGCCTCTCGGGCAGCAGGGCGAAAATGCGCTCCGGATCGCGCGCTTGGGTGATCACCCAGATCCCCGTGTGAACGGGTTCTCCGGCCAGCTTCCGGAAGGTCGTGGCGATGGTCATGACAGGCCGATTAGGTGCCAGGAGGATGCGGCGCAGGGCCTGGATGCCGTACTGGGGATCCACAGTGGAACGCAGCACGAGTTCGCAGCCGCTCACCTCGCAGTCATAGGGTCTGGAATCGAAGGCCTCGGGGGGTGGCCAGGCTCGCGCCGTCAGGGCCTCCCAGCGGTCCTGAGGGGAGGGCCAGACCTTGTCGCCCCCATAGTTGTTCCAGCCTTCCGCGTCCACGCTGGCACTGCTTCCATCCAGTGCGAGATCCTCCCAGAGCACGTTCTCGCCGCCCACCCGGCGCAGGGCCATGACGCGGCCAATTGCGGGCACCACGATTGCCTCGATCAGAGGATTGGAGAGCAGGAATGCGGGCCAGCCTCGGTGGGTGATGGAGGTGATCAGCATGGGCTGCGTCCTTGGGTTGATGTCCCAGAGGTACCGCCCCGGGGCACCGTGTGTCAATCTCGAAGCTCAGGGGAGCGCCTTCTGCAATGCCGGGACGGTCCGTAGGTGATCACAGACAATGGGAAATCACACTCCTGATCCCTTCCGTTCACGCCCGCAGGGGCCTTCGAGTCCAATACCATGAGCCAAGCGAAACACACCTACAAGCATCCCCTGCTATGGGTTCCCACCAGCTACTTCACGATGGGGATGGTGTACATCACCGTCGTCACCGCCTCCAATATCCTCTTCAAGAACCTGGGGATGGATAACGCCAAGTCGGCGCTGTACTCCAGCCTGCTGGGCCTCACTTTCACCTTCAAGCCACTCTGGTCGCCCCTGTTGGAACTCTTCAAGAGCAAGAAGTGGTGGGTCATCCTGATGCAGGTGCTCCTGGCAGGCGCCTTTGCCTTGATGGCGCCGGCCCTGCGTCTGCAGGCCTGGGTCATCCCGGTGCTCGGACTCCTCCTGGTGGCCTCCATCCTGGGCGCCACCCAGGACATCGGTACGGACGGGGTGTATGTCA
>CAIPUA010000172.1 GCA_903868115.1 uncultured Holophagaceae bacterium
TAGGCCTCGGGTCCCGAGAAGGAGCCAAAGGCGTCGCTCACGCCATCGCAGATTTTCTGACGCCCGTCGGGGTAGGTCAGGACCACATGCAGGTTGACGGGCAGGATGGGATCGATTTGGAAACCCGGACGCCAGGTGGCCCCCAGTTCCAGGGCCATGCCGGGGCGGAAGCCCACCAGGAAGAACCGGGCCTTCTCTCCCGTGGAGCCCGTCAGATCCTCTGAACCGGGTGCCACGATGCGGTTGTTTTTCGTGCCCTTGGGCAACAGGAAGGCGGAGGCGATGTAGCCGGCGTAGGTCGGGGTCGCACCCTTGTTGCGCAGGACGACGCCCCCCAGAAGGCGGTAGATGTCGCCCGGCAGATCCCCGCTGGGACTGGCCCCCACCTGACCCCCGAAGGCGTTTGGGCTCACAGGCCAATAGGGAGCGCGCACCGTGCTCTCCCCCACCAGGAAGCGGGACATGAAGCCGGGCCGGGGCGCGGCGCCGTAGTAGTACTGCAGGTCCGTGATGTACTCGGGATAGAGGTGGGGTGAATAGCCATTGGCGGTGCGGAGGCTGAGGTTGCTCCGGCCCACATTCGTGAGGTTCGAGTCGAAGACGATGGGTTGCCCCTTGGTCTCCACCAGGAGCACAGGTTCGATCTTGTTGGCGCCCTGGCCTTCGGCGGCAATGAGGAGCATGTCCCCGGCGTTGTAGGGAAAGGTGATGTGCTGAAGGTGCAGGGTGCCGTCGGGATCCACCCAGCCCTCGGTCTTGGTCTCTCCCCGATCATAGAACTTGCCCCCCAAGGAGAGTTTCTTGCCCCGAGCCACGATGGGGGCGTCGTCGCGGTAGACGATGCCCGCGTGGCGCATGACGCAGATCCAGAGGTGACCATCGGGGTCCGTGTACTGCGCGAAAATCTTGCCGTGGTACTCGCCCGCCGCGTCCAGGGTGAGCTGCACCATGCCCTGAGCCACGCCGAAGATGCCACCCGCCGTGGCCTTTCCACCGCTGGTGACGGACCGGGCCTGGGCTGCGTCGGAGTCCGGGTAGAGGGTGGCCGTGATCTGCACATCAGCGGCCACAGGGGGGTTGAAAGCGATATCGCGGCCATACTTGGTGCCCACGGGGTAGGGCATGCCCTGGAAGGTGGCGGTGGCCATGGTGAGACGCTTCGCGATCCAAAAGTGGTAGGTTCCACCGCCCTCGTAGCGCCGCCCAGCCAGATCCTGGGTCCAGCCCGTCAGCTTCACGGTATGCAGGCCGTACATGGAGGGCTTCCAGGCCGTGAAGGCCGCGTTCTTCGTCGTGGCCCCATAACCAGACTTGGCCACGATGGGCGTGGGGGGCTGGACCGTGCGGGTCCCATCGGGGGCCGTGACCTCCAGGCTCAGTTCGCCTTTCGAATAATCCCAGGGGATGTTGCTGCGGGGGTCGATGATGTCCGCGGCGAAGGTGGGCTCCAGGGAGTAGGAAATGACCTTGCCGCTGGCGTCGTAGAGGGGAAGCACCACTTCGTCCTGGATGATGATCCGGTTGGAGAGGGCGAAGCGCCCCCGGTCCTCGTCGGCCACGACACCCTGGTAGCCGTTGGAGTTGTAGGTGGCCAACAGGGTCCAGGGCAGGCGGGCCTGGATTTTGGATGCGTCCACCGTCCGCCCCGAGACATGGGTGCCATGGGCGGGAAAGCAGGCCGAGTAACAGTAGGTAAGGGTGCCCTCCTCGGCGGAGAAGGGGCGGGACGCAAAGGTATAACCGTTGAGGTTCAGGGTGCGTCCCTTGGACTTGACGCCGAAGTCCAGGCGCAGGCGATACAAGCCCGGCGGCAGATCCGCAGGCAACTGGGGCGTCACCTGGAAGCCGGCTTTGCGCTGCGTGCCCACGGGGGTGAGCGTGGAGGGCAGCAATTCCTGCAATGCGTCCACGGGGGTCTTGAAGGCGTAGCCGAAGCGGTTGGTGACGGCCCCCTGGATCCCCCCTTCGATGCCCAGGCCCGTGGGCGTGAGGAGGGTGGACATCTTCTCGTCCGAGGGCAGGCGCAGCCAGCCGTCCGCATCGAAGCTGCGCTCGGCCGTCACCAGCACGATCAGGGAGTCCACGGGATAGCCCGCAGCGGCCATGGCCCCCAGGTGGGCCTCGGAAATGAGGAGATCCGCCTGCACGTTGAGGCTCTGCCCCGGAGCCCACAGGGGCTTATCCACCTGGACCGTGGCGTTCCAGTCCCCGTAAAACGTGTGACCCGTGGCCTGAAAGGTGACCGGGAGCGCGGTACTCGGGGCACCGCTGGGCGGGGCACCCGACGAACAGGCCAGGAGCAGAGCCAGAAGGACGGATGCGGCGAGGGAGAAATACCGGGAGAGAGCCATGATCACGCCTTTCGCGGTTATGCGTATGGAGGCGGTACAATTGTGCCATGCCCGAACCCCAGGAGTCCCCGGCCGAGACCCGCCCTTCCTTCGAGCCCCCCAAGGGCTTCGAGACGAAGTTCCGGGATCTCTCCGTGCGCCTTGCCTCCTTCGAGGGGCCTCTGGATCTGCTGCTCTACCTCATCCGTGAACACAAGCTGGATCTTCTTGATTTGCCCATGGCGGAAGTCACCAGGCAGTACATGGATCACCTGTTGCTCATGGAGGAGCTGAACCTGGAGGTCGCTGCGGAGTTCGTGGCCATGGCGGCCCATCTCATCCAAATCAAGTCCCGGCTGTTGCTGCCCGCACCGCCCACCGAAGATGGCGAGGACCAGGATCCGCGCGAAGAACTGGTCCAGCGCCTGCTGGACTACCAGGCCGTCAAGGAAGCCACCAAGGAACTCGTCGTGCGCGAGGGTGAGTGGCAGGCCGTGGTCTACGCCAAGGGCCTGGATATTCAGGAGCATGCCCGGGTGGAGGAGGAACCCATCCAGGCCACCCTCTTCGATCTGCTGGGCGCCTACCGGGAGGCCCTGAAGAAGCTGCTGCCGCCGCCGCCTGTCGAGGTCCGAAACTCTCCGAAAACACTGGATCAGCGCATCGCCGAGGTGGTCAAGGCACTGCAAGGTGGACGCTGGTTGCCCTTCAGTAGCCTGCTGGCTGCGGCCCAGACCCGGGATGATCTCGTCATCACCTTCCTGGCCCTGTTGGAACTCATGCGCACGGGCCAGGTAAAGCTCGTGCAGGCCGAGGCCTTCGGCGAAATCCGCATCCAAGCAGCCTGAGCGTATGCTCGGAGAGAGGCTGCCATGGTGGATTCAAGCTGGGACAATGGGGGTGGTTCGGCACCCGTGCGATCCGGAGGCTTCCCGGTCTGGATGAAAGTGGCACTGGTGCTCGGGTTGGCGGCCGCCGTGCTGGTAGCAGTGGCGATCGGCACCGTCCAGCGTCGCACCCGGGAGATCGGTCCCGTGGTGGCCCAGGTGGCCAGGGATCTTTCAACCGACGAAGGCGCTCGTGGCTTCCTGAAGCAACACCCTGAAACGCTCGAAGAGGACGATACGGAGGCTGTCTTCCTGCAAAGGCTCGGGTCCTGGCGCGCCCGCTTCGGAGCCCCGCCCCAGGGCGCTTCCGTGTCCAAGGAGCGATTGCGCGCCATGCCCCGTCCCTTCGGGTGGCGCGCCTACCTGAAGGGCGAAGGCGAAGCCTGGCTGGGCGTTCTCGCGGTGGGCAAGGCCCTGCACGTCTTTCCGGCGATCAACGCCTCCGAGCGCGGGCGGCTTACCCTTCACATGGAAAAGGCCTGGAAACGGGCCCTCGCCGAAATGGCCCTGGAAGCGGGGCGGTCCCTTCAGGACGATGCGAGCGCCCGCCAGCTTTACCGGGAGAATCCTGCCCTTGCGGAGCGTTTTCCCAGTGAGGCGGCCTTTCTGGAGGAAGCCACCCGGCTGCGAACATCCCTGAAGGGTCTTCAGTTGAAGGCCGTGGTACTCGCACCCAACGAGGTATCCACGGAGGTTCGGGGCACCCCCTTCGGTTATCGGGTGGTGCTGCGGGTGCGGCTGGAAGGGGGTCAGAGGCTTCGAGTGGTCTGGAACCGCGACCGCTTGGGGGATATTGGGCTCGAGTAGTGGCAGACTGGGGCGCATGAGGTCTTTCCGTTTTCCCGACCGTCCAAGGGGTTTCCAGTGATCCCGCTGGAGCGCATGCCCGGTTTCGGGGCCTGGGGGCGGGCCCTGAAGGAACTCCTGGACCGTCCCGAACCGCTCTGGGTTCACGGCGAAAGCGGTACGGGTGCGAGTTGGGTGGCGAAACTTCTGGCCGGTCGTCGGGAGGTGGCCTTCCTGGACGAGGGTGATCGGCTGGCCCCGGAGGCGCTCGCAACCTGGCTCGCCGCCAATCCACGAGGCGTCCTGGCGGCCCATGCGGGTCCCGAATCTGTGCAGGCGGCCCCCTTCATCGCCCTCAGACTGCCGGGGCTGCACGAGGAACCCGAATCGGTGGCGGGTTGCCTCGCAGTTCAGGCCGCAGAGGAAGGACTCGCGGCTGCACTGCCGCCTGCTTTGGCGAGGCTGCCCTGTCCCGGGAACCTGCGCGGGCTCCGCAATCGCGTGGTGCGTTGGAAACTCCTGGGGCAGCTACCCGAGGACACGCCCAAGGCAACCGGCGAAGGGCCCCTGCCTCTGGACTCCGATGAACTGGCCACCAATCTTCATGTTCTGGAGCGCCTGCTCCTCCACCGCGTGCTTCGCCGCAGCTATGGGAACCGGGTGGAGGCTGCCCGCCGTCTGGGCGTCAGCCGGCGCCAGCTCTACCTGCTCATCGCCCGCCACGGTGATCCGGTGCGGGGCGAGCCGCCTACGAGTGAAGGCCCGAAACGCCTTGGGAAGGCCCGAATGCGCCAAAACTTCAGTTCGGGGTCCGAACACCGATAAGTCCTTCGAACGCAGTCTTGGTCTTTCTGGAAGCACTCATGGCGAATCCTTTGCGGATCTTGGTGGTGGATGACGATCCCGGCATGCGGGACGGCATGGCCATGAGCCTGAAACGGGCCGGTTTCGTCACGGAGCAGGCCAAGAGCGGCGAGGACGCGCTGCGAATGACGCGTCCAGGGGCCTTCGACGCCGTGGTGACGGATCTGCGGATGATGGGCATGGACGGACTTCAGCTAACGGCTCGTCTCAAGGCCCTGGATCCCGGGATGCCGGTGCTCCTCGTGACGGCCTTCGGCAGCCTGGATACCGCCCGGGAAGCCATGCGCCTGGGGGCCTTCGATTATCTCTCCAAGCCCTTCAGCCCCGACGAACTGGTGAACGCCGTGCGCAAGGCCATCCAGAGCGATGCGCACCTCAAGGCGGAGGAGCCCGGCGATGCGCCGGTGATCCTCACCCAGGATCCGGTGCTTGCGGAGACACTGGCCCTGGCGCGCCGCGCGGCGGACAGCCGGGCCACCCTTCTCATTCAGGCTCAGAGCGGCACGGGCCCGGAACTGCTGGCCAAGCTCATCCACGCCGCGAGTCCCCGGCGCAAGGGCGCCTTCGTGGCCATCAACTGCGCGGCCATCCCCGAAAACCTGCTGGAGAGCGAACTCTTCGGCTACGAAAAGGGTGCCTTCACCGGCGCCACCAGCGCTAAGCCGGGCCGCTTCGAATTGGCGGAGGGCGGCACCCTGGTGCTCGACGAGATCGGCGAACTGCCGCTGGCCTTGCAAGGCAAGCTGCTGCGGGCCCTCCAAGAGCGCACGGTGGATCGGCTGGGGGGGAACCGCCCCATCCAGGTGGATGTCCGGATGATCGCGCTCACCAACCGGGATTTGGCGACGGAGGTCCGGGAAGGCCGCTTCCGGGAGGACCTTTACTACCGCCTCAATGTGATTCCCCTGCGCCTGCCGCCCCTCCGTGAACGCACGGCGGATCTCGTGCTGCTCGCAGCGCATTTCGCAGAACGCTACGCCCGTGAGAACGATCGGGGGACGCCCAAACTGTCGCCTAGTTTCCTCGCCGCCCTGGACCGTCATCCCTGGCCGGGCAATATCCGCGAACTGGAGAATGCCGTCCAGCGCTGTGTCGTGCTGAACCACGGCAACACCCTCACGGAGAAGGATCTCCGGTGGCTCCTGGACGCCGGACAAATGGAGGGCCTGCCCGAAGACCCGCCGGAGCCTGTCGTCGAGAGCACTCCGATCACCCAGGCCATGCCGATTCCGCCCGTCCCGCCTTCCGGGGTGGTGATCGCCGATCCCAAGCACCCGCTGCAGGATGTGGCCCTGGGCACGCTGGTAGCGCTCCCTCTGGGGCTGTCCCTGCCTGAACTGGAGCGTTTCTGGCTGCTCTCCACCCTCGCGGCCCTGGAAGGGAACCGCACTCACTGCGCTCAGAAACTCGATATCGCACTGCGCACGGTGCGCAACAAGATCAACGAATACCGGGTCCAGAACTTCGAGATTCCGGCGAGCGGCCACGGGCGTGATAACGGGGAGTAGGTTTCAGTCCCGCAGGTAGGCAGGCACCTTGATGCCGGTGGTCGTGCCGGTTTCGTGGCGATAGAAGGCGGCCGTGATCTCGGCGCCCAGCAGGAAGATGGCGCAGGAGTAATAGAGGAATGTCAGGCCCGCCATCATGCTCAGCATGGAGCCGTACATGATGCCCCAGGTGAAGGTGTGTCTCAGATAAACGGCGAAGCCCCACTTGGCGAGCCACCAGAGGGTGGTCGAGACGGCCGCGCCCAGGAAGGCGTGGCGCCAGTTCACGTGCAGGCGCGGGAGGTGCTGGAGCAGTACCGTCAGCAGGACGAGGCAGAGCAGAGGCGAGAGATAGGGGAGGAATTCTACCTGTCGGAAGGGCAGGTGCTTGCTGAGGGCCCCACCCACGAGCAGGGCGATGAAGAGCACCAGCAGCACCATGCCCCCAACCAGGATGTAAAGCTGGCGAAGCAGAGGATTCTTGCGGGTCTGGCGGTACTTCTTGATGCGCAGGCCGAAGACATGCGCCAGGCTCGTGTCCAGCTGGCCGATGCCCCAGTAGCTGCCGAATACCAGCACGGGCATGGAGAGCCACAGGCCCCCGGTCTGCTGGCTGTTGCGGATGGAATCCACGACAAAGCCGGGGGGCAGGAAGGGCACGATGGTCTCCAACAGCCGCTGGGTCGCGACCGCATAGGCGCCCTTGCCCAGGATCAAGCCCAGCATCTTGAAGAGCAGCGTGCTCATGGGCACGAGGCTGATGATGAACCAGAAGCTGAGTCCGGCCGCGTAGCTGAAACAATCGTCCTTGTAGTACTTCCGCAGCACTTCCCAGGCAAAGTTCACCCCCCGGCCGAGGCTGGGGAAGGCTGTGATGAGCGGGTGCCAAAGGGTGATCCCGAAGGCACGCAGCGCCCGAAAGACCAACAGCAGATAGGCGTGAGCCCGTCGGAACATTCTCGGGATCTGTTCCAGAATAGCCAACGCAACCCCCGGAGAATGCTTGGACGCCCCTAGAACCTTACGGGGTGGCGAGGCAGCAGATACATCACCCAGGCCAGGACCAGCCCAATTCCCAGCAGGCCCGCAGCGTGCTTGAGGATGCTGGCGCGGGTGCGGTCCGGACGCAGTGTGGGATGAAGCAGTCCGAGCACGGCGGAGATGCCGAGACCCATCAGGAAAAAATGCAGAACGTGGCTACTGAGAAAGCGCATGAAAAAAGAGTATCAGACCGGAGCGGCCCCGGGAGCCTGTCCCGGGAGTCCCTTCAGGTATTCTCCGGGGCCCCGCTGAAACTGGGATGGGCTCCCAGCAGATCGAGCCAAGCCTTCAACACCAGGGCTGTAGCGCCCCAGAGGGGGAACCGGGGCAGTTCCAGGCGCCAGGTCTGAAGACGGAGGCCCTGGTGTTCCAGCGTTTCCCTTTGCCATGGAGCCACCCTCAGGGCGACCAGGGGCAGGGTCAGAGCCTCGTGAATTTCGGTGCCAAGTTTGAAGTGCGGCTTGGGGGCCTCCCAGCGAAAGAAAACCGGAGTGAAGCGGATCCGGGCCTTGGCGACTCCGTCCGGGAAACAGCCGAGTTCCCAGAGATCCCCGGTGACACCCAGTTCCTCCGCCAACTCCCGCCGCGCCGTGGCGGGAAGATCCCGGTCGCCAGCCTCCACCATGCCTCCGGGGAAGGCCAGTTCCCCCGCGTGTTGGGGGGCCGTGTGACCACGCTGGATGAGCACGACGCGCCGGGCGCCGTCCTCATCGCCCCAGAGCAGCACGGCCACCGCCGCGCGACGCGTGCATTCCGGTGTCCAGGGACTCAGCTGGTGGGGGGAAGCCGAGCGATTGGCATCGCGGAGACTGGTCGCAATGATCGGCCAGGGAATCGGCGGTGCCTCCTCGGGGGGGACCCAGACCGCGCCCATCCCTTCAGCGGGTGGAACCGAAGATGGAACCCTTCACACGCTCCACCGTGAACACGCCCCTCAGTTTCCGTATCGCTGACATGAGTTCGACGGCGTGGATGCGGTCCCGCACTCGGAGCGCGATGTGGAAGAGGCCCCCGCCGCCCTCCGTGGAGGCGGCGTTGAAGCGCTGCATGCTGAACCCCGCGTGCTGAATGGCATCCGAAATGGCGGCCACCATGCCGGGGCGATCTTCGGAGCAGACGATGATCTCCGTGTCGAAAAGACTTTTCCCCTGCTTGCCCCAGGCCACGCTGACGCGGCGCTCCGGGTTCAGTGCGGCGGAAACCAGGTGGGGACAGATCGAGCGATGGATGCTGATGCCGCGGCCCCGTGTGGTGTAGCCCACGATCTCGTCGCCCCAGATAGGCTTGCAGCACTGGGCGAGGATGTAGAGGACGCCCACATTGTCGTCCACGAGCACGGTGTCGTCCCCATAGGCCGGAGCCTTGTCCTCCACCTTGCGCTGGGTCTCTGGCAGCAAGGGTTCGATGAGTCTGTGGACCGTGATCCGGTTGAAGCCGACGGCGGTGTAGAAGGCCTCCCAGCCGGCCAGCTTCAGTTCCTTGAGCCGCGCCTCCAGGGTCGCGTGGACCTGGGGATCCTCCAGGTGGATGCCGTGGGCGCGCGCCTCCCGCTCCAGACGGTCCTTGCCCATGATGATGGCGTGGTTGCATTCTTCCTCGCGGATGAAAGCCTGGATGCGGCTTCGCGCGCTGGCACTCTTGACGATGGTGAGCCAGTCGCGGCTGGGCTTGTGGTCGGTCCGGGTAAGGATCTCCACGCGGTCGCCGTTCTCCAGTACATGGCGCAGGGGCACGATCCGGCCGCTGACCTTGGCACCCACGCAGTGATGGCCGACCTCGGTGTGGATGGCGTAGGCGAAGTCGATGGGCGTCGAGCCTTCCGGCAGACTGCGCAGGTCGCCCTTGGGCGTAAACACCTGGATGCGCCGGAAGGAGAGTTCGCCCTTGAGATTGGCCACCAGATCACGGCTGTCCCGGGCGTCCTGGTGCAGTTCCACCATGCGTCGCAGAAAGGAAGCCTGGTTGATCTCCTGGCGATTGGCGATGCGGCCTTCCTTGTAGGTCCAATGGGACGCGATGCCGGCCTCCGCGTGCTCGTGCATTTCGTGGGTGCGGAACTGCACCTCGAAGCTGTCGCCCGAAGGCATGAACACCGTGGTGTGGATGCTCTGGTAGCCGTTGTCCTTGGGCAGGCTAATGTAGTCCTTGAAGCGTCCGGGAATAGGCCGGTACAGAGCGTGCACGAGACCCATGGCGGTATAGCAGGCCGCGCGATCGGGGCAGGTGATGCGGTAGGCCAGCCAGTCATGGATGTCTGCCAGATCCTTTTCCTGGATGCCCATCTTCCGCCAGATACCGTAGAGATGCTTAACGCGGCCGTGGACTTCGGCCTTGATGCCCTGGGCCAGGAGGGCGGATTCAAGGGTGCGCTGGATCTGTTTCACCAGGGTGGCGTTCTTGGTGCGCTTGGCCTCCACACCCTGCTTCAGCTCCTGATAACGCATAGGTTCGAGAGTGGCGAAGGCGAGGTCCTCGAGTTCCGAACGCACGGTACCCATGCCCAGGCGGTTCGCCAGGGGGGCGAAGAGTTCGAGGGTCTCCCGGGCGATGCGGCGCCGCTTCTCCTCGCGCATGGACTCCAGGGTGCGCATGTTGTGCAGGCGATCCGCCAGCTTCACCAGCAGCACCCGCACGTCCTTGCCCATGGCCACCAGGAGTTTCCGGACATTCTCCGCGTTCATCAGCGTGCGGTCCGTGAAGTCGAGCTTGGACATCTTGGTGAGCCCGTCCACGATCTCGGCGATCTCCTCGCCGAAGGCCTTCCGGACATCCTCCGGGGTCATCAAGGTGTCTTCCACCGTGTCGTGCAGCATGCCGCAGGCGACACTCACCGCATCCAGGCGCCACTCCGCCAGACTCAGCGCCACCGCGAGCGGGTGGAAGAAATAGGGCTCGCCACTCTTGCGGCGCTGGTTCTCGTGGGCGGCCTTGGCCACCTTGAAGGCCTTGTCGAGCAGCGCGACATCCCCATCGGGATGATGGAACAGGAAGGCTTGCTTCACCGCGAAGTAGGCACCTTCCTGGGTGGGGCAGGTATCCGGGCCGCACGCGATGTCCTCCCCCTCGCGGAGGACGACGGGCCTGGTACTCTCCGCATCGGTCATGCCATGAGTTTGCGCCAGGGAGCCCCGGTGTTCCAGGGGTGGGCGCTGGTGAATTCAATAATCCTGGGTCAGCTCGGCGACCAGTTCCCGGACATTGACGAGTTCTCGCAGCTTCCAGCCGTTGCTGCCCGTGAAAAAGAGCCCCGTGGGCTTCCTGCCACTGCGCGCGTCCTCCAGTCGGTCGGCGATACAGTAGCCCACCTCCCGGGCGCCCTGGCCATGGGCGCAGGGGCTCACGCAATCGCTGATGCAGCAGATGGGCGGGGCATTGCCTGCGGCGATGGAAGTCTGCAGACCCGAGACGACCGCTCGGCCGGGCATCCCCACCGGGGACTTGACCAGCCGGATGTCCCCCTGCTTCGAGCGGAGGACCATTTCCTTGAAGGCGGGAGCCGCGTCGCATTCGAGGGTGCCGATGAAGCGGGTGGCCATCTGGACGCCTCCGGCACCCAGGGCCAGGAACCGATCGATGTCGGCCCGGTCCCAGATTCCGCCCGCGACAATCACAGGGAAATCACCCCACTTGTCCCGCTCCGCCAGGACCGGACCCAGGAGTGCTTCGAGGGCGAAGGCGGGATCCCCGCACTGCTCGACACTGAAGCCCTGGTGGCCCCCGGATTCTGGGCCTTCCAGTACCACGGCGTCCGGCAGGCGATTGAATTTTCGTTGCCAAGTCTTGCAGATGAGCCCCAAGGCCCGGGCAGAGGAGACGATGGGCACCAGGGCGATATCGGCATCGCCGACATATTCGGGAAGGCTGAGAGGCAGCCCGGCGCCGGAGATGATGAGCTGAGCCCCGGCGGCCACCGAAGCCTTCACGACCCGCTCGTAGCCTTGGATGGCGCAGAGAATATTCACGCCGACGGCCCCCTTGCCTTCGGAGCGCCGGATGGCCTCCTTCAGGATCCGGGCGAGGGCCTCTGCGTTGTTCAGGTTTTCGGGGCCCAGGGGGCGCCCCTGGCGGCGTTCCACCATTTCGGGGAAGCGATTGCCTGTGCCGATGGCAGATACGATGCCGACGCAACC
The DNA here is from genome assembly GCA_903868115.1 of uncultured Holophagaceae bacterium. GTDB lineage: Bacteria > Acidobacteriota > Holophagae > Holophagales > Holophagaceae > JAYREN01. The sequence goes on from CAIPUA010000172.1 coordinate 11,526, forward strand.
AGCCCGCGCCGCGGCCCCGGCCAGACCTTCCCAGGAAACGCCGATGCCCATGCCCCCTTGCACGATGGGGTAGGGAATCTCCAGATTCCGGATTTTCAGCTTGGGCAGAGGGGTGGCACCTTCGCCCAGAATCTGGGCGGGCAGGCTCGCCAGCTTCGCAAAGCCGGGAATTTCAGCGGTGGCGCCGGAATGGAGAAGGGCAGGGGAACGCAACTGGAGGCCCGCCACGCCTTCGATCTTCAGGAGGGTCTGGGCCCGCTCCAGGTCCCGTCCCGTTTCCGCCAAGAGCGGCAGGCCCGTGCGGCGATGGATCTCGGCAAGACGCTCCGGGAGGTTCGGGCCCTCTTCCACGACCAGGATATTCGCACCGTCCCGGGCGGTTCGTTCTGCCTCCTCGGGGCTCTGGACGAAGGCCAAGCGAGGGATTCCGCAGTTCTGCAGGCTCTCAAGCAACTCGGGCGCGGGGTCTGGGCCGTGGGCGAGGAAGGGCACCCCACGCTGGCGCGCCAGTTCTACCACTTCCTTGAAACGATCCATGAGGCCCTTGAGGTCCAGCCCGGCCCCTCGGGCTTTTTCGATCCAGGCTTCCAGTTCGCCCTCGCCGGGGAAGGCCGGAACCCTCAGCATGCCAAGCGCACCACCCTGGGCCAGGGCCCCTGCCAGTTCCAGGCCTTGGCCGGGAAACCAGCCCTGCAAGAGCCAGGGTCCGGCCCCTGCTGGGCCAAGCTTGGGGAATAGGTCCATCCGCCGCCTCCGCGATCCTTCTGTGCATTCGAGAGCCCGGAAAGGCCCAGGAAGCTTTCCAGTCTACCCTGTGGGGGTGCCGATCCTTGTCATATTCCTGAGAGTCGTAGGATGGAACCCATGAGCGAAACGCCCAGGTTGATGGAACTCGAGGAAGCATTGGCGCTGCTCGCCGCTGCCGTGCCCACGCCGCGCGCCGAAGCGATTTGGGCCGATCGGGATGATCCGGCCCTGGACCGCAGCGCCATGGACGGCATCGTCCTGCGTGCCGCTGAGGGCCTCGCGGCTCGCAAAATCCTCGGCACGATCTTCGCAGGTGATGACCCCGCGGCCTTTTGTGTGGAGTCCGGCGGTTGCCTGCGGATCATGACCGGCGCCTGCATCCCCGAGGGCGGGGATGCCGTCGTACCGGTGGAGTTGCTCCAGGAACGGGAGGGTTGGCTGGCGCCAATCCATGCACCCAACACCGGGGACCACATCCGTCGCCGAGGGGATCAGGCCTTCCTCGGATCACTCCTGTTGTCTGCAGGACAGCCACTGAATGCGGCCCGGCGGGGGCTGCGGGCCCAGGTGGGCATGCCTCCGCTACCCTTGCTCCGGGTGCGAATCGGCATCGCTTCCACCGGGGATGAATTGCGCGGCGATCCCGCGCCCTGGCAGATCCGCGATTCCAATGGCCCCATGCTGGCGGCTCTGGCCCACACGCTCGGGGCCGAGGCCTTTGAACTCCCGCCGGTGCCGGACGACCCGGCGGCGGTGGCCAGGTTCTTTCAAGACCGGGGTGACTGTCGGCTCCTGCTCACCGCCGGTGGCGTGTCCATGGGGGAGAAGGATCACTTGCCGCAGGTGCTGGCGGACCTGGGTGCCCGGATCCTCTTCCACAGGATACGCCTGAAGCCTGGCAAACCCACGCTGGCGGCCATCCTGGACGATCTGGTAATCCTGTGTCTGCCCGGCAATCCTGTTTCCGCCTACCTCAATGCGCTCCTTTTCCTGCCCGTGATCCTGGCGCGCCTTGAGGGTCGGGCCCTGCCGGATCCCTGGCGCCAAGGGTTCCTGGGGAGTCCCGTTCCCAACCCGGGGGATCGCCCGCTGCTGCATCCCTGCACGCGGGAAGGCGACCGCCTGAAGCCTCTTCCGAGCCAGGGCTCCGCCGATCTCGTCCGATTGGCCCAAGCCGATGCCTGTGCCTGGATCGCCAAGGGCGGCGCCCCGTCCGGGCCCGTGAAGTATCTCGAATTGATCTGACTTGATCATCCGGTGGGGCTGAGGAGGGCGGGAGGCAAAGGCCGGAATCGGTAATCCTCAAAGGTAGCTTCTGCCACCCACGAGCCGATCCCGGAACCCGCTCGACGCTAGGCTCTCCACGCAGACCTTCCGCCCCTTCCGGGGCGCATGGATGAAGGTGCCATCGCCGGCGTAGATGCCCACATGCGAGACGCGGCCGTTCCCCTGCATGGCGAAGAACACGAGGTCGCCGGCCTGGAGTTCGGCGCCTGCCTGGACGCGTCCGGCGTCGCATTGGGCCTGGGAGGATCGGGGCAGGCGCAGGCCGTTCAGCTGATAAACGGCCATGGCCAACCCGCTGCAATCGAAGCCCTGGTCCGTGCTGCCGCCCCACAGGTATGGCACCCCCAGAAAACTGCGGGCCGTTTCCACAAGGCTGCGCCGAAGGGCCGGAACCTCACTTCGATCCATCCGTGCGACGACCCGTTCCTCAGGCGCCACCACCCAGAAGTCCTCAATGAGCCCCGTGGCACGCAGTGTCTCCGCCCTTTCCCGAGCGGCCTCCCGGTTACGAAAATCCCCGAAGCGCACCCGGAAGAGGCCGGAAGGAGTCGGCAGATAGGTGGCGTCGAGTCCCTGCGCCTGCAGGTGCACCGAGAGCCGGGCGGCATTCTCCACCTTCGCGAAGGCCCCGGCCTGAATGGCGAAACCCAGGCGCGACAGGGGCACCGAGAGCGCCGCAGGCCGAGGTGTGATGAACGCTGCGGGGTAGGGTTTCGGCCGTGCACAACTCGTCATGAGCGCGACGCACACGAACGCGAGGGTTCCAGCCCATCTACCGCGGCTCTGCATGATCGGTCCCATTCTCTGGCCAGAGTAGCTTATCCTTTGGCGCCTCGCTCAAGCGGGGCCATAACGGCAACTGGGTTGCTTTGTTCGCTTCGATTCGTGGTCGGAATATTATTTGGAATTTGGACAACCAAAGGCGCCCTCGCGGTTCGCTACACTGGGAGCCTCACTCCGAGGATCCGATGCGCCCAGCCTGGATGCTGCCCTGTCTTTCCCTCACGCTGCTCGCCCAGGATTCCATTCCCCTGAAGGCGCCCATCCAGAAGGTGCGCCTGCATCCGGACGAGGCCTGGGTGACGCGGGTGGGGAAGGCCCGGTTGCCGGAGGCGGGCACGCACAAGGTGGTGCTGGAGGCGTTGCCTTCGGGCCTGCGCATCGAGGATCTGCAGGTTGCCGCCAAGGGCCCGGCCGGGCTGCGGCTGGGCGATCTCGCCCTTACCAGCGATGTCCGCGTGGTGACAGAAACGCCGGACTGGAAAAGGCTGGAGGCCGAGCGCGAGGCCCTGCGGGAGAAGCGCGACGGCCTCGAATCCCAAGGCGAGGCGGCCCAGCAGGAACTCATCTTTCTCAAGGGTCTGCAAGCCGCCCACGACAAGGAACTCTCCGCCCGCATGACCTACGGGACGCCGAACGCCACCGCCATCCTGGACTTCGGGAAAAACCTTCAGACCCGCATGGCCGAACTGCTGACGGGCGAACGACGGCGAAAGCGGGAGCTTGAAAAATTGACCCGCGAAGATCAGAGGATCGCCGCTGAGATGCAGAAACGGGCCAACGAGCGCCGCACCGCCCCCAGCCGCGTCACGGTGGAACTGACCGCTCCCCAGGCGGGCGAGGCCGAGGTCGAACTCAGCTACCGCACCCGGAGTGCCCGCTGGAAACCCCTCTACGAAGCCAGACTCGCCGAGGATCGCAGCCGCCTGGATCTCGTGCTCTTCGCCTCGGTCACCCAGACCACCGGCGAAGGGTGGGCGGGCGTGCGCCTGGAGATCAGCAACGCGAGACCCAGCCGGAGCCTAGCCGTACCCAGCTTCACCCGAGGCGAAACGATAAACTGGTTCAAAGAACCACCGCCCCCTCCATCTCCGAGCCTTGGCTTTGCCTCCGCAGGCAGGATGAAGGCTGACAAATCCTTACAGAACCAGATGATGGCCGAGGCTGCCGCGCCCCCTCCACCGCCTGCGCCTCGGCCCGCCGAGGAAGCCACCGCCTCCGTCATCGAGGAAGCCTCGGGGCTCGCCGCGACCTTCCTGGTCGAGGGTCGAAAAGATGTGCCATCGGATGGGGAACCCCACCGCTTCAAGGTTCAGAGCCGCGAACTGGCACCCCAGCTGACCGTTTTTGCCTCGCCTCGCCTGGATCCCACGGGCTATCTCCTGGCGCGTTTCCCCGCGCCGAGCGGCCTGCCACTCTTTCCCGGCTCGCCGGTGCTGCGCTTCGCGGGTAATCAGCGCCTAGGCGAAGCGCCGCTGGTACTGCCAACGGCGGGCCAACCCTTCGCCCTGGGCTTCGGCCCCTACAAATCCATCCGCGTGGCCTTCCAGAAGATCGACCGGAAGCAGGAAGAAGTGGGGACCTTCGCCAAGGAACGCCAGTGGACGCTGCGGGAGCGCATCGAGTTGGTGAACGATGGCCCCGAAGCACTTGAGGTTGAAGTGCAGGATCGGATCCTGAAATCCGGCAGCGACCAGGTGAAGATCAGTCTTCCCGGTGACTTTACCCCGGGGTGGACCGAGCCCCTGCCTGGTGTCCGCAGCTGGAAACTGAAACTGGGAGCGAAGGAACGCAAGCAGGTCGAATTGCCCCTCACGATTCGGGCGCCGAAGGATGGCGTGATTTCCGGCCTTGATTTCACGCCTGGCGAGGAACTTTGAAGCCATGCCGCTGCCCACTCGCTTCCTCGCCCGTCTGCGCCGCCTGCCGCTGCGCTTGCGGCGAGTGCTGACGGGGGGCACGGAGGGGCTGCATCCCAGCAAGATCAAGGGTTCGGGGCTCACCTTCGTGGAGAATCGACCCTATGTGCCGGGCGATGATCCGCGCACCATCAACTGGCCGCTGACCGCCCGGGTGGGTGAGCCCATCGTGAAGCGCTTCGAGGCCAGCCGTGAACTGATCCTGTGGCTGGTGGTGGATCCTTCGCCCTCCATGTTCCTGGGCGACCCTGTCACGCCCATGCGCTGGGCGCTGGAAATCGCGGGCGCCGCCATGGTGACGATGAACGCCGGCAAGGATCGCCTGGGCTTGCTGGTGCCGGGGGATGGCCGCACACCCCCGCTGCGCCTGGCTCCCAAGCGTGGACGCGTGGCGGGGCTGAAAGTGCTCGAGGCCCTCGCGGAACGCGGTCCCTCGCTCCCGACGCCCGAGGGTTGGCGGGAGGCTCTCGGGCACTGGGGCGAGCACGGCAAGGGCCATCGGCTATGGATCCTCAGCAATGGTGCGGGTCTGAATGGACTTGCGCCCCTGATGAAACCCGTGGCCGCTCGGCACCGGGTCGTCTGGTTCCGTCCGACCAATCCCCATCAGCGCCACGCCACCAACTGGCCGGATCCCGGCTTCACGGGCACCGTGGAGCGCCAAGCCTGGGATCTCCACGAGGACCCGGTGCTGAAACTGGGCGCTTGGCTCAAGGGAGGGGGGGCGTGACTCGGGCCTCTGGCCCTCGGGGTTCGCTCGCGCTCACCCCCGCAATCGGCTTCGCCGATTCGGTCCTATCCTCCCTTCGCTGGCACTTCGGTCGGATGGTGACTCGGGCCTCTGGCCCTCGCCCTGCGGGCGGCAATGGCCTGCGGCCATTCCGTCCTATCCTCCCTTCGCTGCGCTTCGGTCGGGTGGTGACTCGGGCCTCTGGCCCTCGGGGTTCGCTCGCGCTCACCCCCGCAATCGGCTTCGCCGATTCGGTCCTATCCTCCCTTCGCTGGCGCTGCGGTCGGGTGGTGACTCGGGCCTCTGGCCCTCGCCCTGCGGGCGGCAATGGCCTGCGGCCATTCCGTCTTATCCTCCCTTCGCTGCGCTGCGGTCGGATGGTGACTCGGGGTGTTGGGCCATCGGCACCGCACGCGTTTCTTGCCCTTTCTCTTCCTCGTTTTTCTCTGGTTTTCCTCCGTGTCTCCGTAGTGAATTCTTGCTTGCTCGCAGGCATCACGCTTTCTGCCGCGCCGGTCTGGAAGGCCCCGAGCGAGATCGCCTTCGGGAAGCTCGCGGTGCTGGAATTGCGGGAGGACGATCCTGGAAAACCAACCCTGCCGCGCCCGGCCGAGGAGAAACTGGGGCCGCTCGCCCTGCGCAGCGTCGAGCCGCTGGCGGATGGCCGGGGCTGGCGGCTTACGGTCCAGGCCCTGAATGTGGGCATCGCGGTGATTCCACCCATGGACCTGGGTGACGGTCGGCGATCGCCGGAATTGCGCCTCCAGGTGCCCCGCACCGTGCCCTTCGGCGCTCCGTGGTTGGGCGTGGGTGGTGGTCGGGACGATCTCCTGCCCTTCATCCCATTTCCCTGGGCCTGGGCCAGCCTGCTGCTGCTGCCCCCCATGCTGCTGGCCGCCGGACTTTCCCACCGATGGCGGAAGAATGGCGCCAGCCGTGCCCTCCATTATCGCCGCCGCGTGTTTGCACACTGCTGGCCACCCGCGGACAACCAGCGTGAAACCCTCGATCAGGCCCACACCCAGGGCCGCGAGCTGCTGGCGGCTCGTTTTGGCGAGGAGGCTCGCAGTTGGGGCGTGGCGGAATTCCGCTTGCGCCAACTCGAAGTCTGGGCCAACTGGGTACAGAGCCTGGATGCCGCCCGCTTCGTCCGCAAGGAACCTCCCTTCCCGCCCCTGGCCGAACTCCTGAAGAAGCTGGAGGCTGGAACGTGATCGAGCTGCGCTATCCCTACCTCTTGCTCCTCCTGATCCCGGCGCTCTGGGCGGCACTTCGGGCGCCCTACCGATGGGGCATTCCCCACGAGCGTCCCACCTCGCCCATCGAGCGCCACACGGCTCGCATCATTCCCGTGCTGCTCGCCACCCTGCTGGTGTTCGCCGCCGCCGGTCCGGAGTGGCGAACCCATGTGCGTGGTTTGGCGCCCGTGGTGGATTTCGCCGTGGTGCTTGATGGTTCCAGTTCCATGAAGGCCAGGGATGATGGCAAGGAGGACCGCTGGAGCGCCGCGCGCCGCTTACTCAAAGCCTTCATCGCCGGACGGCCCGACGACCGCTTCGCCCTGGTGCTCTTCAGCGCCCATCCCGTGACTCTGAGCCCGCTCACCGCCGACCACCTGCGCCTGTGGACCCTGCTCGAGCGCCTGGAACTCGACAGTCGCGACGATGGCACCGCCATCGGCAGTGCGCTGATGACCGCCGTGCGGCGCTTGTCCGGCAGCCCGGCCCGCAGCCGGGTGATTCTCCTGCTCACGGACGGCGCCCAGAACCGCGGCCGAGTCTCCGGTACCGAGGCCGCCATCGAGGCCAAGAACCAGGGCATCCGGGTGCACACCGTGCTCATCGGCAGGCCCGGGGGCGAAAGTCTCTACCCCATCGAGGGGGGCGGCTTCGCCGAGCTCAAGGTGGACACGGATCCCGAAATTCTGCGACAGATCGCGCTGCTCACGGGCGGCGAGTTCCTCGCAGCCGACGATCCTCAGGGCCTCGAACGCTCCCTGGCCGCCCTGGACAAGCTGGAGAAAACGGCCCTGCCCGTGGATGCACCTTCGGAAGGCAAACCCCTGGCCAAGTGGCTCCTCGCCGCCGCCGCCCTCCTCGCCCTGCCCCTGGCCGCTGATTTGGCCCGCAAACGCGGCCACAAACGGCCCGAGTGGGTCCAGAACTAGAACGGAAACCTCGTGCCCCTTTCGCCCCTCATTCCGCCTTCCCGTCTCGACGCCTTCCTCAAGGATGTCGTGGTGCCGGAGACACTGAAGCGCGCTGCGCTGGAATGGGCAGACCGACTCTCGAACTACCAAGGCGGCGTGGTCAA
>CAIPUA010000173.1 GCA_903868115.1 uncultured Holophagaceae bacterium
CAGCAGGAGCCAGGGCTCGCCTTCGTTTTCCAGGGCGTAGCTCCGCACACGGGGCGTCCATTCCTTCACCCAGGCTCGGGCAAAACTTGGATCCACATCGGGGATTTCGGGCAGGCCCTGGCGGTGGGCGGTCAACCCCACAGGTACGCAGGAAAGTGAGAGCACGCCGCCCTTACCCGCCCATGGGCCGCTCGTCTGGAACGAGCGTCGCTCCCAGAGTTCCTGGACCGTCTTCTCCCAAATCGGACCATCATTCAGTCCAGGCACGAGCACGGCCTGAGTATGCACATGGATGCCCCCTTCGAGGAGGCAGTCGAGCTTGCGCAGGATATTGCCTTCCCGGGGGTTGCCCACGATCTGGACGCGTCGCTCGGGATCCGTGGCATGGACCGAGACATGGAGGGGGCTCAGGCGTTCCCGGATCACGCGGTCCAGCTCTGCATCGTCGCTGGAGGACAAGGTGCTGAAGTGCCCGTACAGGAACGAGAGGCGGATGTCCTCGTCCTTCAGGTAAAGGGACTTGCGGAAGCCCTTGGGCATCTGGTGCACGAAGCAGAAGACGCAGTTCTGCTTGCAGATCTTGACATCATCCTGGGCCAGATCCAGGCCCAGGGCATCGCCCCCGTTCTCCATGACCACGGTTTCGACCCGGCCTCCGGACTCGAAGCTGACTTCGGTTTCGTCTCGCGCGCTGACCAGGAACTGGTAGCTGAGCTGGTCCAGCACGGGCTCGCCATTGATTCGAAGGATCCGGTCACCAGGGCGGATGCCCGCCATCTCCGCGAGACTCTCGGGCACCACCGAAATGACCTGAACGCCCTTCTGCTTCATTGCAACTCCGATCTCCCCCCAGTGTCCGTGGGCAGCCCCCGCCCCACAAGGCCAGGTATGCGAGGAGCGCGTCCTGTCCTTCGGAGCATAGATCCGTCTCATCCAACCGCATCTGCGACAATTGCCAGCAGAACGGAGCGGCCCGCCGGATGTTAAGTCATCATGAAGGGCCGACCTTGATCCACGGAGCCCCCATGAACCCATTCGCCCTGCTCACGATCTCCGCCCTGCTGGCACAAACGCCGCCGGAGACGCCCAGAAAACCGCGCCAGATGGAGATCAAGGGCAGCCTATCCTCCCCGTCCCTGCCCAGCAAGATGGGCGAGCGGGGCGGAAGCTGGGCTGCCTCAGATTCCTTCATCCCCGGGAAGGCCCAGTACAAGATTCCTCTCAAGCCTGGCCAAAGCATTCTGGCCGAAGTCAAATCCAATCGCCCGACCTTCCAGGTCTTCATCATCGACGCCATGAGGACGGGGAATGCCAGCGATGCCATGCCTCAGATCATGGATGTGCGGAAAGACCGTGCCCTCTTCCTGAACAAACAGAAGAAGGCGATGGAGGTCCTGGTGCAGATCCAGACCACGGAAAGCGTGGCCAGCGAGCCCTTCACGCTCGTGCTCACGGAAATCGACACGGCCGCCTATCTGAAGGACTTGGAGAATTCCAAGAAACCAGAATCCAAACCCGTTGCGACGCCTGCCCCTGCGGCAAGCGTACCGCCGACCCCTGAGGCCCATTAATTAAGCCCGTCATTGTCTGGGGTCCATGCACCCGGAAGCCACACTTCCCATGGTGATGAAACGGCCTTCCGCCAGCTGTAGCAGGAACTGCGCCGTGCGTTCGTCGGCGGGTTCGACCCCTTCGCCGAAGGCTAGGCGCAGGATTGCCACCAGTGCATGGCCGTCCCGCACGCCGTCCATGTGGACCCAGAGGCAACTACCGAAGGCATCCAGCTTCACCTTGAAGTGGGGCCGCTTGAGCAGGCGCTGAAACCACTGGAAACGGGGGCTCACGAACTTGGGCCGCATCAGGGTCAGCAGGCCGTCTTCGCGCACGACATGTTCCACGGCATGTTCGGGCACGGCGGCCAGCATCTCGTTCAACGTCGTGGGTACCGTCATATTTCTCTTTCCCTTTTCTCACACTTCCAGAACAAGGGCCCCGAACGGGGCCCTTGTTCTGGAAACAGCGCTACGCCTTGGGGGGGGCGGGTTCGTCCGCGGCACCAGGATTGCGCATTGGGATGATCACAAGAATCGCGGCGACGATGGCCAGGATGATGAGGCTGACGAAGAAGGCCTTGGGCGCGTTGGCGAGGCCGGAGGCGTTCATGCCCCATACGAAGCCATTGAGGGCGTAGTTCACCTCGAAGAAGGCAAAGCTGGCGAAGAGCAGGCCCACCAGGGCCTCGCCGGCGATGAGGCCCGCCGCCACCAGGACGCCTACATTCTCGACGCGGGTCTTCTGGGCATCGTTAAATCCCTTCCTCTCGGCCAGCATCTCCACCAGACCCTTCACTAGGCCGCCGAGACAGATGGCGAAGGTGGTGGCGAAGGGCAGATACATGCCCACGCTGACGATCATGGGGCTACGCACCTGCATGAGCACGAAGGAGAGGCCCATCAGCATGCCCACCACGATGAGGGCCCACTGCATCTTGCCTTCCACGATGCCGCGGCTGAGATCGGCCATGAGACCGGCCTGGGGCGCGGGCAGTTCCTGGCTGCCGAAACCGGCATCAAGGCCCAACACTTCCTTCTGGTCATCGGGGGCCATGGCCTTGATCTGGGCCAGGCTGTGCTCGCCGCGCAGTTCGGTGCGGGCGCCCTCGTACTTCACCACCTGGACCTGGGCGGCCTGGCGCTTGTTCAGGTCTTCGTTGACGGCCTTCTTGATGAAGCCCTCGTGCAGCACCACCAGAGGCAGGAAGAGCAATCCGGCGCTGAGGATCACGCCGAGGATATCGCCCACTTCCATGCGCCAGGGCGTGCCGCCCAGGATGTGGCCCGCCTTGAGGTCCTGGAGCATCTCACCGGCGACGCCGGAACTGACGCACACGATGGCGGCCACGCCCAGCACCGCGGCGATGCCGGGATTGCCCCGGACACCCAGCATCACCATCACGAGGGCGGTGATGACCAGGGCGGTCAGGGTCAGACCGGACATGGGGTTGTTGCTGGAGCCGATGATGCCCACTAGGTAGCCGCTGACGGCCGCGAAGAAGAAGCCCAGGATCACCGCCAGCAGCGCGGCGACGAAAGCCACGAGCAGGGTGGTGCCGAAGATGAACTTGGTGATCAGGAGGGCGCAAATCGCGGCGAAGACCACACCCACCAGGATCCAGTTAAAGGAGATGTCCTTGTCGATGCGGTCCACGATGACTTCGCTGCTGGCGGCCTTCTTTACATCGGAGATGGAGCGCTTCAGGCCGGTGATGAGGCTGTTGCGCATCTTGAATAGGGTGAAGCTCGCGCCCACCAGCATGCCGCCGATGGCGATGGGGCGGACGATGTGGCGCCACACGGCGGCAGCCAGGGTCATCCATTCCGCATCAGTGGCCTGTTCGGGCATGATTCCCGGGGCCACGAAGTAGGTGATGATGGGCACCAGCAGGCCCCACGCGATGATGCCGCCCGCGAAGGTGAGGCTGCCGAGCTTGGGTCCAATGATGTAGCCCACGCCCAGGAAGGCCGGGCTGATGCCAGGGTTGGTGAGCAGCAGTCCCCCCTGGCCCGCCGCGGCCTTGCCCTTGAAGGCGACCTTCGTGAGCGCGGCCTTGAAGGACACCCACTTGGTCCAGGTGGTGGCGTAGAGGCTTAGGGAATTCAGGATCTGGATGACCCCACCGACGGCCATGGCGCCGAAGAGGTAGCTGGTGCCCGAGGCGGCACCCTGACCGGCCTTGTGGATTTCAGCGGCGGCGAGGGACTCGGGGTAGGGCAGTTCGGCGTCCTCGACCATGACACGGCGCAAGAGAGCCACGAACATGATGCCCAGCAGGCCACCGCTGAACATGATGAAGGCCGAGGTCATGTAGTTGCCGGCCGTGAAGAACCTGGGCCAGATGCCGCTGATGACGAATGCGGGCAGGGTGAAGATGGCGCCAGCGGCCACGGATTCCCCGATGCTGCCGACGGTCCGGGCGATGTTCTCTTCCAGGATGTTGCCCTTCAGAATCTTGATGAGGGCCATGCCGATGACGGCCGCCGGGTAGGTGGCGGCGATGGTCATGCCCGCCTTCAGACCCAGGTAGGCGTTGGCGGCGCCGAGGATGATGGACAGCACTAGGCCGATGACCACGGCCTTGAAGGTGAACTCTCGCAAGTTCTGGTCGCTGGAGATGAAAGGTTGCATGCAGATCCCCCGGAAATGTGGATGGCATTTCGATATCCGGCGCGGTGCCGGGATGGTTCTAGGCAGATGTTCATTCTCACCTCAGAGCTTTGACTTTCCAAACCCTTTCAATCCCTTACCCTAGACCCATGCACACACCGCTGCTCCTCACCAGCCGGGCGAACCCTCGTTTCAAGGCCCTCCGCGCTCAGACTGCGATGGGGGGCACCCGACGGACCCACACACTCCTGCTCGGCGAAAAGCTCATCGAGGCCTGGGCAGAAACTCGGATGCGTCCCGCCGGGGGCCGATTGCAGCCCGCCCTCTGGCTGCGCCTGGAAGGGGCCCAGCCCCATCCCCTCGAAATGGAACTGGGCGTGGAACTCCTCCTGTTGGGGGAGTCCCTGATGCAGGCCCTGAGCGAGGCCGGCAGTCCGCCGACCCACGCCCTCCTCATGACCTTGGGGCCTGAGCCCACCGGGCCTCTCCTGGACCGCGTCATTGTGCCTTGGGCCATCCAGGACCCCGGCAATCTCGGCGCGGTGCTCCGCAGCGCCGCGGCCTTCGGCTTCCAGGAGGCCCTGCTGGGGCCCGACTGTGCGGATCCCTTCAGCCCCAAGGCCCTGCGGGGCTCCATGGGCGCGGCCTTTCTGCTGCCCCTGCGCCGCTGCACCCAGTTGCCCCTGGACGCCGGCCGCTGGTACGCCCTGGACACCGCTCCCGGAGCCGACCCCCTTGGCGAGGCGGATCTGCGCGCACCCCTGCGCCTTCTGGTGGGCAACGAGGGCCATGGCTGGCGGGAGACCGCCTTGCCGGAGGCCGTCAGGTTCCTGGCGATTCCCACCCAGGGGGTGGAGAGCCTGAATGCCGCCGTGGCCGCAGGCATCGCCTGCTACGAAGCGGCCCGGAGGGCTACCCCATGATTCCGCTTGGGCTTCGCCGCAGCCTGGAGGCGCTGATCCTGGGGGGCCTCTTCGCCCTGACCTTCCGCTTCCCGGCCTCATCGGGCTGGGGATTCCTGGAAGCCACATTGGCCTTCATCGTGCTGGTCTTCCTTTTCGATGCCCTGTTCAAGGGGCGCCGCGCGGGCTGGTTATTTCTCGCCCTGCTGGCGGGTTTCGGGATGCTGTTCCATTGGGTGCCCGCCACCCTCGAGGTCAAGGGTCCCTTGCCCTACCCGGTGGCACTGACGGCCTCCGTCTTGCTCGCGGCCTGGGAGGCTCTGGGCTACCTGGCCGTGCTGCTGCTGGCCCGCTTCGCCTACCGCCGCTCGGGCCCCTGGGCGGCCGCAGTGGTAGCGGCCTTCGGCGTGGCAGCCTGGGAGATCCTGGGTTTCCACATTTATCCCTGGAACTGGGGCGCGGCCCTCGGGGGCTTGCCCTGGATGGCCCGGAGCGCCGCCTTCCTGGGTGCCCACGGCCTGTCCGCCTGGTGCTGGGGCTGCGGGGCGCTGGGCAGCGCCTGGCTGGCTTCCGGGGCGACCGGACGAGCCCTGCGCGTCCCCCTCGTCTGGCTGGCCCTGCCCGTCCTGCTCTCCGCGGGGTGGTTCCTGCTGCCGCGAGGGCCGGAACGGCGGCTCGATGTGGTGATGGTGCAGCCGAATTTCGAGCCGGGTCTGCGCCGGGCGGGCATGGAGGCCGAGATGTGGACCCGCACCGACGCGGTGCTCGCCCGGGAGCACCTGCCCCGCCCTGGAACGCCGACTCTGGTGCTCTGGCCGGAAAGCTCGATTTTGGGCCGGGATGACCGGTATCCCAGTTTGCGCATGCTGGACGAAGCCCAACGGCGCGGCATCGCCTGGCTCTTCGGGACCGAAGGCGGGCGTTACAATCTCGTGCGCGGCGAGGTCGCGGGAAGGATGCGCTTCCTCCAAGCCAAGACTGAGCCCATGCCCTTCGGCGAACGGATGCCGGGCCCCGCGCCCCTCCGGCACGCACTCGAGCGCAGCCTAGGCTTCCTGTCCCAGGAGCCCGGCGAACTGAGTGCGGGCAGCAGCTTCTCTCTGCCCACGCCCCAGGGCGAGCTGCGCGTCCATCCGCTTCTCTGCAGCGAGGCGCTCATCCCGCTGCGGGTGGCGAAGGGCGTGGACCTCACGGGGGCCGATCTGCTCAGCAACCACACCAACGATGGCTGGTTTGAGCAGACCGTTGCCACCGATCTGCACGCCGCCCAGATCCGCCTGCGGGCCGTGGAGGCGGGGGTACCCTTGCTGCGAGCCACCCTCACCGGGAAGTCCGGCATCTTCCGGGAGGATGGCACCTGGGTCCTGTGGGGCGAACCCCGCAGCGAAGGAGCGTATGCTTTCTCCCTTGCATGGCGACCCCGCGGGGCCCCGGCTCGGCATCCCTGGGCCATCTGGGGGCTGCTGCTGGTCCTGGGCGGCGCGGCACTCGTGATGCTGAGGAAAAAGGAATCGACGCGATGAACTTCGGGGAACAGACCCTTTACCTGCAGCCTCCCATCCTGGCCTCGGCCTCGCCACGGCGACGCCAGTGGCTGGAGGCGATGCAGATTCCCTTCGAACTGTGGGCTCCGGAAGTGGACGAATCGCCGCTGCCCGACGAGGAGCCCGAGGCCATGGTGGAGCGCCTGGCGCGGGCCAAGGCCGAGGGCGTGGTCGCGTTGAATCCGGGTCGCTGGGTCATCGCCGCGGATACTACGGTCGCCGTGGACCATCACGTGCTCGGCAAGCCCACGGACGCGGCCGACGCTGCACGAATGCTGGGCCTCCTTCAGGGGCGGCGCCATGAGGTGCACACGGGCCTCTGTCTGCGCCGAGATGCCGAGATCCACAGTTTCGTAGACACGGCGGAAGTGTATCTTCGCCCCGTGAGTGAAGCGCGAAGGCTTTGGTATGCCAGCACCGGCGAGCCCATGGACAAGGCCGGAGCCTACGCGGCCCAAGGTATCGCGGCCCTCTTCATCGAACGCATCGAAGGCAGCTTTCCCACCGTCATGGGTTTTCCCGTCGAACGGTTCTCCGAGTTGGTGGCGCGCCTGGGGCTATTGCAGAGTTGGCTAGGGATGCCGTAATAATCCGGGGGTAGGCTCGCCTGGCCCCGGATTGAATAGGTGCGAACGATATGTCTGGGATTTCGGCCATCCATGCAGGTGGGTTCCCAGAGGCCGCCGAATCCTATATGCTGCAAGAGGCCACGCGGAAGGTTATGAGCACATGAAAACCTCCGGCCGCTACTGAACCTGAAGCCACCGATTGAACGGAGTCACCCTTTTGTCCATGCGAATTGTCCGAACCATCTCCGAGTTGCGCGCAGTTCTCAAGGCGCTTCGCGAGAATGGCCGCCGCATCGGCTTCGTGCCGACCATGGGTTGCCTCCACGAGGGGCATGCCGCTCTGATCCGGCAGAGCGCGGCCCGCTGCGACCACACCGTGGTCTCCATCTTCGTGAACCCCACCCAGTTCGGCCCCACCGAAGATCTCTCCAACTACCCCCGAGAACTGGAGCGGGATCAGGCCCTCTGCCTCAGGCTCGATGTCAGCGTGCTCTTCCTGCCCGAACCCGCCGAGATCTACCCCACCGCCTTCTGCACCTTCGTGGAACCTGGCCAACTCGGCGATCAGCTCTGTGGGGCCTTCCGGCCCGGGCATTTCCGGGGCGTCGCCACCGTGGTGACCAAGCTCTTCAACATGGTGCAGCCGGATTTGGCCTTCTTCGGCCAAAGGGACTTGCAGCAGACCGTCATCATCCGCCGCATCGTCCGGGACCTGAACCTGCCGGTGGATATTGTGGTGGTACCTACGGTCCGTGAGCCCGATGGGTTGGCCCTCGGCAGCCGGAACGTCGATCTCGGTCCTGAGGAGCGTGCGCGCGCCCTTTGTTTGAGCCGCGCCCTCTTCGCCGCAGAGGCCGCCTTTCAGGCTGGCGAGCGACGCCCGGACCGACTTCTGGATCAGGCCCGCCAGCACCTTGGCACGCTTGACACCCTGCAGTACTTGGAACTTGTGGATACCCAGAGCCTGGAACCCCTGGGCCGGGATGTGGTACGGACTTCCGCCATGTGCCTAGCCGCCGTGATCGGCAAGACCCGACTGATCGATAATGTCCTCCTGGCGCCTGATCCCGATTCCGCGCAGTTCACAAGCCATCTGGAGACGGAGTAGGGCGCTCCTCTCGGACAGGCGATCTGGAGGATGGCCCTTCGGGGCGGCGTTCTATTTCAAAGCAGGGCTCCGGGGCGACCAACGTGTTGGCCTAGAAAAAATTTGGAAACGGGCCTTCCCTTGGCTCCCATCTCCTGGTAAAAAAATGAAGTCCCCCGAGCTGGCATGTCCCGTGGGGAAGTGGGAAGCCACGCGTTGTGTCTTCGCCGAATTCGAAGAGAGGTTTCAGCCATGGAAGTCCGCCGGTCCCTGGTGGTCAATTCGACCCCCCTGGAGACGCGCATTGCCCTTCTTGAGAACGGGCAAGTGTGCGAGCTCTTCATCGAACGCAGTTCCCATGTCAGCCAGGTGGGAGATGTCTACAAGGGCCGCGTGGCCAAGCTGTTGCAGGGCATGCAGAGCGCCTTCGTGGCCATCGGCGGCCCCAAGGACGGCTTTCTCTACCTGGACGAACCGGAGGCCCATCGGCTTGGCGAAGAGGAGCTTGCCGAAGAGGAGGACCAGGAGACCGCCCTCGAGCTGGCCTCCCTGCCCGTCTCCCTGCCTCCCGTGAAGGAAGGCGAGGATGTGCTGGTGCAGGTGGTGAAGGACCCCATCAGCACCAAGGGGCCAAGGCTGTCGAGGCACATCAGCTTTCCCGGGCGTTTTCTGGTCTTCATGCCCGGTGTCGAGCACGTGGGTATCAGTCGCAAGATCACGGATTCTGGGGAGCGGGAACGCCTGCGTCAGCTCATCAAGAGCCATGCCCAGCCCGGTGAGGGCTTCATCGTGCGCACGGCCGCCATTGGTGAAATGGACGAAGACCTGGTTTCAGATGTGACCTTTCTTCGGGAACTCTGGGCCGAAGTGCAGGTACGGAGCTGCCAAAGCTTTTCGCCCAGCCTCGTGTGGCAGGATTCGCGCCTGCTCCAGAAGGTGTTGCGGGATCTCTTCCGCGAGGAGGTGGCCAGCTTCTGGGTGGACCGCCAGGATACCTATGAGGAGGTAGTCGATTTCGTGACCCGGTTGCACCCCGAATGGGTCAGCCGGGTGAAACATTTCACTAGCGATCTGCCCATCTTCGATGCGTTCGGAATCGAGAAGGAAGTCGAGCAGGCACGCCATCCCAAGGTCTTCCTGAAGCAGGGCGGATCCCTCGTCATCAATCAAACGGAAGCGCTCGTGAGCGTGGATGTGAATACAGGCAAGTTCGTTGGCAAAAAGGATCTGGAGGAAACGGTCTATCTCACGAATCTGGAAGCCATACCCGAGGTGGTGCGCCAACTGCGCCTGCGCAACCTGGGCGGCATCATTGTCATCGACTTCATCGACATGATGGAGGCCGCCCACCGGGAGGCCGTCATGAATCGGCTCCAGGAAGAACTTCGGCGGGACCGCAACCATGCGCGGGCCTTGGAGATCAGCGATTTCGGGCTGGTCGAGATGACCCGCAAGCGCACCGGTCCCAGCCTGGATCGTATCCTGACCACACCCTGTCCCCATTGTGAAGGCTCCGGTCGCCGCCTCAGCCCCGAAACGGCCCTGTTGTCGATGTATCGCGAGATCGCCCGCCTGGGCGAAAAATTGCGCGGCGGCACTCTGAGAATCACGATGCATCCCGAATTCCGACAGGCTCTGCTGCCCGAAACCCGGGATGGAGTCCACCAGATGGCTCGGGCCTTTGGTGCGCAGATCGCCTGGATCGACCGCAGCGAAGGGCCAGTGCAGGCCGTAAGCTTCGAGGTCCTCCGCTAAAAAAGGGCCACCGAGAAATCCATTTTAGGGAATGCCCATGCCCACTTCCCAGCGCTCCATTCTGAAAGATCAGGTCTTTCTCCGCATGGCTCTGGAGATCAGCCGCCTCGGAACTTGCTGCCGTCTGAAGGTGGGCTGCATTCTGCTGCGCTCCGATGGTGGCATCGCCTCCGGCGGCTTCAACGGTGCACTGCCCGGCATGCCCCACTGCACGCCCGAGACCTGCAATCCCAGCCAACGCTGCCTGCACACCAGCCATGCCGAGGAGAACGCCCTGGGCTTCTCCGAAGGCCTCGTTGCCACAGCCTATGTAACGGACGAGCCTTGTCTGGTCTGCACGCGTGCCCTGGTGCGCCGGGGCGTGCGCCGGGTGGTCTTCCTGCGCCCCTATGCCAGCATCGCCGAGCAGGAAGAGGCCGAACGCGCCGCGATCCTGGAGCACTTTGGCGTGCAGTGGGAACAGATCGGTCTGGAGCCGTAAACGCACATCCAATAGAGGTCAGCATGTCCCACGAATTCGTTCTGCCGCTTTTCCTTGGCTCCTGTGCACCGGAGGAAGCCGAGATCGCCCTCTTCGGTGTCTGCTGGGATGGCACCAGCTCCTTCAAGGCGGGCTCCCGTTTCGCGGGGTTCGCGGTGCGCGAGGCCTCCTTCGGCATGGAGGAGTTCAGCTTCTATCAGCAACAGAGCCTGCTCGATATCAAGTACTGCGACTATGGCGATCTCTTCCTGCCGCCGGGCCAAAAGGAGCGGGTCCTGGAGGACATCGGATCGGCCGTGAAGGAAATCCGCGCCAAGGGGCAGTTCCCCATCGCTTTTGGGGGTGAGCATCTGGTCGCGCTGCCTCTCATTCTTGCCGCCTTCGCGGAACATCCGGACATGGCGCTGGTGCACTTCGATGCCCACGCGGATCTGCGCCCCGATCTCTGGGGCGACACGCTAACCCATGCCACCATCATCGGCCGAGCCGCGGATCGCATCGGCTACCAACATCTCTTCCAGTTCGGCGTCCGCAGTGGTTCCGCAGAGGAATGGCAACTCGCGCAGGCACATCAGACCCTTCGTCCCTTCACCCTGGAAGCCATCGATGAGGTGCTGACGAAGCTCGGCGATCGGCCCATCTACCTCACCCTCGATATGGATGTTCTGGACCCGAGCCTGTATCCCGGCACCGGGACACCAGAGCCTGGAGGCATCGGCTGGGATCTGCTCATCGCAGGGCTCAAGCGCTTCCAGGGGCGGAGGCTCGTGGGCATGGATTGTCTTGAGCTTGCGCCACACTACGATGCCACGGGCGTCTCCGCCATCACCATGGCCAAGACCCTGCGCGAGATGATCATCCTGGCGCAGGGACGCAGGCGCTAGGCGGACTAATCCACTTCGATATCGCGCAGGTCCTTGCCCGGCTTGAAGCGGATGCTCTTCCCTTTCGGGATCGCGACGCTCTGGCCGGTCTTGATGTTGCGGCCCATACCGCGTTTGCGGGGGCGGGGCTCGAAGACGCCGAAGCCGCGCACTTCGATGCGCTCGCCATCCAACAGGGCGTTCTTCATGCGGTCGGTGAGGAGATCCACCACCTGCAGAGCCGTGGCCTTGGAAATTGGAAGCGCCTGCATCAGGGCGGTCGCGATATCGATCTTGATCATGGAGCCCTCGGTCTCGTGGGGAGTGTCAAAAAGGTTTAGCAGGACAGTGGAGGCGGAGGAAGGGGAATCCCAAAGTTTTCCTTGGCAGATCGAAATTTTTCGCCCGGAGTTCTTCCGCCTGGGAGCCCGGCTTGAGGTTAACTTGGAGCAATGAAGTTTCCCCGGAGCGGCTCTTGGAGATTCTCGGACCCTTTCTCGACGCGGCGCGGGCCTCTCTGAGGCACGCCCAGGACCGGGAGCGCGCCCAGGCCCTGATCCTGCGCTGGGCTGCCGCCTGGCAGGGCCCCACCCGCAGGCTTACGGTCACATCGTCGAACCACGGCGCCTATCTCCACTTCGACCAGCGGGTGGCTACGGTCTGGTCCCAGGTCTTCACCTTCCACGCTGCGCCCCATCATGGCCTTTCCATGCGTGGCCCGGATCCTGACCGGGTAAGGAAATCCCACAGACACCGGGACAAGCAGCTTGACCGCCACCCGCTCGACGCCCTGTTCGAGGCGTGGTCCGCCCACGGCGAGGCCCATCCCGCCAATAACGCCGTGGAACTCTTCCTGGTGGAGACACCCGACGAGACCTGGGAGGCTTGCCTCCAAGAAGCGCTCGCCTGCCTGAAGGCCTGAAGGCGGAACGGAACTGCTATTTGCATGGGGCTGAGAAGTGAACCTTGCGTGTAAGAAATTATCGGCATGGCCGTCAATAATTTCGAATATGCGAGCTGAACTTTATGCGTGAATTTGGCAAAATGCCTTTTCGCAGCCGATGTTTTTTCAGCCTTCCGAGATTGAAAAAAATAAATCAAATTCTACTTGACTCTCTCCAAAGAGGAGATTAATTTTCACTAACGAAACATCTGTGAAATCTTTTTTCAGGAGCCCCCATGACCCGAACCTCGCGGTCTCTCAGTACCCTCGTCCTCGCGCTGGTGGCGGCCCCTGCCGTCCTCGTGGCGCAGGGCACCACCACCTCGGCCCTTACGGGTCTCGTCCGTGACCCTGCCGGCAAGCCATTGGCGGGTGCCCTGGTGCGGATCGCGTCCTCGGCCATGATTGGCGGAGAGAAATCAGTGCGCACCAGCGAAAACGGCAGTTACCGGTTCCCCATGCTGGTGCCTGGGCTCTACAAGATCACGGTTGCATCCCAGGGTCATTCGAGCCTGAGCGGCTTGGAGATCCTCGAGCTGGGCCAAACGTCCACCGTCAATTGGAAGTTCCAGCCGGTGGCCTCGGCGACGGTAGAGGTCGTTTCTGGCGCCGGAATCGGCATGGAAACCGCGACCACCGGCGTATCCCAGAACTTCGCTTCCGAAACCATCGCGTCCCTACCCGCGACAAGAACCCTATCTGACATCCTCAACATGACGCCCGGCATCAATGGCAGCAACGCGTGGGGCGGTTCGGGATCGGGAAGCAACGCCTACCTCATGGACGGCATCAATGTGGGCGACACTTCAGGCGGAACCCAATGGATCTACGCCAACATGGACTGGTTTGACGAGGTCCAGGTGGGAGGCCTTGGAGCCGCTGCCGAATTTGGCGGCTTTTCGGGTGGCTTCATCAACACGGTCGTGAAGCGGGGTGGCAATGCGTTATCAGGGGTCTTCTCCAGCTTCTACGACTCCACCAAATGGCAGGCGAAATCCAGCAACAAGGATTGGAATTGGACCCAGGCGGATCGGGAAGTCCCGGACGCGAAGAACTACGACATTCGGATGAGTGTTGGAGGGCCGATCCTGAAGGACAAACTGTGGTACTTCCTGTCCGCCCAGAAAGAGCAGAACGAAATGACCTACACGGGCACGCTGCCCACAGGACCACTGCCGACCAAGAAGATTAATAGCCTACGGGTGCTTGGGAAGTTGACCTATCAGGTTCTGCCCACGGCGACGTTGGAAGGAATGTTCGAGTACGACAACCGAAATATCGATCACAAGTATGTGAACCAGACCTGGGGTCTGTACGATGCCGCCGCCGGTGGCGAGCAGACCAGCCCCAGCCGCTACTATTCGCTCACCTGGACCCAGACCCTGGGCGCGAATCTGGTGCTGACCTTGAAGGGCAATGGTTATAACGGCGGCTACGACATCCTTCCCACTCACGGGGATGTCAACTGCCTGGATATCGATGCCGACAAGTTCTTCAATAACCTCGATATCGCGGAGCGCAACAAGCGAGGCCGCACCTCCTTTTCGGCCACGCTGGACTACTTCAAGTCGGGCCTCTTCTCCGCCTCGGACAATCACGCCTTCCGTATCGGTCTCGAGCGGGAAAAGGGCTTTTCTGAATCGGTCACTTCGAATCCCGGGGGCTACGTCCTGACTGCTGATACAGGTGATGTCGTCGGCGGAGTCCAGGAGTATCTCCCGTATGGGGCGTATACCATCGGCGTGGAAGACGTGAAGGTCCATTCGAACAAGACGATCCTCTTCGCCCAAGATACCTGACCCTCAATGACCGCGTGGTCCTGCGCCCGGGCCTGCGCTTCGAGCAGGACACCATGAACCCCTATGGCGGATCGAACCTCTGGAACACCA
>CAIPUA010000174.1 GCA_903868115.1 uncultured Holophagaceae bacterium
CGGCACCTGATGCGGCTCCGCCTTGACCAGTTCGGCGTGGTTTTCGACCAGACCAAACTGCAGGTGCGCTTCACCGCCCTGGAGGCCCTGCCCCTGGCCCTCCTGGCGTCCCTGATGCTGGGCGGCATCACCTTGATCCAGGTCTACGGCCAGCTGTCCGCCTTTGGCGCCGAGGCCTACCTCAGTCAGCTCCTGGCGCAGCTGGTCATCCGGGAATTGGGGCCGCTCCTGATCGGCGTCATCGTCATCGGCCGCAGCGGCACGGCCATCGCCGCCGAGATGGCCTCCATCAAACTGAGTGGTGATGTGGACGCACTCTGCGCCATGGGCGTGAATCCCGCCCAATATCTGCTTCTTCCCCGCATTCTCGGCGGCGTGATTTCCGTCTTCACGCTGGTGGTGTTCTTCAACGCCGCCGCCCTCCTGGGTGGCTTCCTGGTGGCCTGGTCCCGGCTGCCCCTATCGCCCAGCTTCTTCATGCACGCCCTGGGCGAAGCGATCGGATGGCGAGAATTGTCCATCACCTTCGCCAAGGCCCTGGCGTTCGGCGCCTTGATTCCTCTGATCTGCGCCTCCAGCGGCCTGCGCGTAGAGCGCAGCAGCACCGAGATTCCCCAGGCCGTCACGGCCGCCGCCGTCTCGAGTCTTGTGGCTGTCTTCCTGGTGGGCGCCATTCTCTCAGTGCTGATCTATGGCTGAGCTCCTGCGTTTTGAGGCCATCACCCTCCTGAACGCGGAAGGGAGGACCGTGTTCCGGCAACTCGACTGGAGCCTTTCAGTTGGCGGACACGCCCATATTCGCGCCACGGCGGGCACGGGCGCCTCGGCCCTGCTGCGCCTCTGCGCGGGCCTCGCCAACCCCCAGGAAGGCCAGGTGGTCCTCGATGGCCTGCCCCTGGGGCCTCACACCTTCGATCATCCCTTTCTGAAGCGGGGCGGCATCGGTTGGGTGCCTACGGAGGGCGGACTCCTTGCGAACCTGAGCCTTCGCGCCAATGTGGCGTTGCCTTTGCGTTTCCTGCGCGGCCACTCCCGCCTTCGCGCGGATGAGATCGCTCAGGCAGGGCTAGACCAAGCGGGCCTGGGTGCCCGGACGGAACTCCGTCCTCATGCCCTGGAACCCCGGGAGCGCTGGCTGGGTGCCCTGGTACGGGCCGCGCTGACCCGTCCGAGTCTCTGGCTGGTGGATCAGCCCCCCAGCAGCCTGGAGCCCCCGGAGCGCCAAAGCGCCGAGCGGATGGTCCTGGAAGCCGCGGAGCACCTCGGAACGGCCTTCGTAATCGTGGGCGGCGATTGGGTAGGGCTGGCAGGAGACGAATTCCATCTGGAACAGGGACGGCTTGTCCCCGGAGGGGTATGATGCGGTTCGCGCGAGACGATGCCAAGGTAGGCCTGATGGTCGTTGCGGCCGTGCTGGTCTTCGGTGCCCTGCTCTTCCAACGGAGCCTTAGCGCACTTTTCAAGAAGGAGACGACCGTGAAGGTGCGCCTGGAAAATGCGGGAGATCTGGCCGTGGGCACCGAAGTGCATCTCCAGGGCTGGCGGGTCGGGCAGGTCAATCGGGTGGACCTGGAGCGCGAGGGCGTCCAGTACCGGTTCGTGGCCACGCTGGGGCTCGGTCCGGACATCCTGCTCTGGAAGGGCACCCGGGCCGTCGTCGTGACCAAGGTGTTCGGGGGCGCCTTTATGGATCTGCAACTCCCGGAAGTGCCCGACCGCAAGGAAATCCTTCAGCCAGGCACGCTGCTGGAAGGGGATACGGCGGCCTCACTCGGTTCGCTCATCGATGAGATGCAGGACTTCGTGCACAACCTGAACGGCGCCCTCACGGACCTCCGGGACCCCTTCAAGAGGAAGGGCATCGGCGCCCTGCTGGAGCATCCCGACATAAAGAACGCCTTGAAGGATCTCGATGCGACCCTGCTGGACGCACGCGCGCTGATCCAGGATTGCCAGGTGGCCGTGAAGCACAGTGATGCGGCTCTCGGACGCAACCTGGAGAGCCTCGAAAAGTCCCTCGGAACCCTGCAGGGCGTCCTGGGGAAGCGCTCCGGTGAAATCGACGCCATCGTGGTCAACA
>CAIPUA010000175.1 GCA_903868115.1 uncultured Holophagaceae bacterium
GCACCCCGTACGAAATCGGCGTTCGTCTCCATGTCGAAGGTGCTGCCATTGGGGCGCAGCCCGCGGTATCCACCCACCCCGGTCATGATGCCCTGGAACATGAGGGCTAGGTTGGACGCTGCGCGCTCCCGATCCTCGGGCACCACGAAATCGAGAATCCGCTGGCCCCGCAATTCCTCTTCCCGTGCGCAGGCGAACATCGTCAGGGCCACGGGTGAAATCCCCAGGATGCGACCCTCCAGATCCGTGATCGCGATGACATCGGGCGAGGCGTTGAGGATGGAGCGATAGCGGGCCTCGCCCTCGGCCAACTTGCTTTCCGTCTCCAGTGCCTTCAGCACCCGCGTGACGGCGGGCCGCAGGGTTTGGAGGAAGGTTGCATCCTTCACCAGATAGTCGCGGGCGCCCAGTTTCATGAGCGTCACGGCCAACCGTTCCGAGCCCGCGCCCGTGGTGATGATGAAGGGCGGCAGGGTCTGGTCCAGCCTGCCGACCAGTTCCTCCCCCGTCATGTCGGGCAGGCTGTTGTCCAGCAGCATCAGCGGGGTGCTGTGGGCTGCGAGCCAGGTCAGGGCGGCCTGGCCGGTGGTGACGATCACGGCATCCCAACCGGCTTCGGCCAGGTGGTTTTTCACCAGCAAGGCGGTGCCGGCATCATCCTCCACGATGAGGATGGGATCCCGCAGGGCTTCGCTCATGCGCCGCGACCTTCCTCGCCCAGCGGGGTCACCTTCACCACCTGGATGAACAGTCCCACGCGGTTCAGGGTTTCGACGAAGTGCGTGAAATCCACGGGCTTGGTGATGTACCAGTTGCAGCCCAGGTCGTAGCAGCGCTGGATTTCCCGCGGATCATCCGTGGTGGTGAGCATGATGACGGGAAGATTTTTCAGCGCGGGGTTCGCCTTGAGGGCGCGCAGCACTTCCACTCCATCCACCTTGGGCATCAGAATGTCCAGCAGCAGCAGGTAGGCTTGTCCCTGTTGCGGGGCGATGGTGGCGTTGGGCCCTTGCAGGTAGTCCAGAATTTCCTGACCATCCTTGAAGCGCAGCAGGGGATTGACCAGGCCGGCTTCCCGGAGGGCGCGCTGAATCAGGGTGGCATGACCATCGTCATCCTCGGCCATCAGGATGGTCACGGGGTTGCTATCGTGGTCGGCCATTTCGCGCTCCCTGTTCGCTGCCCATCACCTGTTGATTTTCATGCATGTCCTTGCATCTTACCTCTCAAGTCCGGGCTCTGCTACGCGAGAGAGGCGGGCAGCTCGATGTAGAAAGAACAGCCTGCGCCCGCTTCCGGTTGCGACTCCACCCAGGCCCGTCCGCGGAGCCGGTTCAGGATGCGGAGCACCAGGGTGAGTCCCAGGCCTTCGCCCTTGATCGGGCCATTGGGATCCAGGCGATGGAAGAGCTTCCAGATGCGGGCCTGGTGGCGCGTTTCGATGCCGATGCCATTGTCTTCCACGGTGTAGATGCAGCGGTCCCCGGCCACCCGTCCACTCACGCGGATATGTGGCGCGCGATCCGGGTGTCGGTACTTCAGCGCGTTGTCCAGCAGATTGGTGAACACCCGGTTGAGCGCAGAGGCATCGCCCAGGCAGGGCGGTAGCTCCCCGAGCTCCACCGAGGCACCGCCTTCTTGAAGCTGGAAGGCCATGGCACTCACCACCTGGCCCATCAGGCCGATCATGTTGACGGCTTCCAGGCGCAGCTCCTGCCGTCCGGCCCGGGAAACCACCAGAAGTCCATTGATGAGCGCGTCCAGTTTCTGGCCGCCCGTTTGGATGAAATGCAGGGCCGTGGGAAGCTGCTCCCCGAGCAGGGGTTCCAGATCACCCCGGACGCTCGGCGGAACATCCTCCCCGCCCAAACGCTCCCGGACGCGCTCACAGGCCTCCGACACACTGTTGGAGAAGCCGCGCACATTGAGCAGCGGCGAGCGCAGATCATGGCTGGCCGCGTAGAGGGTGTCTTCCATCTCCAGGTTTTTCTGCTCCAGGTCTTGCGCGAGAAGTCGCAATTTTGTTTCGGCTTGCTTGCGCTCGGTGATGTCGCGACAGATGGTCATGACCACTGGTTGGCCATCCCAGGTGATGAGCCGTGCGCTCGCCTCGGTGGGCACCCTCGAACCGTCCTTGCGCAGGTGCGCCGTTTCGAAGGTGAGATGACCCTGCTCTACCAGTTTGGCGAACCGCTCCGGCATGTACTGGGATTCCTCCGGTGTATCCACGCCGCTCGGTGGCAGGGCCAGCAGCTCGGCAGGAGTGTAGCCGAGCTGTTGGCAGGCCAGTGGGTTGACGGCCAGCATCCTTTCCGCGTTGTGGATGAAGATCGCGTCACCGGCACTGTCAAACAGGGTTCGATATTTCCCTTCGCTTTCCCGCAAGGCATCCTCGGATCTCTTGCGTCGCGCCACATTGACGGAGAGCAGCAGGATGAGCGAGACCAGCGTCGCAAGGGTCACAAAGGTGCCGATGAAAAGCGGTTTGTGTTGCGAATAGAGGCTCACGGGGCGGTTCAGGACGACCGAACCCTGGGGGAGCCGCGCCTCGTTGATGCCGAACCGAACCAGGGCCGCGTAGTCGAACATGTAGACATTCGGGCTTTCCAGCACCACCGGCAGTGCGTCCAGGGGCGTTCCGGCCAGGTGCCGCAGCAGCATATCGGCCGCAGCTTTCCCCTGGGCCTCCCCGCTGATCACCTTGCCGCCCACCGCGCCGTAGCCCAGGCGCGTCTCGTTGACCACGAACATGGGAACGCGCGTCGCCTCGGCGATGAGGCGCATGCTCTCCGCGTGTGAATAGTTCCGGCCAGTCCGGTCCTGATAATGCGAGAGCAGCAGGACGAGGCTGTCGTTCTGCAGGGCGCGCAGGCGGACGGTGAGCTCTTCCATGCTGAGATCGGCCAGGGACAGGATGTGCAGCTCGGCCTTCCCCGCAAGCTCGGGGCGCAGGTGCTCCAGGGCGTGGAGATGCGCCCTGCCCGTCGTGGTCCCGTCGGTGATGGCCACGATCTTCCGTGCCCTTGGGCACAGGTTCAGCCCGGTGCGCATCGTGTCGAGATAATCCGTATCCTCGATGACGCCCGTCAACTGGCGCTGCCCCGCGACCATGGCAGGATCGAAATCGTTGATGCCGCAAAAGAACACCGGCACGCCTGGAAAGGTGCTATCGCGATACTTCAATAGAAATTCAAGGGCATCGTTATCCGTAGCCAAGATGAAGGAGAACCCGACATTCGCATATCGGATCTTGTAGAGCTGCTGAAGTGCCACGAGGTAGTCCGGGTGCTTCACGCGCTTGGCATCCAGGTAGGCGAGGTGGGTCTCGATCGGAGTTGGGGCGGTGGCCAGAACGGACGTGATGCCCTTCTGTTCGGCCTCCGTGAAGGGATAGCCCGCATGGTAGGAATGGACGATCAGGACATGCGTGCCGCTGTCTCGTGGTGGCGGAGCATTGCTGGCGCCACTAGCCACCAGCAGGCCGCCGCCCAGGAAAAGGGCCCACAGGAACCTTAAGAGCATGGTTGAGCCTCACCGGGTAGCGGAACCCGAGTTCCCTGCGATTCGAGCAGCACCACCGCCTGGGCCGCGAGGCCTTCGCCGCGGCCGGTGAAGCCCAGTCCCTCGGTGGTGGTGGCCTTCACATTGAGAAGGTCCGGCACGATCCCCAGCAGGGGCGCGATGCGGGCCCGCATGGCCTCGCGGTGGGGGCTGATTTTGGGGCGTTCCCCGATGAGCAGGAGGTCGGCATTCACCACCCGCCAACCGTGCTCGCGCAGGCTGGTCATTACCTGCTCCAGGAGCTGCGCGGAGTCCGCACCCTTGTGGGCAAGGTCCGTATCGGGGAAGTGCTCGCCAATATCACCTAGCCCTGCGGCACCCAGCAGGGCGTCCATGAGGGCGTGGAGCATCACATCCGCGTCGCTGTGGCCTGATAGGCCGCGGTCGTGCGGGATCTGCAAGCCCATCAGGACGAGGGCACGACCCTCCTCGGGTGCGGCGAAGCGGTGGACATCGAAGCCCTGGCCGATGCGGATCATTGCGGTTCGGAATCCAGGATGCGCATGCAACCGGTCGTGTCCTCCCTGCCGGAGCGCCCCGGGTTCACGGGAATCCAGACGGTCACGGAGGTGCCCTGGCCTTCTTCGCTGATGACCTCCAGGGAGCCGCCGTGCTCTTCGATGATCTTCTTGACCGTGGCCATGCCCAGGCCGGTTCCCTTCGCCTTCCCATGACTGAAGAAGGGCTCGCAGATGCGTTTCTGGATCTTGCGAGGAATACCCTTGCCGTTGTCTTCCACCACGATGCGCACCTCGCCCGGGCCGAGGGACCAGCGCACCAGCACTTCTCCGTCCTCGCGCTCGGCAAGCGCGTCCAGGCTGTTGGCCAACAGGTTTTCCAGGACTCGGGCGAAGCGGTAGCGGTCGAGGTTCGCCGTGCCGACGGGGCCTTCGCAGCGAATGGACGCGCCGAGTTCGTTGGCCCTGATTTTCAGGGGTTCCGTCAGTTCGCCGAGGTATTCATGCAGATCCACGTCCTCGCGTTTGGGTTCCCGCACTTTCGCGTAGTCCAACACATCGCCGCAGAGCTGCGACAGGCGATCCACCGCGCCCAAAATTTGCGAGACATGGGCATGCATTTTTTGGTCCAGGGCCAGGGACTGCAGCATCTGAGCGTGGCCGGATATCACGAAGAGGGCGTTCTTGAAATCGTGGACGATGGAACTGGCCACCTGGCCCACCGTCGCCAGCAACTGGTGGTGCAGATTGTTTTCGGCGAGCCGCGTGCGTTCGATGGCGATGGCGCAGAGCGAGATGATGGCCTCGAAGGTGGCGCGGTCGACGGGTTCCGCAACGATGCGCCGGCTATCCAGATAGGCCACGCCGATGCAGGTGGCCTTCACCACCAGCGGCAGGCAGAGGATGGTCTTGAGCTGCAAATCCATGATGGATTGCTGCGCCATCAACTTCTCGTCCGAAGCCACATTGTGGATCCAGATGGGCTCGCCCTTCTCGAAGACACGGCACACGCTGGACATCGAGAGATGGATGTCCTGCTCCACCTGGGGGCTCAGGTTGCGGGCCACCTTGACCACCAGATCGCCCTCCTCAGGCAGCATGATGAAGCCGCGATCGGTGTTGGAGAGGCTGAGCAGACGGTCCAGAGTCTGTTCCAGCAGATCGTCCAGCTCCACCTGCCCCGTGAGCAGATGGGCGGTCTGCAGAATGGCCTGCAGGTTCACTTCCGGCGCGAGGACGGACTCGGCGAACAGAGTCAGATAGTAGGCGCCGTCGGCCAAACGGATCGCGGAGCCAGGTTCCCATTTGATGCGGGCGAGTCGCTCGTCCTTGATGTAGGTGCCATGGGAAGAGCCGAGGTCCTCCGCCCACCATTCCCCGTCGATCTGCTCGATGCGCAGGTGGTTGCGGCTGATCATGCTATCCGAAAGGACGATCTCGCATTGGCTCTGGCGACCCAGTGTCACCGAGCGGCTGATGGGGATGGTGCGCTCGAAGCCGTGCCGGTCGCGGATGGAGATGGAGTGCCGTTCAGCCATGGTGAGCCCCCTGGTTGCACGCGGATACCCGATTTCGAACGCTCTGGATTGGCATGGGCTTCACGACCTGTCTACCAAGGTAGCGGGTCTGGGGCTGGACACAAGCCAGTCCTCCGTGCGGCAATGAAGCTGGACAAGGCCGAACGCTCATGGAATTTCACCGCAATCCCGACCTGGACCCCGCCGAGCGCGAGGAGACCTTCGAATATTCGCTGCGACCCCAGCGCCTGGGCGAGTATATCGGCCAGGAGAAGGTGAAGGCGCGGCTGGAAATCGCACTGCAGGCCGCGCTGAAGCGGCGCGAGGTGCTGGATCATGTGCTGCTCTTCGGGCCACCGGGGCTGGGCAAGACGACGCTGGCCCATGTGCTGGCCAACGAGATGGGCGCCCCCTGCAAGGTGATTCAAGCTCCGGCCTTGGAGAAAAAGGGTGATCTGGCAGCCATTCTGACGAATTTAGACGAAGGTGAGTTCCTGTTCATCGACGAAATCCACCGCCTGCCACCCGCCATCGAGGAGATGCTCTACTCGGCCATGGAGGACCGGAAGCTGGACATCCTCATCGGCCAAGGGCCCAGCGCCCAAACCCTGAAGGTAGACCTGCGCCCCTTCACCCTGGTGGGTGCCACCACCCGCGCCGGCCTCATCTCCAAGCCGCTGCACGATCGTTTCGGCATGGTGCATCGTCTGGACTATTACACGCGCGCTGAACTCGGCATCATCGCCCACCGGAGTGCCCGGGTGCTGAATGTGGAGATGGTGCCCGAAGCTGCCGAGGCCATCGCCCGGCGCAGCCGCGGCACACCGCGCATCGTGAACCGTTTGCTGCGACGCTGCCGCGACTACGCGGAGGTGAAGGGGCAGGGCGTCATCACCACCGAGATCGCCGAGGCCTGTCTGCACCTCCACGAAGTGGACGACCTGGGCCTGGATGGCCTCGACCGGGCCTACCTCGAAGCGCTCTGCGGCAAGTTCAAGGGCGGTCCCGTGGGCGTCCGCACCCTGGCCGCCGCCCTGGGGGAAGTCGAAGGCGATGCCCTCGAAGACCTCGTGGAACCGTACCTCATGCAGATCGGTTTTTTGGATCGCACGCCCCAGGGCCGACGTGCCACCGAGGCGGCCTACGACTACCTGGGCGTGAAGCCGAGCGCGGGGCCGCTCTTCTCCTGAATGGCCTTGGTCGAAGGCTGCACCGCTCAGAACCGCTTGCGCACCACGAGACTGGTACAGGTGGCATCTTTGTTCCCGGCCCAACCAAAGAAGTCCACCACCATCAAATCCTGGCGCAGTTCCACCTCGACGCTTCCCTGGATGAGGTACCCCATTCCCCAGGCGTAACTCAGGAAATTCCCCTGGCGCGAATTCGAGGCATTCCCCTCGCCTGCACTTATGTCGTGGTGATTCCAACCGGCACCCAGCAACAGGTAGGGCCCGTGCGGCTTGGTGAACCGGAAGATCCAGTCGCAGGAGCCCACCAGGAATTCACCCTGAGCGGGTCCGCCGTTATCCGGATACACCCCTCCCGATCCGGAACCCTTGTTGACCTGCAGGTAGGTGGCTCGCACGCGGCCTTGAATCCAGTGCTCCCGGAGGAACTGCCAAGTGAGTTCCCCACCGAAGCTGCTCCCATAGACTTTCTCGCGGCTCCCCGTCTCCGAGCCAGCCAGGATGCCCACGCCCCAGGGCGGTGCCTCCTTGGAAACCGGTTCCTGAGCGGAGAGGCGCAGGACGCAGAGGGGAAGCAGCAGGGAGAGGATTGTCAGGCGCATCGTTGCCTCCTCGATTGGTTCCAAAAAGTGACGGCTAGGTAGGGGTTCCCGGGCGAGTGCGTTCGTTTGTTCCTGCCCCCTCACGGGGTCCGTGCGGTTTTCATCTTGGACGAATCTCCCGATCACTGCGGATGCCTAGGCCCAGCAGGATCAAGGTGCCCCTTCGGTCCACCTGAGGACCCGTGGCCCAGGTGGAGAGACCATCTGCGGCAAACTCCCGATGGGGGCCTGTCACGAAGCGCAATTCCAGGAAGGTGGCACCGGCAAAGCGCCAGCCCAACCCGGCCGTGGCATAACCCCTCCAAGCCTCCAGGGAGGAGGTGTAGGTCCGGTAGGAGTAGTCCACCGTGGTGTGGATGGCGCTTCCAAGGGTGGTGGCCAGGGCTATACCTAGGAAAGAGCCCTCGGTGCGCGCCACCCAAGAATCCTGGAGACCTCCACCGTAGAAGAAGTAGCCCTGGCCGGCACCCCCGGAGGGCAGGGTGACCACATGCTCAAGGCCCAGGCGAAGGTTCCGCCAGTATTCTCGAACATCCCTTTCATCTTCTCCAGTGTTGGGATTTGTATCCTTCCAGGTCGAGATCCTGATTCCGGTAAAGCCGAAAGTCGCCCGAATCGTGTGATAGGGACCGAAGGCCCGAAGGGCGTGAAGTTCAATCCCACTGCCCAGACGGGCGTGGATGTCATTGGCGGTGCTTTGTCCATCCGGGGAAATGCCGCCCGCGATCTGGATCTGGAATGCGCATGACCAGGGCGGTTCCTGGGCTTCAAGCGCGGTCCCGCACGCAGTCATCACGGCAAGGGTGGCCGATAATCCAATGGCACTCATCAGGGACCTCTTCCTCAGAATCGTTTGCGCACCACAAGACTGGTGCAAAAGGCGTCATTGGTTCGCCCGCCAAAGATGTTATCCACCGTAGTTGCTTCCATAGATCTTGTCGCGGTCTCCGTTTCTTTTCCCATCAGGATGCCCACACCCCAGGGAGGAGCCACCTTGGAGATTGGTTCCTGAGCGGGGAGGCTCGAGATACAGAGCGAAAGCAGCAGGGAGAACATTGTCAGGCGCATGGCTACCTCCTCGATCGGTATCAGTAGGTGACGGCCAGGTAAAGGTTTGCGGCGGATTGGTCATCACCGGCCTTTCCGAGCAGAATCCCAACGGATAACAGGGTCCGTCGTCCAAGTTTCAGGCCCAGTTCGGCCCGCCCCGCGAGACGA
This sequence comes from uncultured Holophagaceae bacterium, assembly GCA_903868115.1. Taxonomy (GTDB): domain Bacteria; phylum Acidobacteriota; class Holophagae; order Holophagales; family Holophagaceae; genus JAYREN01. The sequence continues at coordinate 8,544 of CAIPUA010000175.1, forward strand.
TTCGAGGTCCGGGATCGTTCCCCCGGAAGGTTGTTGTTCTCGCCGATGACCCAGTGTTGAAAGGCCACCCCACAGGAGAAGAAGGGCGTGACCCAGTCGAAGGAGGGCAGGAAGAACACCCCGTCCGCCCCGAGCCCGGTGGTGTTGACGCTGCCCTTCCAGTCCTTCCCCTCGAATCCATCCCAGTCCATGCGGACCCTCAGCCTGAGTGGCCTGTCGCCGAACATCGCGGAGAATCCGACGCCCCCGCCGGTCCGGTTGCCGACCACGCTGTCCATCCCGCTGCCCGCCTGGACCACACGGCCCTGGAACTGGTAGACGATGCCATCGTCGCTCGCAATCAGCCCCAGGTTCAGTTTGTCCTGGGCCCCGAGACCGCCTGCCAGAGCCAGAGCCAAGGTGGCGGCCAGACTGATACGCCTTGCTTGCTGGATCATTTTTCATCTCCCACGTGAAGAAAACAGGACTGAAAGCTGAATTCGAGAAGGTCAACGAAGGTAGCGCGGTCTCATGGCTCTTCTCCGGGGTCGTAGCGCAGCAGATCTCCCGGCTGGCACCGCAGGTACTCGCAAATCTTCTCCAGCGTGTCGAAGCGGACGCCCTTGACCTTGCCTTGCTTGAGCAGGGAGAGGTTGGCCTCGGTGATGCCGATGAACTCGGCCAGATCCTTGGAGCGGACCTTCCGTTCCGCCAGCATCACGTCGAGCTTGAGGACGATGGGCATCAGACGAACTGCGCATTCTCTTCGGCCAGACGGCTCGCTTCGGTCATGGCCCCGGCGATCACCCAGACGGTGCCTGCGATCAGCAGGGGATGAAACTGATGGGGGCCGAAGGAGAACATGGCCTGGTGCTGGCCGTCGGGGAATCCGATGGTCAGCACCAGCATGATCAGGGGCTGAAAAACCACGGCCAGCGCCGAATAGCAGAAAGTCCAGCCGGAGAACCGACGCAGGCAGCGGACGGTCCGGACGCTGAAATACTCCCCGGCCGAGAACAGGCGGAAGCACCGGTACAGAGCCCACAGCCCGATGCTGGCCGCCAGCCTTGGAACGAGATTCAAGGCCGACACCAGCAGGCGCTGTCCGATTCCCACAGCAACGCTGGCCCCCACGGGAGGCTCTACCCCGAAAAGCGAGAAGAGTTGGGCTTCCTTGACCAACAGCACATTGCCCGTCGATACCAGCGGCCATACGATCGCGGCCAGCAGGCAAAACCAGGCCAAGAAGCGACTGCCGCGACGGATGGTTTGCAGGTGCGTGCTCGGTTTCATGCCGGGCCTCCGGAGTGGTCACCTCCAAAGATAGGCAATCAGCGTAAAACAGCAAGAAATTATTGTTTAACAGAAATATTGAACCTAGCCACGGGGTGGGTGAGCCTCTGGAAGAGCCTGGACCCCGGTGGCCGAAATGCCCGGATGAACCTGCCGATGGCCGGGATGGCAGCGGCGGAAGGGGAGCCACCGCCTTCGGCCCCATCCAGGGGCTGTGAAGGCCTTCAGTGCGCGCCCGCGCCGGCCTTGGCGTTCCAGATGCGGGTCATGATGTAGGCGCCAATGAGGCTGAAGGGAATGATGCAGCCCACCCAGACCCAGGCGTGGGCCGGCGCGTGACCGTGCGTGGCGACGCCATCCCAGCCGTAGGTCTTCAGCACCCAACCCAGGCCGAAACCCGTAAGGCCGCTGCCCACGGACTGGATGCCATTCAGGGCGCCTGTCACCGTGGCGGCGGCCTTGCGCCCTCCAAAGTCCATGCCCGCGGTACCACTCAGCATGCTGTGGACGGAGAAGATGAACATGCCGGCAAGACCCAGCAGGATGATGGCCCAGACCTGGCCGCTGAAACTGCCCTTGCCGAAGGAGAACCCGAGCAGCGCGAGCATCACGACCTGGATCAGATAGAAGATGAAGGCCACGGGGGGGCGACGGCTTTGGAAGAGCTTGTCACTCATCCAGCCGCAGAGCAGGCCGCCGAGGATACCGCCCACCATCAAGGCGATGCCCGTCGCCCAGAAGAGCGAAGGCTGCCAGCCCAGAATATTGAGCTTGGGGAAGACCTTGGTGACCCCGTACACCTCGCCCAGGTACTCGGTGAAATAAAGCATCACGCCTTGGCGCACGAAACCCGTGCAGAACTCCGCGAAGATGAGCGCCACCACCACGGGGTTGTGGAAGACCTTCTTGATGAGGTCGCGGAGGGGCAGGGGTTCATCCTCGGCGTGGTGGGCATTGCTGCCGTCACCGGTGTCGAAATCCTGGAAGCCCGCATGGCTGGGGCGGTTGCGAACCAGCAGGTAGTCCACGCAGCACAGCACCCCGATGGCCACCGAAGGAATGATCCAGATCATCGTCCAATGGAAGCGCGCGAGAATAAACGCGCCGATGGTGGTGGCCAGGAAATAACCCAAGGAAATCAGGATGCCGAAGATGCCGCCGAAGACGCCGCGTTCGCGCACATGGAACCAGGTGGTGTTCACTTTCACCACGCTAAGGGCGCCGAAGCTCTGGAAGTACATGTTCGCGCTCCAGAGCAGGCTCATGGAGATCAGCAGGTTGGTGGTGTGGCCGTTGAGGAACAGCAGGCCGATGAGCAGGTTCATCAACGCGCTGCCCGCTGCGCCGATGAGGATGGCCTTCCTGCCGCC
>CAIPUA010000176.1 GCA_903868115.1 uncultured Holophagaceae bacterium
AGACCCTTCCAATCGACAAGCGGGGTCAGTTTGCCCAACGGGAAACCATCTCCCAGAGGTCATCCTCTCGGTATCCCTGCGGGATACGCGAGACTACGCCACCAAGACCCTTCCAGTCGACAAGCGGGGTCAGTTTGCCCAGCGGGAAACCATCTCCCAGAGGTCATCCTCTCGGCAATCGCCGTTGAGGATGATGGCGAAGACGCGGAGCTTGCCATCGGGGGCCTGAAGATAGCCGCAGACGGAGCTGACACCGGTGAGATGACCGGTCTTGCAGCGGATGCGGCGGGCCAGGTTGGCGTCCTGGACTCGCAACTGCCAGGGTTCACCGCCGATGATCTTGAGGCTATCGACGAACTCGGGACCCACCTCGAAATCGTGCCACCCCGCGCGCAGAACAATGGCGAGGGTGCGTGCCGAAAGGCGGTTGTCCTTGCTGAGGCCAGAGCCGTCGGTGATCGCGATCTTGTCGGGACTCAACTCGAGCACGGTCTTGTAGAAATCCTGGATGCGCGCGATGCCCTTGGGCCAGGCGCCGTCTCCGAAACGCTTCAAGAGCATCTCGATCATGAAGTTGTTGGAGAACTTGTTGATGCCCTGGATCAACTGGCGCAGCGGGGGCGAGGCGAGGGCCGCGATCTTCCGGGTCTCACCCGTCGGCACACTGTTTCCGTCCACCGCGATGCCCGCCTCCCGAAGGATCCGCGTCAGCAGGTCCACCGCGAGTTTTTCCGGGTTCCGCACGATGCGTCCGTTGTCGTCTCGGCTGAAATTCACGGCCAGTGGCAGGATGGGCGGTGTGGTGTCCGCGGTGGTGTTGCCCCAGCCGTTGCCGAAGTGCTGACCATCGAAGGCGCTCTGGTCCAGCCGGACCTTGCCCAGCACTCGCACCATGCCCTTGGCCTTGAGATCCTGCGCCAGGAGCCAGATCCGCTCACTGGTGAGCAGGGGATCGCCGCTCCCCTTGAAGACCAGATCACCCTGGACGGTGCCGCCCTGAAGGTCGCCCCAGACCTCGGTCTCGAATTCGTAGCTGGGTTTCCAGGTCTTGAGGATGGCATAGGTGGAGATGACCTTCGTGGTGGAGGCAGGGACCAAGGCCAGGTCCGGCTGGTGGCTCTCAAGCAGCTTCCCGCTGGGCAGGTCCCACAGTCCAGCCGTCACCCGGACGCCGCGGGCTTCCATCTTGCCGACCCAACTCTTGAAACTCGGCGCAGGCGCGATGGCGAAGGCCACGGAAGCGCAGAGTGCGGCCAGGGCGCAGATGAGTCGGTGCAACATGATCGAAACCCTCATTTCTTGCCGACATTGGGCGAGGTCGTGGTGCTCGAGCCGCTCTTCAGGACAGCCGGAATCCCCGTGCCGGGAAGGCCCAGAATGTTGTCGGCGGCCGAGAAGACCCAGTCGCTGTAGATCGTCCTGCCCCGATACATCTTGATGCTGTCGCGCTGGCTGTGGCTCCGTACCCCCGCGATCGGCAGCCCAGTCTTGTTGCCGCTGGCCCCTGCGGCGACGGCTGTCACGAGGTCCCATTCCCCGTTCTCGGTCATGGGATCCCTGTAGAGCTTCCGGAGCACGGGTGGGCGCACCTTCATCAGGTCTTCCAGCCGTTTGGGATAGGTCCCTGTCTTCGCCTGATAGAGCCGAATGCCACGCGCCATGGCCTCGCCCCGGAAGATCAATTCGGCCTCGGCACCGCGCTGCACTTCCACGATGACCGAGGGCACGGCCTTCATCAGGAAAATGCCCATGATCGTCATCATGCCCAACAACAGGGCGAGGATGAAACCCCGCTGGCCCGAGTGCGCGTGCAACCCGAATTGCGCCTTTGGGCCCATACCATTGAAAGGCTGAACCACACCGTGGCCGGGGCCGCGACCCGATAGGGAGGCACGGCGGCCGCGCTGAGAATGAAAATCCCAATTCCTGAAGAACCCCGCCGGATTGCTTTTATCACCGTCTTTTATCACCGTCCATCTCCGTTAATCACTGGTTCCGTTTTTTCTCGGTGAAGGAAAGAAGGCTCAACCGGGGATGAACAGTGATGCACGGTGATATAGATAACTGCCTTTTAATCATCAAATTGGCATCACTTTTCCCGCGGCACTTACAGAAGTTGGAGGTTAGTAGTACAGAGGGGGACAGAGAACGCAGAGAAAAGCACCGCATGATGCCGAGGTGGTTTTCCCTCGTGCCATCTTCCGGTTTTCTCGGTTCACTGTGGTCCATCATTGTCTTTCACCCGTCCGTCGCGACACTCTGGCCCAGGGACTTCAGTGCCGTCCTGCCTCCAGATTAGCGGGAGCTACCTTCGGCGGGTCTGTAGGAATTCCAGAAACTCTGCCACGAGCGTGGGGTCGAACTGACTCCCCGATCCCCGGTGCAGTTCATCAAGAATCTCTCGATGGGTCCGTGGCCCCTTGAAGGCACTGCCATCGTTCATCACTTCGAAGGCCTCGACGAGGTTGATGATGCGGCTTCCCAAGGGGATCGATTCCCCTCTCAGCCCATCGGGATAGCCCTTTCCGTCCCAGCGCTCGTGGTGGTGGCGAATGATGCCGAGCACGTCAAAGGGGAAACGGAAATCCTTCAGGAAGGTGCTGGCCAGAACGGGATGAGTCTGGATCCGGCCCATCTCCTCTGGCGTGAGACCAGGCTTGGATAGGAGCTTTGGATCCAACAGGAAGGTGCCCACATCGTGCAGGATGGAGGCGATGCAGACCGCCTCCAGATCCGTCGCCGAAAGCTCCATGTGCAGCGCGAAGCTCCGGGCGAGCTTGGCGGTGGCGAGGCTGTGGTCCCGCAACTTCGGTGCTCCGCCCTCTACGGAACTCAACAGCCGATGACTCACGGAAAGGAAGGCGCGGTGATAGCGCTCGTGGAGCCGAACCTCCTGGAGGTGGAAACCCACCATGCGCGCCACCATCTGGATGTAGCTTTGCTCGCGTTCACTGAAGGGGCGGTCCTCCGCGCGGAAGAGCAGCATCATGTCCTGCCCATCGCCCTCGCCCATGAGCATCACGGGCAGATAGGTCTGGAAGATGCCCACCAACGGTTCCTTCTCGAGGAACTCCACCCGCGTGAGGATGCGGAGATCGCGCTCCACCACGTTCGGCAAGTGGTAGGTGACATGGGCGAGGACCTGCTGTTTCAGGTCGGGCGAAAGAGGCTGGCGGCTGTAGGCCAGGATGGGCCGCACTTCCAGGACCTCGTCCATCCAGAGGGCCACCGCGGCCAGGGGCAGCAGATTGCAGAGCAGGGTGGCCGCCTCCCAGAAGAAGGTGCGCTGCTCCGGCATGAACATTCCCGCTCGGAACCTGACGCCGGGCTGGGGCCCCGGAGACATGGGCGGCCGGGGAACCAGGGAAGGCACCATGCGGGGGTCCGTGGGTTCGTCAAGGTCGCGGCTGCTGTGGGCCAGCCCGGCAGGAATGGGTGCGAAGCCGGTGGACTCGCCGAAGGCGGCATAAAAGCCTTCCAGGAACTCCCCGGCCGGAACCGCGATCTCGGAGTCGGTGAGCACCATGGCGCCGCTCGGAGGAACGGGCACTTCCATCGGAGAAGAGGTGTTTGGAGGGTTCGTGAGCGGCGGGGGCGCCGAGCGTCCCGCTTGGAATTCCCTGAGCGCCTCGACGATTTCCTGGCAGATCGACTGGGTAGGTCCTGCGTCCCGCTCGAGTTCATAGGGCAAGCCCTTGGTTCGATCCTTCTGAATGAGCAGGCCCACCCATTCCCCCCGGTCGTAGAAAGGCGTAATCAGGAATCGTGGCGATTCGGAACCCGGGGCGAAACAGGCAAGTTCGGAGATCTGGCTGGCCTGGTTCACGGCGAAGCTGCGCCGCTCCCGGCGGGCCCAGTTCACCAGGGGATCCTCGGTCGCCAGCAGTTCCGGAGGCTGCGAGATGCGGGGCCACCCGAAGTGGGCAACGAGATGAAAGCCCTCCACTTCAGGGATGAGGAGGTACAGAGCCACCTTCGTGCTCCCGACTTCTTCGAAGCAGCGGTAGAGCACCTGTGAAAAACGGTGGACGAGAGCCTCGCCGAATTGTAGGGAAAGTGGGTGCATGGGAAAATGGGATCGGGAAACCTTTGGCAATCCTATGCGATTCCTTCCCCGAACACCAACCCGAAGGGGCGGTCAAGCCCAGGTCGGCGGTCCCGTGGGGTCCTGAAGGGAGACCACCGCGTAGTCTCGATCCGCCCAGCGGGTGAGGTTTGTGAGCTGCTGGCCGTGGCCGCACTCGAAAGCCCGGCCGGAATGCCGTTTCAAGGCCTGCAGCACCGGGAGCCAGCAGACGGGCAGGGCAACCGAAACCAGGGCTTCGTCCCAGGTTTCAGCTCCCGTGGCGAGCACGCGGCCATCGGTATGGGAGAGCAGGGGAAAATCCGGTTCCCGGGGCTTCCAGTGGGAGAGACGACGGACCACCGCGGGCACCAGGGGCGCCATGTGGAGGCCATGAAGGGGATGTTGCACGGGCAGCAGCCCGGCTTTGAGGGCTTGAGGGCCAAGGCTTGCCAGCAACTTGTCGAGGCCCGTTCGGGGGCCCGAAACCGTGAATTGCGCCTTTCCGTTCAGGTTCGAAAGCACCAGTTCGGGAAAGGCCAGCAGGGCTCCGCGCAGTTCGCCTTCGGAAAGGCCGATGAAAAAGGCCATGCCGTGGGTACCCACGCCGAAGCGGGCCTCACAGAGATCCTCCACCGTATCGATGATGTCGAAGGCGGCCTCGAGGGGCACCACACCTGCCGCCACCAGGGCGGAATAGTAGCCCAGCGAATGCCCGGTGGCCACGGCCGGAAGGGGCATGCCGTTCGCACGGTGGGCCCGGTAGATGCCCACGGAATGCGCCACCACTGCGTATGGAGCGTGGCGCGGAGCCTTTAGTAGCTCGGACGGCCCCTCGGACATCCAACGGCGGAGATCATACTGCCTGCGTTCCTCGGCGCTTCGCAAGGTCTCCGCCCAAATCGACGAGGTCTCCCACCCTGAAGCCATACCCACGGTCTCGGTACCCTGGCCCGGGAAGAGTAGTGCGAAGGGGCATGTCACAGTCATCCCACCAGGATGCCGGAAAACCAAGCGTCGGACTCCCCACACACGAAAAGGGCACCCGAAGGTGCCCAGTTCATGGGTCGCGCCAGTGGCGGTTCCGGACTTCCTCCACTGCGGATGGGGCTCGTAGGTTTATGGCCCCTGTTTGGTGAAGAGGGCGAGATTGCTTACCCACTCGCAAGGTTAGGCTCGGCAGGCGAGTCAGCAAGGGGACAAAACTGCCTCAACAAAATTCTGAAAGCCTTGTTCTCAGGGCCTCCGGCGACAGGATCGGCGGCAAGCAAGACCTGGACCGACACAGATAGGCCGCAGGTGCGCCGTCCACGGTGGGGCGTTCCCGGTGAAGGGGCAAGTTGGGGTCAGCCTCGACAAGGGAAATTACCATGCCAGGAAGATAGGGACGGCGGGCCTCCAGCACCAGTTCCAGGGTGCGGGGGTCCTCGCGATGGCCCGATACCGCCAACTCCAGGGGTGCACGCAACAGGTCATCCAAGGCTGCCAGCATTCCCAGGAAGGCCCGGGGGGCCTGAGTAAGTCCCGCACCACCGTTTGTCAGAGCCCGCTCGGCCGAAGCATGGAAATCCTCGCGCTCGAGATGCCTCGACAGGCGGAGCAGCGCGGCCACGGCCAGGGTCGTGCCCGAGGGAAGGGCGCCGTCCCATCCAGCTCTGAGGCGATGCAGTAAATCGTTCTGCCCTGCCTCCGTGAAGAAGAAGCCGCCTTCGCGATCATCCTGGAAGCGGGCGAGGAGCGACTCGGCCAGCGGCTCAGCGAAACGCAGCCAGTTGGAATCAAAGCCCGCCTCAAAGAGATCCGTCAGGCCGCGCACCACGGCGCCATAGTCCTCCAGGAAGGCCGGAATGTGGGCATGGCCCGCTCGGTACACACGCAGCAGCGTCCCCTCCTGCCAGAGAACACGCTGGATGAACCCTGCGCAGGCAGTGGCCGCATCCAGATAGCGTCCATCGCCCAGAACCTGATAGCCCTTGGATAGTGCCGAAAGGGCGAGGCCGTTCCAGGCGGCGAGCACCTTGTCATCTTTACCGGGCCGCACCCGACGGTTCCGGGCGGCCAGCATGCGAGCGCGCAGGCGCTCCAGTCGGGCTTCCAGTTCCGCATTGGACAGTCCTTGTCGCTCCGCCAGATCATCCGGAGCGGAAAAACGATGCGGCACGCTCGTCCCGCGTTCGAAGTTGCCGCCCACTGTGACGCCGAAGGCCTCGCAGAAAAGCGCGGCGTCCCCGGGGCCCAGCACCTCGGTGATCTCCGTGGGCGTGAAGGCATAGAACCGCCCTTCCTCGCCTTCACTATCCGCATCCTCGGAGCTGTGGAACCCGCCCATGGGGTCGCGCAGGTCGCGCAGAATGTAGTCCAGCGTCTCGCGCGCGACCGCCGCGTAGTGGGCCTTTCCCGTCGCCTGGTAGGCGGAAAGGTAGCAACTGGCGAGCTGAGCGTTGTCGTAGAGCATTTTTTCGAAGTGGGGCACCAACCACTGGCCGTCCACGCTGTAACGTGCGAAACCGCCTCCCAAGTGATCGTACATACCGCCTTCCCACATGGCGTTCAGGGTGCGCTCGGCCATGAGCCAGTCGCTCTTGGAACCTCGGCGCAGGATCAATTCCACGGCCAGGTGGGCGGGGAATTTGGGCGCGGGTCCAAAGCCGCCCCAACGGGGATCGAAATCCCGGCGCAGGTGCTGGAGGGCGGTCTCGAAAATTTTCTCGTCAGGAAGGGCCGAACCGGGAAAACCCGGGGGTTGGCGCCCCAGCGTCTCCGCGAGCTCCGAGGCATCTCGGGTCAATTCCGCGCGATGTTGCACCCAGAATTCCGCGATGCGCTCCAGCAGCTGGCGGAAGCCCGGCATGCCCTGGCGCGATTCTTTGGGGAAGTAGGTGCCCCCGTAGAAAGGTTTCAAATCCGGCAGCAGCCACACGCTCATGGGCCAGCCCCCGCGCCCCGTGATGGCCTGCACGGCCTCCATGTAGATTTCGTCCAAATCCGGGCGTTCCTCCCGATCCACCTTCACGGGCACGAAGTGCGTGTTCAAGAGCCGGGCGATGCCCTCATCCTCGAAGCTTTCGCGTTCCATGACATGGCACCAGTGGCAGGCGCTATAGCCGATGGACAGGAAGATCGGCTTGTCCTCCATCCGTGCTTTCGCCCAGGCCTCGTCGCCCCAGGGGTACCAGTCCACAGGATTGTAGGCGTGCTGCAGCAGGTAGGGGCTGGTCGCCTGGGCGAGGCGGTTAGGGACTGGAGGGACCATGATGAACTCCGGGCTCATTCCCATCAGATGCCGTCCACCCATCGCAGTGCTCGGCTCCACCTCCCCGGAGCGATGAAACCTGGAAGGTTCTTCCGGGGCCGATAGAATGGTTGATTGGCCCCGAATAGGCCTGGGAGTTCCATGTTCGAGTCCCTCTCAGAGAAGCTCAGCAAGGCAATGAAGAGCCTCCGGGGCGAGTCCCGCCTCACGGAGAAGAACCTTGAGGATGTGCTCCGCGAGGTCCGCATGGCCCTGCTGGAGGCCGATGTTCACGTGCAGGTGGCCCGCACCTTCCTGCAGCGGGTGAAGGAGAAGGCTCTTTCCCAGGGCGAGGACGGCAAGGGCGCCGTAGTGCTGCAGGGGCTGAACCCCGCCCAGCAGTTCATCGATATCGTCTACCAGGAACTTACGGAGGTCATGGGGGGCACAGCCGACGAGAAGCCCCTGACCTTGGCCTCGAAACCCCCCACAGTGGTCCTGATGGCGGGCCTGCAGGGCTCAGGCAAGACCACGACCTGCGGCAAGCTGGCCAAGTTCCTGAAGAAGAACGGCAATTCTCCATTACTGGTGCCTGCGGATGTCTATCGCCCCGCGGCTATCGAGCAGTTGCATATCGTCGCCAAGGATGCGGGCGTGCCCAGCTTCCACACGGAGGAGCGTGATCCCGTAAAGATCTGCACGGCGGCGGTGGAGGAAGCCCGGCTCAAGGGTTGGGATGTGGTCATTCTCGATACGGCGGGCCGCCTGCACCTGGACGAAGTCCTGATGGAGGAACTCGCCCGCATCAAAGCCGAATGCGAACCCACGGAGGTCCTCTTCGTGGCGGATGCCATGACCGGCCAGGACGCCGTGCGCTCGGCTTCCGCCTTCCATGAAAGGCTCGCCATTACCGGCGTCATCCTCACCAAGGCCGATGGCGATACCCGGGGCGGTGCGGCCTTCAGCGTCAAGCACGTGACCGGCAAGCCCATCAAGTTCGTGGGCGCGGGCGAGAAGCTGGACGATTTCGAGCGCTTCCATCCGGATCGCATGGCCCAGCGCATCCTGGGCATGGGGGATGTCCTAACCCTCATCGAGCACGCCAAGGACAAGATCGACGAGAAGGAAGCCGAGGCGATGGCCAAGCGCCTCGTCAAGAACCAGTTCACCCTCGAGGACATGCTGGGCCAGATGCGGCAAGTGCAGAAACTCGGCAGCATGCAGAAGATCCTGGGCATGCTGCCCGGCATGGGTCAGATCAAGGAACAGCTCGCCACGGTGGCCACCGACAAGCGGGTCAAGCACCTGGAGGCCATCCTCACCTCCATGACGCCCAAGGAGCGCCGCAACCACCTGCTGCTGGACGCCAAACGCAAGCGCCGGGTGGCGGCGGGCTCGGGTCGCCCCGTCCATGAGATCAACCAGCTTCTCAAGCAATATCTCGAGATGAAAAAGATGATGTCCCAGATGAACGACCCCCGCTTCATGAAGCGCATGCAGGCCATGGCCGGCAAGATGGGCGGTGGCATGCCGGGAATGCCCTTCTGAAGACCGCCCTCAGCTTCGCCCCTTCCCGTGGAGGACCACGCCGGCTAAGGCCCCCGTGGGTCGTCCGTCCTTCGCGGCGACCTGCCCGTTCACCAGCACGCAGCGGATGCCGGAAGGCGTCTGGCGCGGTTCCTTGTAGGTGCTGCGGTCCGCGAGGGTCCTCGGATCGAAGATGACCAAGTCGGCGAAGTAGCCCTCCTTCACCAGGCCCCGCTGGACAAGGCGCAAGGTCTGGGCCGGGAGGGAGGTCATTTTGCGGACCGCCTCCTCCAGGCGCAGGATTCCCTTCTCCAAGGCATAGGTGGCCAGGACCCGCGGGAAGGTGCCGAAGCTGCGCGGATGGGGCACCTCCTCCCCGGCCTCCTCCTGGATGCCGCCGTCGGATCCGACCATATTGAAGGGATTCCGCATGAAGGCGATCAGGTCCCCCTCGGCCATGGAGTGGAAGATGCCCATGGCCTTCTCCGTTTTGGCGAGCTCGATGATGAGGTCCGCGGCGCGGTCGGGTGTCGGCTCCTGGCCGGTGAGTCGGAGGATCTCCTCCAGGTTGCGCCCCTGGTACTCGGGGTGGTCTTTGCAGCGGGCGACGAAGGCCTCCTTCAGGGGGTTGGAGCCGTCAGTGCGGCTGAGGCTCCGCCGAATCAGCTCGGCCTTCATCCGGGCGAACTGCTCCGGGTCGGCCGTCCGCGCCAGGAACTTCCCATGTCCGCCCTCGAATGCCCAGGCGGGGATTCGGCTGGCCAGGCTAGTACTGGAGGCCAGGTACGGATACTGGTCCGTGGTGACCTCCAGGCCCAACTCCCGGGCCTTCAGAATCAGGTCCGTCACCTGGTCGGCCTGGCCCCAGGTGTTCCGGTCGGCGATCTTGATGTGGGAGATCTCGACCCGCACATGGTTGGCCTCGCCGATGGCGAGGGCCTCCGCCACAGCCTTCTTGACCCCGCTCCCCTCGCCCCGAATGTGGGAGGCGTAAAGCCCGTCGTGGGCCCGCAGCACCCCCGCCAGGTCAATCAGTTCCTCCGTCTTGGCATAAGAGCCAGGCGGGTAGATCAGCCCGGTGGAGAGACCCAGAGCCCCGGCCCGCAGCTCTTCCCCCAGCAGGCGCTTCATCTCCTTGAGTTCGTCCGCCGTGGGTGCGTCCATTCTCGAGCCCATCACCTGGCGGCGCAGGGTTCCATGCCCCGCCAGGGCCCCGAAGTTCACCGCAGGGGGTTGCTTCTGGAGCCGATCGAACAGCTTGGCGAGGGGGTAGCTGGAGTTGCCGCAGTTCCCACCGATCACCGTCGTGACGCCCTGCAGCAGATAGTTGGCCACGTCGGGCCGCTGGACGATCAGGGCGTCCGTGTGGGTGTGGATGTCGATGAAGCCGGGGGTCACATAGCAGCCCCCCGCATCCAGGGTCAGGCGGGCCTCCTGGGCCGCGATGGGGCCGATGAACACGATCCGGTCGCCCTTGATACCGACGTCGGCCCGATACCAGGGGTTCCCGTCGCCGCCGACCACCCGGCCGTTGAGGATGGCCAGGTCGTACTTGGGGGTGCCGGCCAGGGAGGCGAGGAGGACCGCCATGACCAGGCGAAGGCGTCGGTAGGAAGGCATCTTGGTCTCCACGCTGCAGCTATAAGTGGGCCATCCCCGGGGCGCCCGGGCCAGGCTCCGGGGACCAGTCTACATCGGTGAGCCCCCGGCTTAGCCTCACAATGTGATGTAAAATTCCAAGGAAGAACCTAATGAAACGGCTGCCCTGCCGGGCCCTGCTCGATGTTCGCCTTACCGACTACCATTGAAACAGGTGACACCATGATCCCAACTCACCGAACACCCACCCATCCCGGCGAGATCCTTCTGGCCGAGTTCCTGGAGCCCATGGGGGTCTCCCAGGTCGCTCTGCTGCCCATGCCAAGGTTCCTGTCCAGCGGATCAACGAGTTGGTGCGGGGGAAGCGGGGTGTAACCCCGGAGACGGCTTGGTTGCTCGGGCAGGCCTTCAGGACCAGCCCCGAGTTCTGGCTGAACCTCCAGTCGGCCTACGACCTTGCATCGAGTCGCCCGCAGCACAGCATCCGCACTCTCAGGATGGTGGGGTAGGGAGGGAAAACCCTGGCCAGGTCCGCAGATAGAGGGGGCCCCTGCTCACGCAGGCCAGGATGGATGCGAGGACCCGGGGCTGCTCGACCGCCGCGATGCGCTACATGCCCCCATCACGGCGCGGGCAAACGCCTTGTCTTCGGTGTATAGCGTGATTCCTGGAACACCCAAACCTTTCACGGAGTGCGGCAGCGGATGGTGCGTCTCCTCGCAGCGCTCCCGCACCGCGGGCCAGTGCCGGGTGATGCAGGGATGCAGCACGGATTCCTTCGGGCGGCGGCGTTGGTAGGAGGCGAGGGGGAGCACCGGACAAAGATATTCGTTTTATTTTTGCTTTCAAATAGCAAGGGGACAGCCCGACGGGCTGTCCCCTTGCAGGGCCTGACTGCGGATCGGGCCCAACCCCCGAATGGGCTCCGCTGCAATTTGGGCTTTGGATGTGCGGGTCTGCGCGCTAGACTGTTCTGCTCTAGGAGTTCCTGATGCTGTCCATCCGTCTCGCTCGTAATGGTGCCAAGAAGCGGCCTTTCTACCACATCGTCGTCTCCGAGAACGATCGCATTCCCACCGGCCAGGCCCTTGAGATCCTCGGTTTCGTGAATCCCATCGCCACCGTCGGCGAAACGATCCGCATCGATGCCGACAAGGCCAAGGCCTGGATCCTGAAGGGGGCCCGGCCCTCGAAGACCGTCCTCGACCTGTTCAAGAAGCACGCGATCCTTTAAAGATCCGTTCCTGGTATTCGGAAGGCCGGGCTCGTCCCGGCTTTTCGCGCAGTAGGCCGCCGTGGCAACATCGTCGTGTCGGCTCGATGGTGAGAACGGCATAGGGAACCTTGATGAAACAACCAGAAATGCACTGGTAATTTCGTAAGGGATTCTAAGATTAAGTCTCCCCTCTGGAGCCTCCATGAACCTGGAAGCCTTCCTCACTGATGTGCTCACGCCCGTCCTGGATCACCCCGAGGCCCTCCGCATCGAGGTGAAGGAGGAGGGTCGCAAGTGCGATGTCTTCATTCACGCCGAACCGAAGGATCGGGGCCGGATCATCGGCAAGAGCGGCCGCATGATCAGTGCCCTGCGCACGCTCTGTCAGGCGGCGGGCGAAAAGGCGGGCCTGAGGGTGAACCTTGAAATTTTCGAGGCCGAGGAGGAACGCCGCGCCCATCGTCCCGAACGCAGAGAAAGGCCGCCCTGCAACGAGGCGCCCTGATGTTGCTCCTCGCCCATCTGGCCAAGGTCCAGGGACTCAATGGCGAGTTCCTGCTCCATGAGGTGATGGACCAACCGGAAAAGCTCAAGGATCTGCAGGATCTCATTCTGGCGCCCCCCGGGATGATCCTGGACCATGCCGAAATCGCGCCATCCCCGGCCCGGTTCGTGAAGCTGCGCACCTTCCGCTGGCACCAGCAGCGGGCCTGCGTGGCCTTCCAGGAGATCCTTGACCGCACGGCCGCGGAGACATTCAAGGGCTGGGCCCTGTGGATGTCGGACCAGCAAGCGGAACTGGAGGAAGGCGAGAGCTTCCGCCACCAGTGGATTGGCTGCGAGGTTTTCGTTAAGGGCGAGAAGGTGGGAGAGGTCCTGCACCTGGATCCCACACCCATGGACTACGACATGATGGTCATGCGGGATCTGCGGAAGGGTCGCACCGGTCGCCGGGACATCCCTTTCATCAAGGCCTGGTTCACCTTGGACTTGCCGAACCGCCGCATCGATCTCGATCCACCGGAAGGACTGCTGGAACTGGACCGGATCGACTGAGGGGCCGGGTGTGGCATCATGGGGCATGAAACGGCCTCTGGAAGAATTCCCCGATGATCCCTGGCGCGTCGAACTCGCCAACAGCCTGACTCATGGGATCGGCACGGCCCTCGCCATTGCCGCTCTCGTCATCATGGTGGTCTTCGCCGCGCTGAAGGGCACGGCCCGCCACGTGGTAGGCGCAAGCCTCTTTGGAAGCTGCCTGGTGGTGCTCTACGCCATGTCCACCCTCTACCACGCCTTTCGCGGTCCCCGAGTCAAGAAGGTCTTCCACATCCTGGATCACGCGGCGATCTTCCTGCTCATCGCGGGAACCTACACGCCCTACTGTCTGGCGATGAAGGGTGGCTGGGGCTGGACCCTCTTTGGCATCGTGTGGGGCCTGGCGGCCCTCGGCATCACCTTCAAGGCCGTCTTCGGACCGCGCCTGCAGTGGCTCTCCACCCTGGTGTACATCGCCATGGGCTGGATCGTCCTGATCGCCCTTGGCCCGTTGGGACGATCCTTCGAGAAATACGCCCTCGTCACCCTGTTCGGGGGAGGCGCTTTCTATACCGCTGGAGTCATCTTCTATCTCTGGAGAAGCCTCACCTACCACCATGCCATCTGGCATGTGTTCGTGATCCTCGGCAGCGCCTGCCATGTAATCTCGGTGCTCTTCTTCGTTATCCCGCGTTGAAGACATGCGCTGGACGAAAGCCCGCCTTGCCCAACTTCAGGAGCGCCTCGGCTCCGCCTACCCGGATGCCCGGTGCGCCCTGGAGTATCGCGATCCCTTCGAACTGGTGGTAGCCACCATCCTGAGTGCGCAATGCACCGATACCCGTGTGAATCTCACGACGCCCGCCCTCTTCGCCCGGTATCCAGATCCCGCAACTCTCGCAATGGCCCTGCCTCCCGAACTGGAAGCTCTCATCCACACCACAGGATTCTTTCGCAACAAGGCGCGCAACCTGATCGGCCTCGGGCAAGCCCTGATCCTAAAGCACCAAGGCCGTGTGCCCAGCGACCCGGTCGAACTCCGCGCCTTACCAGGCGTTGGCCAGAAGACGGCCAATGTCGTCCTTGCCAATGCCTTTGGTGTGCCTGCCCTGGCCGTTGACACCCACATCTTTCGGGTGGCCCGCCGCCTGGAGCTTTCAGCCGCCTCCACGCCGGAAAAGGTCGAAGCCGATCTCTGCCGCCTCTTTCCCCGCGCGGCGTGGATCGACCTTCACCATAAGTTCATCTGGCATGGCCGCCGCGCCTGCGGCGCACGGAAACCTGTCTGCGGCATCTGCCCCATTCGGGAATTCTGTGCCACGGGACAGGGCAAGATCGAGGACCCGCACACGGGGCAGCGGCTCGAGTCCGCCGACCCGGAACCAGTACGGGCCCCCGCCCAAGACCTCACGCTGTGAGGTAAGCTATGCCCCTGCCGTGCTCGCGGCTTCGAGGAGGAAGCATGTCCCGCTCCACCCTATTCTGTGCCCTCGCTCTCCTGGGGCCGGCCCTCATCGCCCAGGCTCCGGCCCCTCCCGCCAAGGCCGAAAAATCGCGAGTCGATGCACTCTATGGAAGTTTCAGGGATCTCTTCGATGAGGAAAAGCCCGGCGCGGACACGGCCCTGGCGATCCTCGAGAAAGAGTTCCCCGGCCACAAGCAGAGCCTCGATGCCCGCAAGCGCTTCGAGGCACCCCAGAAGACGCTGCCCGGCAAGATGGCGCCTGCCTTCAAGATCTCCAGCCTCGAGGACCCCAAAATCGAATACAGCCTCGAGACCTTCAGGGGCAAACATGTGCTCTTCGAATTCTGGGCCACTTGGTGCCCTTACTGCGTGGCGGATCTGCCCTTTGTCCACAAGGCCTGGGCGCGCTTCAAGGGCCGGAATTTCGAAATTCTCAGTTTCAGCCTGGACAAGAAGGTCGAAGACATCGCGCCCTTCCGGCAAGCCAAGCAGCCTATGCCTTGGAAGCACGTCTTTCTGCCCGGAATGAAGGCCCATCCCATCGCCGAAGCCTATGGTGCGGCAAGCATTCCGAAATATGTCCTCGTCGGACCCGATGGCAAGATCCTCGCCTCTGACGGCGATCTGCGGGGCGAGAAACTCGAGGCCACGCTGGCGAAATTCCTGGACGATCCCGCGCAGGCTGTGCTGACCGAAGTCCGCGCCACGGTGAAGCAGGTGAGCGAGGCGCGGAAGGCCCACCTGAAGTCCGGCAAGGCCGCTCAGGGTTTCGCGGCCGAGGTGGCGGAACCGATGCGATCCATCCAGGCTCGCTTGGACCAGGAACGCCGTCCCGACGTGCGGCAGGCCCTGCTTGTGGGCCAGTACCAGCTGCTTCTGCTCCAGAAGAAGGATCCGGATCCGGCCCTCACGGCGAGCCTGAAGCAGGAAGTTCCCTCCACCTCACCGGCCTGGGGTCTGGAACCTGGGCTGCTGCCCCGGTTCCTGGAAACACGCTTCCCCGATGCCCAGGAGGCCGAAGCCTTCGCCGTGGCCGGTCGTGAGGGGCACCCGGATCCCAAGGTGCGCGCGGCGCTGACCATGGCGCAGTTCGAGGCCAACCTCGGCGAGGATGATGCCGTCGCTAAACGGGCCCTCGAACGCCTGGAGAAGGACTTCCCCGCGGTCGAGGACACGAAATTCGCCCGGAAGATGTGGGATGCCCAGGCCAAGACCGCCATCGGCCTGCAGGCGCCCCCCTTCGATGTCCTGAACCTCGCGGATCCCGCGCAGCACTTCACCAACGGCACCTTCAAGGGCAAGTATGTGCTCGTGGATTTCTGGGCCAGTTGGTGCCCGCCCTGCCGCGCCGAACTGCCCGGCGTCCACAAGGCCTGGGAGCGCTTCAAGGGCAGGAACTTCGAAATCCTGAGCCTGTCCTGGGATTACAAAGTGGAGGACATCGCCACCTTCCGTGCTCTGCCCGGCACCCCAATGCCTTGGAAGCACGCCTATCTCGGGCGCGGCAAGCATGCCCTCAACGAAAGCTACGGCGTGGTGGGTATTCCCAAGCCTGTGCTCATCGGGCCCGATGGCAAGATCGTCGCCACCGATGCCAAGCTGCGCGGCGCGAACCTGGAAAAAACGCTGGAACACCTTCTGGGGAAGTGATGGACCCCGTGCGCGGTCAGCCGCTCGAACTGAAGTGACAAAAATCCCCCCGACCCCTTACGCCCGAAATAGGAATCGTGGCTAAACTAGCCGTTCACTCCGAGGGAAGCCCATGAAGATCACCACTCGCACCCACCAGGACGTCACGATTCTCTATCCCGAAGGGAAAATCGCCCTCGGCAATGGCGACCAGGAACTCGGCGAAGCCGTCCGGACCGCACTGGAACAGGGCGCTCGCAAGCTCATCCTCAACTTCAGCAAGATCACCTACATGGATTCCTCAGGCGTGGGTGAATTGGTGAGTTGCTTCACGTCCATCAAGAATCGGGGCGGCGAGATGAAGATCTGCAGCATGAACGATCGGAACTTCGACCTCATCAAGATGACGAGCCTGCACTCCGTCTTCGAAGTCAAGGACACCGAGGAAGAGGCTCTGGCCGGATTCTGCTGATCCAGGCACAGATGGCGGCGGCAAGGACGACCGCAGGAGAGCCTGCGCGTCGTCCTTGACCCGCGACAGGCTGCAACAGGCTAGGCAGTCGTTATCGCGGCATCCTCACCGATGCCCGCACAGTGAAAGACCGTAGCGGCCATATCGTCGTACTGCGCCTGCCCATCCGCGAAATTCTTCACGGCCGCGAAAAGATGCTCCAACAGTTCGGGGCCGGGCACATTCGCGTGTGCGGCGCAAAGCTCCACAAGGCGTTCGGCGCCAAAAAATTCACCGCTGGGATTTACGGCCTCGATGATACCGTCCGTGCAGAACAAAACGGACTCTCCTGGCATGATTTGCAAGGTGTGCGTTGCATAAGCGGCATCCACGAACATGCCTGGGGGAAGTCCGGAAAGTTTTATTTCCCGGCAGCCTTCCCGTGAAATGTGGAAGGGGCCACACATGCCCGCGCTGGCAAGCTGCATTTCGCCGTTTGTGGGATTGAAGGCCGCATATTGGATGACCACATATCTCCGTGGTATTCCGCGCATGGTGAGGCGCCGGTTCAGCGTAGCCAGCACGGTGCTCGGCGATTGCCCCATCTTATGCACGCCCCGCAGCGTTCCCACCACCAGCGCCCCGTATAGCGCCGCCGGCAGGCCTTTCCCGCAAACATCCCCAAGATACAGCCCGATGCTGCCGTCTGGCAGCGCGTAGAAATCGAGAAAGTCGCCTCCCACCTGCGTGACAGGTTGGAAGGCATGCGCGATCGTCACACTCCCTGCGCGCAGTGCCCCGACCGGGAGCATCAGTCTCTGGATATTCCGAGCTTCTTCCATGTCAAGTTCATGCGATTTTTCCAGAGCGTACAGCTTTTCCAGGACTTCCGCCGTCGTGGTCGGGTCGACATCGATCGCAACAGACATGGCAGCTTCCTTTTTTTAAGCAGGCTTTCGTAATTTTGGGTGGGGCCCAGGACTTCCGCGATTGCGATTGATCGTATATGTGTTTCAGGGTTTTGGGAAAAAAAATTCAGAAGGGCAGGCTGCAGCCTTTCACTACCCCAGGAGAGTGTGGTGCGCGAGGTCTCCCTGCGGTCGGGCGCTATTGTCCGCCGCCCAGAAAGGTCAGCATGCCTGCCGGTTTGGTGAAGCCCAGGCTGCGGCGTTGTTCCCGGCCATCACCCTCGAGCAGGATCACGGTGGGGTAGCTGCGAATCTCGAGCCTCTTCGCCAGATCGGGGCGCTGTTTGTCGGTATCGATGCGCACGGCCACGGCATGCTTCGCGATCCAGGCCCTTACCGCCGGGTCCGGCCAGGTCTTCTCATCCAGTTCCTTGCACTGGGCACACCACTCGGCGTAGATATCCACGAGGACGAGCTTGTTTTCGGCTTGGGCCTTCAACAGGGCGCCTTCGAGATCCTGTTCCATCCAGGTCTTCGGAGCGGCTTCCACCCCCGCAGCCGACCCACTGCGGGGGAGCAGTTGCACATCCAAAAACTGCTCGACGGACTTGATGCCCAGCAGCAACCCCAGGGCAAGCAGCAGGATGGCAAAGCCCCGGCGCAATTGCGGCACCAGGCCCTCGGCGGCTTCGAAAGCACCAAAGACACTTGCCCCGACCAGGAGCGTCAGCGTCCACAGGGCGAAATTCAGCCACTCGGGCACGATGAGACGCACATTCCAGGCGGCGAAGGCCAGCACCACGAGACCCATGATCTGCTTGAAGCGGATGAGCCAGTCGCCGCTCTTGGGCAGCCCCGCACTGAAGGTGCCCACTGTCATGAAGAGCACGCCCATGCCGAGGGTGAAGACGAAAAGTTGCAGCCCGCCCATCCATACGTCCCCTTGCTGGGCGATGCCCACGAGCACTGCGCCGATCACGGGCCCAACGCAGGGTGCCGCAAGAGGGCCGAGCACTAGGCCCATGAGGAAGGCGCCCGCAAAACCCTGACGGGTGCCGCTGCCCTGGAGTTTCATCTGGATCGATTGGGGCAACTGCATCTCGAAGGCGCCAAAGAGACTCACCGCGAAGACGGCGAAGATCAACGACACGGGAATGAGGAAGGCAGGCTTCTGCGCGAAGGCCCCGAAGGCCGCACCACTCTTGGCCGCGATCATTCCCAGAGTCGTGTAGGTGACCGCCATGCCGAGCACGAGCATCAGCGACAACGCAAAACCCTTGCCCTTGCCCACATTCTTCGTCCCGATGATGGCCAT
This sequence comes from uncultured Holophagaceae bacterium, assembly GCA_903868115.1. Classification (GTDB taxonomy): domain Bacteria; phylum Acidobacteriota; class Holophagae; order Holophagales; family Holophagaceae; genus JAYREN01. The sequence goes on from CAIPUA010000176.1 coordinate 18,444, forward strand.
GGTGATGGGAATCATCGGAAACACACAGGGCGTTAAGCTGGCGCCCAGCCCCGCCAGGAAAACCAACACGAATGCCCACAGAAGCCCCTGGCGTTTGGGTGGCGTGGCACCGGCCGCCACCACCTTGGACGGAACCTCGGCCTTGGGCGCCTCCATCCGCAACGGTACGGCCTCGGTCGTTTTTTCAGTCTTCATTTCCGAAATTCCCGCCGCCTTGGCGGCAGGAATTTCGGAAGCCTTCACCTTCAGGGTCTGGCTCGTGGGCGGATAGCAGACACCGCCTTCGCCTTCGGTGCACGGCTGGTACTGGACTTCGAGCTCGACGCTTCCCGCGAGGCCTTCACCCACCACTGGGATGCGCACGGTGCCGTGCCAGACAGGGTCGTTCAGTTCATCGACCCCTGTGGTCTTCGGCAGGGGACCCACCTTCAGGGTCCCTGGCTTGGCCTTCAGGGTGATCGCCATGAAGCTCTTTTTCAGGTGCGCACCCTCGGGCACGCTCACCACGACAGCACCCTTCTGGAAGCTGATCTTCACATCCTGGTCGGGATCAAAATGGATGGCTCGCTGCGCCCAGGCGCCTACGGCCAGGAGCATCGCGAGAATGAGAAGCTTGAGGGTCCGCATCGGGGCCTCCAGGGGGGAACAACAATGATCGGATGACCGAACCCAGCGGCACATGAAGAAATTCTACCGACCCACTCGGATGCGACATGCGGAATGGTCACGCATATTTGCATAATAATACGCATACATTCGAATCACAAGGTGCCATCCACGCCCCGCTACTCTGAGACGATGACTCCATCGTCCTTCCCCTTTTCGTGCTTCCCGCCTTTACATGAGCGCTTGCAAGCCCGCTTCGCCGCCGAGACGCGGGATGGTGCTCACGATCTTGGACACGCGCTTCGAGTGGCCCGCAATGCCCACGTCCTGGCCCAGGAGGCAGGGGCCGATGTGGAAATCTCGGTGGCGGCGGCCCTGCTGCACGATCTCGTCTACCTGCCCAAGAACCATCCGGATGCGCCGCGCACCGGGACCCTCGGCGCCGAAATGGCCCTGGTCTGGTGCCGAGAAATCCCGGAACTTGCGTCCAAAGCCGAAGCCATCGCCGCCGCCATCGCCACCCACAGCTTCTCCAGCGGCGCGAAAGCGTCTTCCCTGGAGGGCGCCGTGCTTCAGGATGCCGACCGCCTGGAGGCGATCGGCGCCATCGGACTGGCCCGCTGTTTTGCCACGGGAGGCGCCATGGGCGCGGGGATGTGGCACGCGGAGGATCCCTGGGGGGAACACCGGGATCTGGACGACAAGCGCTTCAGCCTGGATCACTTCGCAAAGAAGCTCCTGCAACTGGCGTCTGAGATGAACACCCTGCCAGGACAGCAGCGCGCCCAACGCCGCCATCGGGTGCTGATCGTGTTCCTGGACGCACTGCGGGAGGAACTGGGATGAACATGGATTTTGCATTTCAGCTCTTGGGAAAACTGCTGAACCGCAGAGGGCGCAGAGGAAGACAGAGTGCACAGAGAAAAGACACGGGCAAGAGCGTGGTCTTCCCTCGGTGTCCTCTCGTTTTTTCCTCTGTGAACTCTGTGGTTCCTCTTTCCACCCGGATGCACGCACGATCCGGGTTGGAACATCCAAAAAGTCCAGGCGCTCAGTGACCTGTGCGCTTTTTCGGACAGGCCTCTACACTGGTTCCATGCCTTCCTCCCGACTGAGCCTCCGTCGCACCTTCGTGGCGGATCACTTCCATGACCTCCCCGGCTTCCTTGAGGCCCGCCACGGGCACAACTGGGAACTGGAAGCCACCGTCGCGTTCGACGAGACTTCCCTGGAGGCGCCCCTGCTCACGGCGCTGGACGCTTGGGTGGCACAGGTGGACTACACCCTGCTCAACGAAAAGGCTTGGCTGTCGGGGCGCAACCCCACCGCCGAGGCGCTGGCGCAGTGGTTGCTGGAACACCTGGAGGCGCGAGGGTTTGTGAGCGTGGAAACTCGAATTCGCGAAAAAGTCAATTACTGGGCGGCCTGCCGTCGGGAGGCCGAGTGAAGTTTCATCGGATTCTTGCGGGCCTCGGCCTCATGTCGTGTGTGCTCGGCCCCGTGGCCTGCCGGAGAGAGGAAAAGCCCATAGCCTCTGTCACCCCACCCAAGGCGCCCCTGGCGCCTTGGACCTGGCATGCCCTGGGCGGTCTGCTGGTGGTCGAAGGCGAAGTGGACGAACCCACGGAGCTGGTCCTGAAGGGCACCACCCTGAACGAACGGCGCTTCGTGGAGTTCGGCCCCGTGCGATGGGAAATGTACCGCCCCGCGAAGGGTGAGAAGGCCGAACTGCGCACCCGCGACGGCAAGCTTCTGGCCCATTGGGATTTCGACCAGCCAGCACCCAGCTTGGACGGGCCTCCGCCTACTCCGGAATTGAAGCTTCAATCCGACCCCCGAAAACCCGAGCCAAAGAAGCCCGAACCGAGGCAACCGGAACCGAAGCGACCGGAGCCCAAGCAACTCGAGCCGTCGAAGCCCGCGCCCCGGACGCCTGAGACAATGCAACTCCGCCCCCGCCCCGCGCCCCGGACGCCCGAACCGAAGAAGGTGGAACCGAAAAAGCTGGAACCGGTGCGACCGGAGCCCAAGAGCATCGAGCCCCCGAAACCTGCCCATCCAAAGCCCGCACCCCCGAGACCGGAAGTCCTGAAACCCGGCCCCCTCCCCGCCCCCGGCCCCAAGCCCCTTCCGCCGTCCTCCGGTTCCGGCAGCACGTGGCCGGGCGCGGGTGAAGGCCTCAATCTCCTGCGCGGTCCCCGGGGGCAGCGGCAGGTTTGCCTTACCTTCGATGGCGGTTCCACCTCGGAAGTCGCTGTCGATGTGCTGGATTCGCTGAAGGCCCGAGGGTTGCGCTGCACCTTCTTCCTCACCGGCGCCTTCATCCAGACCTTCCCGCAGATCGTCCGCCGCATCGATCGGGAAGGCCACGAGATCGGCAACCACACGATGGATCATCCCCACCTCGCCCCGAACGGCGCGCGGGATTCCAAATGGACGAAGGAACGCTTCCAGCAGGAACTGCTCGCAGCGGATCAGGCCTTCTTCCGCCTGTTGGGACGCCCCATGGATCCCCTGTGGCGAGCCCCCTACGGCGAGCACACGGTGGAGCTTCGGAAGTGGGCGGAGGAACTGGGCTATCGCCATGTGGGTTGGAGCGAGGGCGCCGACACTCTGGACTGGGCGACCCTGAAGGAGCGCAAGTTGTACCGCACCGGCAACGCCATCCTGGACCGCCTGCACGATCGCATGGAACGCCAGGACGGCGACGGCCTCATCGTGCTGATGCACCTCGGCTCGGCCCGGCCTGCAGAAGACCGCCCCGCGCGGGTTCTGGGCCCCTTCCTCGATCGCGCCCTCACCAACGGGTGGCGTTTCGTGAGTGCGGGAAGCTATCTCCAGACGGGTGGAAAGCCTGCCTGGGAGCGGAACCGGCGTGCCACGCTCCTGGCCTCAGGTGCGTCCTCGGCCTCGGGCACTGCGGCCCAGCACTAGGCCAGGAGCCCGTCCGAGCATTCTCCGGCTAGACTCGAGGAATACTCGGAGGTGCCGTGAAAGGAATGGGCAGGCTGCTCCTCAGGGTCGTGGCGGGCTTTTTCGCGCTGCTGCTCGGGGTATCGCTATCCTTCTTCCATCCGCTGGATCCGCATCTATTTTCCCAGGGTGCCGTCGGGGGCGCCGTCCACAATCCCTGCGGGCTCTTCGGCGCTCACCTCGCGGGTTTCCTTCAGACCCTGGTGGGCGTGGGAGCCTGGCTCGTACCGGTATACCTCCTGTGGGAGGTCTTCACCCGCGACGGCCGCAAGTGGCTGCGCCGCACGGCTTGGTTCGTTCTGGGCCTGTCCGTGTGGACCCTGCTGGGAGCCTTAGGCACCCGTTCCTGGACCTCCGATGGCGGCGTGTCCGCCGGTGCCTGGCGCTGGGGTGGCTGGCTGGGTTCGGAACTGTGGCCGCCCAGCCGCCGCGCCCTGGGCCCCGTGGGGTTGCCCCTCATGCTCGCCCTCCTGATCCTCATCGCCGCGCTGATTCTGGCCCCGGCCCTCACCCGGGCGCTTGGGGGGCTGCTCGGTCGCTGGATGGGCAAGCATGCTTGGCCCTTCCTCAAGCCTCTGCCCGGCAAGGGCATCCGCGGGGTGCTGGCCTTCCTCACGCGCCCCCTCCTGGCCTGGAAGAGTGGCCGGGCTAGGACTCTGCCGGACCTGGACGCCGGGGACGCGGCGGATCTCCAACATTTCGCCGAGCAGCATCAACTGGAGAAGGAACAGCAGGACGCCTTCAAACGTGCCCAGGGCGAAGCCGACGACTTCCGCCGCAACAATCCACACCTTCCCCCGGAGATGGCCCTTCCCATCATCCAGTCCATGCGCCTGGATACCCCATCTCGGGAACTCCTGCCCACCCAGGATTCGCGGGTGCTGGAGGAGCTCCATCGGCCCTCCGATGTGCCGCTTCCGCCCCCCGCCCTGTTGCGCAATCTGCCCCCGCCTCCGCCGACCAAGCCCCCACTCGTGAAGCCCATACTCATCCAGGACAGGTTTGGCCGCGTGGCCGAGCAGCAGTCTCTGGGGCTCACCGAGCCCACGCCCGTGCACCCGCTGCCGGACCCGAGCTTCGCGGTCGCCCCCAAGGCGCCCCGCAAGATTTCGCGCAAACTCGACAGCGATACCTCTGCCTTTGCCCCCGCCGAGCGTCTGGAACTGCCCCCGAGGCGCCTCTTCGATCCACCGGGGCAGGGCACGCGCGTGGATCCCAAAGTGCTCGAGGACACCCGCTTGCTCATTGGCCAGAAGCTGTCCGAATTCAAAGTGAAGGGCACCGTGGTCGGAATGCAACCCGGCCCCGTCGTCACCGTGTACGAGTTCCATCCAGACCCGGGCGTGCCCCTGGCGAGGGTCATCGGCATGGAGGATGACCTCGCCCTGGGCCTGCAGGCGGAAAAGGTGCGCATTGACCGCATTCCCGGCCGCAACCTGGTGGGCATCGAAGTGCCCAATCCCAAACGAGAGATCATCGCCTTCCGCGAAATCGTGGACAGCCCCGCCTTCCGGGATCCCGCTCACAAGGAGGCCCGCAGTCTGCTGGCCATGGCGCTGGGCAAGGACATCGCAGGCATTCCGGTGGTGACGGATCTCGCCAAGATGCCGCACCTCCTCATCGGCGGCAGCACGGGCAGCGGCAAGAGCGTGGGCGTGAACGCCATGATCTGCTCCGTGCTCCTGCGCGCCCTGCCGAGCGAGGTGAAGCTCATCCTGGTGGATCCCAAGATGGTGGAATTGGGAATGTACGAAGACATCCCGCACCTGTGGGCGCCCGTGGTGACTGATATGAAGGAAGCCGGGCGGGTCCTGAAATGGGTCGTTGCCCAGATGGAGGATCGCTACCGCCGTCTCGCGCTGCTCTCCGTTCGCAACCTCGAAGGCTTCAACACGAAGGTGCTGGAGGCGGGCGGCAACATCGATCTCAGTGATCGCACGCCGAACCCGCGCTGGCCGGATCGCCCCGCCTTCCTGGAACCTCTGCCCTATGTCGTCGTGGTCATCGATGAACTCGCGGATCTGATGATGGTCGCCCGCGCCGAGGTGGAAGAAAGCATCGCCCGCATCGCCCAGAAGGCCCGCGCCGTGGGCATCCACCTCATCCTCGCCACCCAGCGCCCCAGCGTGGATATCGTCACTGGCGTCATCAAGGCCAACCTGCCCGCGCGCCTCAGCTATCGCGTGAACACCAAGATCGACAGCCGCACCATCCTGGACTGCAGCGGAGGCGAGCAGCTCCTGGGCAAGGGCGATGCACTCTTCCTGGCCCCCGGGAATGCCCGTCCCCACCGCATCCACGCGCCCCTCATCACCGAGGAGGAGACGCTGCGCCTCGTGGACTGGCTCAAGGCCCGAGGCAAACCTGAATACAACCAGGCCCTCATCAACGCCATGGAGACCGACGAGGATGCCACGCAGGCCCTGGGCACTGAGGAAGGCGGTGGCGGCGACGATATCTACGACCGCGCCGTGGCCGTGGTCAAGCGCGAACGCAAGGCCAGCACCAGCCTCCTCCAGCGCAAGCTGAACATCGGCTATGGCCGCGCCGCCCGGATCATTGATCGCATGGAGGAAGAAGGCATCATCGGCTCCGACCGGGGAGCCGGCAAGCCCCGGGACGTGCTCATCGGTGATGAATAAGCCCGGGTGGTGCGTTTGCATCCGAGAAAAGAAGCACCACAGAGAGCGCAGAGGGAAAAGATGGCGGACACGGAGAAGAAACCACCAAGACACCCTGGGTCACGAAGGTTCTCTGGCCTCTTGACGTCCTAGCCCAGCGCCGACGCGACAAGGACTATCGGGGGGTGGCGCAGATCAGTGCTTTTCAACCACGGACCACACGGAGCACA
>CAIPUA010000177.1 GCA_903868115.1 uncultured Holophagaceae bacterium
CGGCGATGGTCATGGTGTCCGGGAACTGGGCGTAGACGGCCTCGTTGAGGCGGCGCAGGAAATCCACGGCCTCGAGGTTCTCGCGCCCTCCGTGCTTGTTGGGCAGCCACTGGCCCGCCTTCCGGCTGTAGTCCAGGTAGAGCATCGAGGCCACGGCATCCACGCGCAGACCATCGATGTGAAAACGGTCCAGCCAGAACAACGCGTTGGCGATGAGGAAGTTCTGCACTTCGCGGCGTCCGAAGTTGTAGATCAGCGTGCCCCAGTCCATGTGCCGGCCCTTGCGGGGATCGGCGTGTTCGAAGAGATGCGTGCCGTCGAAGGCGGCAAGGCCGTGGACATCCTCGGGGAAATGGGCCGGAACCCAGTCGATGAGCACGCCGAGACCGGCGGCATGGAGGGCCTCCACCAGCACCCTGAAGTCCTCGGGGCTGCCGAAGCGGGCCGTGGGGGCAAAGAGCCCAAGCGGCTGGTAGCCCCAGCTGGCGTAGAAGGGATGCTCGCTCACCGGCAGGAACTGGACATGGGTGAAGCCCAGATCCTTCACATAGGGCACCAGCTGCTCCGCCAGTTCACGGTAGGAGAGAAAACCCCCATCGTCCCGCCGTTTCCAGGAACCCAGGTGGAGTTCGTAGATGCTCACCGGTGCGATATGGCGGTTCCGGGTCCAGCGCTCGGCCATCCACGGGCCGTCCTTCCACGGGGCGGCGTCGGTCGCAGTCAGGATGGAGGCAGACCCGGGTGGGTACTCGCAGCCGAAGGCGTAGGGATCCGACTTCAGGGGCAGCAACTTTCCGTCTTTGCCGATGATTTCGAATTTGTAGAAATCTCCCGGCCTCAGATGGGGCACGAAGAGTTCCCAGATGCCCGAATCGGACCAGCGGCGGAGGATGTGGCGGCGCCCGTCCCAGCCGTTGAAGTTGCCCACCACACTGACGCGGCGGGCGTTGGGGGCCCACGCTGCGAAATCGGCGCCCTGGACCTCGTCCCGAGTGGCGGGATGGGCGCCCATCCGCTCGTAGGAACGCAGCAGCGTGCCCTCCGCGTGGAGGTAGTGGTCCAGTTCTCCGAGCACAGCGCCGAAGCGATAGGGATCCGCGAGTTCCACTGGATCGCCCCAGCCATGCACCCGGAACCGGTATGGAAAGGCCTTGCGCCGCCGGGGCAGGTGGGCTTCGAAGATGCCTTCGGGATGCACCATCACCATATCCAGGAGGGCCTTCCCTGTCTTGGCGTCGAGCAGTTCGACCCGAGTGGAGCGGGGGAGGAAGGTCCGAATTCGCACGCCTTCGCCGGGAACCAGGTGGAGTCCGAACCACGCTCCGGCATCCGTGCACTCCCCTCGCAGGAAGGCTTCGGCCATGAAGCTGTGGAAGGGCGGAACGGTCATCAGGACTCCGACAGGTGCGAGCTGGTTTTCCTCATCTTAGCGATAAGGAGGAGCCATACCCGCAAAGCTTCCGTGACGGACCAGGCCTGCGCATCGCAGCCCCGCGCGGAGTGAGGCGCATTGCCATCGAGGATCTCGGGCAGATGGCCGATGCAGCCCTCGTGCAGCAGGCGTTCCGCGGAGCCCAGGTAGGCCTTCGCAGCGGCGAGCGCCTTCGGCTCGAAACAGTGGGCCTGGGCCAGTGCTTCGCAGAAGACCGGCAGGAGCCAATTCCATGCGGTGCCATTGTGGTAGGCGGGCTTGCGGCGCGTGTCCTCATCACCTTCGTAGCGGCCGCAGTATGGGTGAGCGGGATCGTTGAGGAGGCGGCCCTCCGGGGTCCGGATGGGCAGCGGTTCCTTGACGGGCAGCGGTGCGAGACTGCGGAGGGCGCCGGGCACCAGCAGATTTCGGGCGCACGCGTCCACGACCCGCGCGGCCCGCGGCCTGGGCAAGAGCCCGAGGGCCACGGCAAAGAGCTGGTTGGGTCGCAGATGCCCATCAGGAATGGCTTCCGCAGCGGGGCGGCCCGAGGGGGCCAGCAGAGTGTCGTGGCAGCAGCCGAGGGACTCACACCAGAACAGCTCGAGGCTGGCCTCGGCCAGGACTGCCTGGGCGGCCCAGGGGCCTTTGGGCTCCAGTCGGCCGAGTTGGCGCAGAAGGCGGATCCAGAGGGCCTGGATTTCGATGGGGTAACCCTCGCGCGGGGTGCCGGCCGGGTAGTTGGTGTCCATCCAGGTGAAATGGGAAGGGCTCCAGACGAGGCCGGAAGCGGGGTCCACCCGGATGCCGTTGGGCGTGCCCGCCAGATAGCCCGCGGCGATGGACGCCAGGACCTCTCGAAGGCGCCGATCACCGATCGGGGTTTCATAGAGCTTCGGACCGAGGCTGGCGGCGGCTTCCTCGCAGGCCAGGCCGAACCAGAGCGGGGCATCCGAGGTGTCGCGGTTCGCCGTGGAATCCGCCGAGAGCATATTGGGCAGCGTGCCGTGTTCCTCGAAGCGGGCGAAGGTGAGGAGGATCTCGCGCACTTCCGCCGTGAAACCGCCCGCCAACAGCCCCCGGCAGGCGATGAGCGTGTCTCGGCCCCAGTCCAGGAACCAGGGGAAGCCCGCGATCACCGTGGAACCAGTGCCGCGCCGAGCGAGAAAATCCGATGCGGCCAGCCGCAGCCGGCGTCCGAAGGTGTCATCGGGGTCCAGCCCAGGCCGCGCTTCGAGAGCGAGGGTTCGAGACGGAGCCTGGCCGAAACGCGCAAGCTCCTCCGGCGAGGGTTCCTCGGTATCGGCGCAGGCCACCAGCATCACCGAGCCCATGGCGGAGAGCGGCACTTCGAACCAGCCGGGGCTCCAGGCATCGCCGCGGTCGGTCATGCCGCGGGTGGACTCGAGGGTGTGGCTGAGATCACGGCTCCATTCCGGCCCCGACTGGTAGGTACCGCCCGATGACCAGACCCGCAGTTGACGATCCGGCGCGGGCTCGAAGGCGAAGCCGGGGCGGTCTTCCAGCGCCCGGGTGTGGGCCGTGAAATGGGCCTCTGTCTCCGAGGTGCCGCGGGTCTCGTTGTGGTAGCCGCGATCCTCCAAGTCCACCCGCAAGCTAAGGCTCACCGCTCGATCCGGAGACAGTTCTTCGCCGCGCGCGGGTGGGCCCCCGGGCCTCAGGAAGCGAAGGACCGTGGTGTTTCGCTCCGGCAGCAGGTCGGCTGTGAGGTGGATCTCCACCGTGCGCCCATCCCCGGCACTGGCAAGAAAGACCCAGCGCGCGGGCGGGCCGGGTTCGAAACGCAGGAGGTTGCGGCCATCGAGCGCCGTGATGAAGCCGTCGGCATTCGCCCAGGCTCGCACCCGTTTGGCGAAGATGTGGCGGTCGCAGGGCGCCTCCGGGTGGAGGTTCGCCCCCAGCAGGCAGTCGTACTTGGAAGCCACGGCGCCCAGGTCCGCATGGAACCGCGCCATGGCGCCCCGGCCATTGGTGAGCAGGGCCTGCCCCAGGGGGGCACCGGGTTCGAAACTCGCCGTCGCGGGCAGCAGGCGCAAAGCTCCCGTGGCCCTTCGCCCCTGTTCCGTGAAGCGGTCTACGATCAGGGCGGCATCCAGGGAATGGGCACCGTCCGCCTCCAGTTCGGCCGGGAAGATGGCCGCCATGTGGCCGCCATCCCAGGGGGTGGAACGCAGGTGAAGGGCCCGCCGATCTGGGCGGTGCAGGGTGATTTCGAAGGGGCCGGGATCCTCCACCAGCAGCCAGTGCTGGGGTGGCACCGGGAATACGCGGTTGAGATCCTGGGCACTCCACCGCAGCACCGGCGCATAACCATCCAGGAGGAGAGCCTGCCGCAGAGCACCCGCGAGGTCCTGCGCGGCCGCGCTGGCATCCAGTTGGGGCAGGGCGGAGAGGAAGCGCAGGGGATCCTGGCCGGCGAGCTGAGCCAGTTCCTGCCATGCCATGGGCCCCAGTGCCTCTGCGGGCCGAATCTGGGTGAGATGCCGATAGGCCCAGGCGGCCTGGGCCCGGCGGGTGCGGTAGGCTTCGCCGTGGAGTCCCTGGGGCGAGGTGGCCGAGGCAAGGCAGAAGCTGGCGCCCGGCAGAAGGCTCAGGCTCACGCTTCCCGGCTGGTCGGTGCGGATGGAGGGGGGTTCCTGGTCCAGGAGATCCAGCCAGGGAGCACCCAGATCTCGCCAGGTTGCCGTGTCCAGCTCCAGGGCATGGGGTGCTTCGGAGTCCAGGTTCACCAGCACGAGGCAGGTGTCTGCACCCTCGGCAGAGCGGCGACCGATGGCCAGGACCGGAGCATCGTCGGGACTCAGGCGACGGAGGTGGGAACCGTCGAAGAAGCAAGGATGGTCCCGGAGCAGGCGGTTCAGGCGCGCCAGTTCGGGGACCAGGTTGGGTTCGGCGCCCCAGGCCAGGCCTCGGGACTGATGGACATCGATCTTTTCGGTGGCCAGCCACTCCACGCCGGCGGTGAAGGCGAAGGCGCCGGAATGGCTGCAGAGGGCGGAAAGCCGATTGCGCAGCCGGGACCAGTCCTCACCGCGCTTGGCGAGCCGATCGTTGTCATGGGTCTCGCTGTAGTGGACCAGGGGGCCGATGCGTTCAGCCTGGCGGATGGCGTGATCCAGGTAGCCCGCGACCTCGCGCGGGCCGAAATTCTGGAAGAGCTCCGAATAGGCCCACTGCATGCCACCCTCGGTGAGCAGCGCCTCGGTGGCCGCCCAGGCCCCGCCGAGGCCTTCCAGAAGGAACACGGTATCGGGGAATTCCTCCCGCACCCGGGCCACGAGATACTGCCAAGCCGGCACGGGCACCATGTAGCCCGCATCGCACCGGAAGCCGTCCACGCCCCGGCGGCACCAGGTGAGGAGCGCCTGCGCGGTGGTCTCCCACAGTTCCGGATAGCGGTTGTCCAGTTCCACCAGATCGCCCCAGGTGACGCCCCAGGCGCCGGGACTGTGGAAGCTGCCATCCGGGTCGCGCTGAAACCATTCCGGGCGCTCCTGCATGAGGCGCGAGCCCCAGCCGGTGTGGTTGATGACGATATCTAGAAAGACCAGTCCCCCACGCAGGTGCGTGGCATAGGCCAGTTCCCGGAACTGGTCCTCGGCGGTGGTGCGCCGGTCGAAATCCACCAGAGCGGGATCGATGCCCGCGAGATCGAGCTGGGCGTAGGGACTGCCGAAGCGTCCCATCCGGGCGTAAGTGGTGGGCGTGGGGCCCAGGGGCAGAAGGTGCAGGATCCGACAGCCCAGGTGCTCGACGATGTGCGGAATGCAGGCCGTAAGATCGCGCAATTTTCCGGAGGGAGGCATCACCGAAAAGCCCCGGCGATCCAGATCGCGGAGCTGCTCTTCCAGGGTGGGCTGCCGAGTGGACATCCGGTCCCGGGTCTCGCCGAACATCCGGGGAAAGGCGCAGTAGATGGTGTTGCCAGTACGCAGATGGTCCGGGTGGACGGAGATGCCCAGGTCCTCGCCTTCGGGCCAGTGCTGCCATCCCTCGGGGTCCACGCAGTAGGCCTTGGCGCGGAAATAGCCGACCTCACAGAGGGGCAGATCCAGTTCCCAGCCGGTCTCCGTGGGACGCAAGGGGATATCCCGCCAGGAAGCCCCCGCGAAGGTGCCCGCCTCTGCCAACCGGGCGCCCGCTAGGTCAACGACTTCCAACCGGGTGCGTCCTGCCCGGGTGAGGTTCGTGCGAAGCAGACCCCGCCAGCCCGCAACCCCGGGGGCTGGATGGCTAAGCTCGATCCGGATCCGGTCCCCCGCGTAGTGGACGACACGGCTGCCGGGCGAGGGGTTCATCGAGGGTCGGTACATGGGGTTCGCACTCCGAGGTTACTCCCTCTTTCGGTACATGTTGGCTCGGGAGTGAATATGCGAGCCTGATAATCGGCTCACCTCCGCCGTGTCGACACGAGTGCCGCTCGTTCAATCGGGCGAAGCGTTGTCGCGCGAACTGTGCTGGAAGCGCTCCGGGTGTGGGTGGGATCAGTCCCGCACGAAGTGGCAGGTGTAGCCACCGGGGTGCTTCTGGAGGTAGTCCTGGTGGTTTTCCTCGGCCTTCCACCAGGGGCCAACCGCCGTGATTTCCGTGACGATTGGCTTTCCCCATTTCCCGGAAGCGTCCACCTCCGCCTTCACCTTCTCGGCCACGAGCCGCTGGGCCTCGCTATGAAAGAAGATCGCGCTGCGGTAGGAGCTGCCCCGGTCGTTGCCCTGGCGGTTCAGGGTGGTGGGGTCGTGCATCCGGAAGAAGAAGCGGAGCAGGGCCTCGAAGCTGGTCTTGGCGGGATCGAAGCGGATCTGCACGGCCTCCGCGTGGCCGGCATGGTGCTCGTAGGTGGCGTTGGAAACGCTGCCGCCGGTATAGCCCACCTCGATAGCCAGCACGCCGGGCTGCTGGCGGAGGAGTTCCTCCATGCCCCAGAAGCAGCCGCCAGCCAAGGTGGCCAACTCTGTCCGGCTGAGCGCAGGTTTACCGAATAGAGGGAGCAGGCTGCCGTACCCTTCCTGCTCCATGGCTTCCACGGGAACGAAGCGTAGCGAGGCGGAGTTGATGCAGTAGCGCAGTCCTCCCTTGTCGGCCGGACCGTCATCGAAGACGTGACCCAGATGCGAGTCGGCCTCCCGGGAGCGCACCTCGGTGCGGATCATGCCGTGGGAGCCATCGCGCTTCTCCACGACCTCGGCGGCATCCACCGGCTTGGTGAAGCTGGGCCAGCCGCAACCTGAATCGAACTTGTCCTTGGAAGTGAAAAGCGGCTTCCCGCTGACGAGGTCCACATAGAGGCCTTCCCGGTGCTCGTTCCAGAACGCGTTGTGGAAGGCGGGCTCCGTGGCGGCCTCCTGAGTGACGCGGTACTGCATGGGGGTCAGCTTCTTTTTCAGCTCGTACTTCGTTGGTTGGGGCGGGGGCACAAGTGTCTCCTGGTTCGAGATGCCATGGACTGCGGTGTCCGAAGCGGGCCGCAGATGGCCAGAAATGGTGGCGAACCCAATTCCGGCAGTGAGGGTGACCACCGTCATCAGGCCCCAGAGCTTCGGAGAAGTCATGTTTACCACCTCGGCTACGCACCTTGGATGCCGGAACCCTTCTGTACTCCGTGGTACCGTGAGAATAATCCTTGCCGCATGGAGCCTTCGTGACCGATCCAACTGTCGCCCCGAAATCGCCCCTCCGGGAGATCGTGCAGCCCTTCATCGATCTGGTGCACGCCCCCAGGGCGCTCTGGGCGGTGAATCTGTCCAGCCTGGTGGAAGGCTTCGTCTACTTCGGCATGCTGGCCAACCTCACCTTCTACTTCAACCAATACGGGCGGCTGGGGGACCGGGAGACGGGCTGGATGATTGGGCTGCTGACCGCAGGCATCACCATCTGCATGCTCTTCTTTGGCGGGCGGGCCGACAAGTGGGGCGTGCGCCGCACCTTCCTGATCTCCATCCTCATCATGCTGGTGGGTCGCAGCATTCTCGCGTTCGCACCCGGGCTGGGCCTAACGACGGGGGGGCTCTTCACGCCCTTCAATGCCCTGGCCACCTTCGGAATCCTCTTCATCGTGCTGGGCTACGGCATGTACTACCCGGCGAGCTACGCGGCCATGCGCCAGTTCACGACACCCGCCACGGCGAGCATGGGCTTCGCCATGCTCTACGCCGTGATGAACCTGGGCGGCTGGCTACCCACCTTCATGGCGCCCGTCCGCAAGCGCTTCGAGATTGCCGGCGATTATGGTTTCTATGTGCTGGCCAGCACCCTGGGGCTCATCGTCCTCTTCTTCCTCCTGAGTCGGAAGACAGAGCAGAAGGCCATCGCGGACGCCAAACTCGCGACGGAAGCGGCGGCGCCGGTGGCACCCTCCGAAGGCGCGCTCCGGAACGCGGCCAAGGCCGATCCCGCGCCCGTGGGCTTCCTGGCCGGCATCCGGCACTGGCTGAGGAGCCACCCCATCGCGGATGCCAAGTTCGCCTACTTCATCTTCTGCCTCATGCCGGTGCAGACCCTCTTCGCCTACAACTATTTCATCCTGCCGCCCTATGTGAAGCGGGCCTTCGTGGGCACCTGGATCGGGGACAACTACGAGGTCGCGACCCAGTTCAACTCCCTGCTCATCTTCGTGCTCTGCCCCATCGTGGCGGCCCTCACGGCCCGGGCAAAGGTCTACACCATGATGATTCTGGGCACGGCGGTGATGGCTTTGCCCACCTTCCTGTTGGCCTTCGGTCCCTCGGTGACGGGGCTCTTCGCCTTCCTCGTGCTGATGACCCTCGGTGAGGCCATGTGGCAGCCACGCTTTCTGCAATACGCCGCGGAGATCGCCCCCGAAGGCCGTACGGGCGCCTACATGGGCGTGGCGCAGTTCCCCTGGTTCCTCACCAAGATCATCGTGCCGCTCTATTCTGGCGCTGCGCTGGCGAAATGGTGCCCTGCCACGGGGCCCGGGTCCACCGGTGTCATGTGGCTGGTCTTCGGGGTTCTGGCCATGATGAGCACCGTCCTCCTCATCCTCGCCAAGGGCTGGCTGGGGAAGGACTTCAAGGCCCGGGCCGGATAATACTTCCGTGGAAGACGGGTGAGGAAGGGCGTTCTAGTTCAGGTTCAGGTTCATCACCGACTTCGACTGACCCTTTTCCCCGCCCCCGGATCCGTTGTTTTCTTTCGCATGATGCACGACCAGCAGCCGGTTGCCGGCACGGGCGAAGTGGAATTCCTCCTTCTGCTGCTGCTCGAAGCTGACCACCAGAAGCGCCCGCCCCTTCATGTTTACCTGGCTGACAGCCGCGAGGGGTAAACCATCGACCCCCACCCATACCTTGACCGTGGCGTTCATCTCCTTGATGTACCTTCGCTGTTGCTGCCCCATGCGGGGGCTGAACTTGAGTTGCAGGAGGCGGGCCGGCTTGCCCTGCCACGCTTCGGCCTTTTCCTCTAAAAGTTGGGACTGTTCGAGGGTGCGAAGCAGATCTTCGGCTCCGTTCAGATAGTCGCTCACTTCTACGGCCTTCATGGCTTCGATCGCTCGGCGGATCGGCGTGCTCTTCTCGGGATCCATGGCTTGCGCCTTCGCTTCCTGGGCCGCGGCTTGGAGGATCCCCCGGCTCCAGGACAGTTTCAGGCCCTGGGGACCTTCCTCCACCAGGGTGGTGGCCTTGCCTTCGGTGACTACGGGCTTCTTCTCGTCTCCTTGTCGACTCCAGAACTGGTAATCCACGCTGGCCTTCACGGGTTCCTGGCCGTTGAGCCGGGCCAAGGTGCCCTTGAGGTCGGAGAGCGTGTCGGCCGGCAGCAAGGAAGCAAGGAAAAACAGCGGGAGAAGACGCAGATGCATGAGCACTCCAGTGGGGACAGGCAGGCACAGGAATTTCGGGAAGCCGCGCCTTCGTCGCCGAGATCAAGACTACGGTAGGGTCGGGGCGGTTTACACTAGGTCTTTGGAGGTCCGATGCCGTTCAGGGACGAGTGCGGGGTCTTCGGGGTTTTTCAGCAGCCGGAAGCCAGCCGTCAGACTTACCTGGGCCTGTACGCCTTGCAGCATCGCGGCCAGGAAGCCGCTGGCATCTGCAGTCGGGAAGGCCGCGAACTGACTCTGCACAAGGGCCAAGGCTATGTCGCGGATGTCTTCAGTGAAGCCGTGCTGGACCGCCTGAAGGGCGATGCGGCCATCGGCCACACCCGCTACTCCACCACCGGGGGCAATGTGGCCAGCGCCGCCCACCCCTTCCTGGTGCGCGGCCGCTTCGGGCAGGTGGCGCTCTGTCACAACGGCAACCTCACCAACACCGAAGCGATCCGCGCCCGGCTCATCGCCGAGGGCCAGGTCTTCACGAGTCCCTCGGATTCCGAGGTGCTCCTCGCCCTCATCAACCGCGCCAAGGCCATTACGCTGGAGGATGCCGTTGTGGAAGCCCTTCAGCAGGCGGAGGGCGCGTTCTCTCTGCTGATCCTGGCGGAGGACCTCCTCATCGCTGCCCGGGATCCTCGGGGCTTCCGGCCCCTGGCATTGGGGCGGCTGGACCAATCCTGGTTCTTTGCCAGCGAGACCACGGCCTTCGATCTGGTGAACGCGGAGTACCAGCGGGAGGTCCTGCCAGGCGAGATGGTCGTGATCGATTCGCAAGGCTTGCGCTCGCGCTTCATGCTCGCCAAGGAGGACCCGCGCCCCTGTGTCTTCGAGCATGTCTATTTCGCGCGGCCCGATTCCTTCGTCTTCAGCCGCAGCGTAATGGCCACTCGCCGCGCGATGGGGCGAGCCTTGGCCCGTCGGCATCCCGTGGCGGCCGATCTGGTGGTGCCTGTGCCCGACAGCGGCGTGCACGCGGCCCTGGGCTACGCCGAAGAGAGCGGTATCCCCTTCGATTTCGGGTTGGTCCGCAACCATTATGTGGGCCGCACCTTCATCGAGCCCAAGCAATCCATCCGGTCCTTCGGCGTGAAGGTGAAACTGAATCCCTGCCGAGAGCTGCTGCGGGGCATGCGCGTGGTGCTCGTCGATGACAGCATCGTCCGGGGCACCACTTCCCGCAAGATCGTGCAAATGGTGCGGCAGGCGGGCGCGGCGGAGATTCATCTGCGCATTTCCAGTCCGCCCACCACCCATTCCTGCTTCTACGGCATCGACACCCCCAACCGGGACCAACTCATCGCCGCCCAGAAGAGCATCCAGGAGATCGGCGAGTTCGTAGGTGCCGACAGTTTGGGCTACCTTACCGTGGAAGATCTCGAGGGCGCCATGCAGGACGCCGGCGGCGCGGGCTTCTGCTACGCCTGTTTCACGGGCCAGTACCCCGTTCATCCCGCGGCGAGCACTCAGGGATGAACGCCGACTCCGCGGGGCCTAGCGGCCACCTCCAGGCCCGCTTCGAGGACGGACTGCGTTTCCTGGCGACGGCGTTGGCGCTCCAGGCCGATCAGCGGAGCGCCGCCGCCGCGGTCAGCGCCGCCTGCGATTCCGTGCAGTGCTTTCTCAAGATCTTCGCGGCCGCGGCCGCGCGCCATCTGCCCGATCCGCAAGGTGAACTGCTGCGCTTGCGCGACCAGTGCATCGCTCTGTTAACGCCACAGCAGGACGCGACGAATGCGGTGGGCCATGCCATCGAGGCGGCAAGACTGTCGCGGGACCAAGCGGCGCGGCTGCTGCCGAGGTTAGGCGCTGTCCAAAAATAACCAATCGTCCAGGTTGTTTTTGGACAGCGCCTCACGGTAATCAGTAGTTTCCGCCCCCGAAGCCGAAGATGCGATTGACCACATTCCCGCCAGCAGTGGTGACCGAAGGATCCATCCAGACTGGCATCGGGGGTGTTATCGGAAATGGGGGCTGCTGGGTGCCCGAGAACAGGCGCAGATGGCCGCGCAGCAGACTCATGGATGGCGGCAATTTTGTGAGGAAGACGGGTGCGTCATCCTCGACCACGACAATCGCGCCGGGCATCTCCCGCAAGGCGACCTTGGAGGCCTGGGACAGAGAGAAGATAGCTGAGCGAGGCGCCATGCCTTTGATCACAGGCGCGGGCGGTCCGTAGACGGCCGCGATGGGTCCCGATGGATGGGGAGGAAGATCAGTCAAGATGAGCATGGTGCTTCCGTTCAACGAAAAGATGAGGCGGGAGCGCTCCGGGTTCCTGGAAGGATGTGAGAACATGCCTTTTCGATCCTCCACACCCATGAAAACGCCCCTTTCCATCGCCATCCTCGGTCCCACGGCCTCCGGCAAGTCCTCCCTCGCGGTGGCGATGGCTCAGCGCATCGGCGGGGTTGTGGTCAACGGCGATCCCTTCCAGGCCTTCGAGGGACTGGCCATCGGCACCGGTCAGCCCTCCGAACCCGAGCAGGGAGGCGTGGCGCACCTGGGGTACGGCGTGCTGCCCCTTTCCACATCGGCCAACCCTGTCGGCTTTGGCGCTCGGGTGCGACAGTCGTTGTCAGGAGTTGCCAACCCTGTGCTCGTAACGGGTTCGGGCTTGTATCTGCGGGGCATCTGGAATCAGCTGAGCGAACTTCCCCCGGTGCCACAAGCGCTGGTTGATCGCGTTCGTGCCTGGGACATGGCGATCGGCCCGCAATCCTTGCACCGCTACCTCAGGGCCGTGGATCCTCTTCGCGCGACCCAGCTTCATCCCAATGATCGCAGCCGTATCTGCCGAGCCTTGGCCTTGCATCTGACCACGGGCGGGCCCCCCTCCGAAAGGATGGACGGCGTGGTGCGCGGCGTGCCCGAAGGTTGGAAAGCCTTGCTGGTACTGCCTTCGCGGGAGGTTCTGAGGGAGCGTGTCGCCCGTCGGGTGGCGTCCATGATCGAGCAAGGATGGCCGGATGAGGTGCATCGCGCGATTTCCGCAGGTCACAAAGCGGACCTTCGCCGCCTGCGGCCCCTGGGCTACGAATACTGGCTCGACGGGGGCGATCTAGCCGTGATCCAGGCTCGCATCATTCAGGCGACCCAGGCCTATGCCAAGCGCCAGGTCACCTTTTTCCGCAACCAGTGGCCGGAAATTCCGTTCTGGGATCCGGACCGGGAAGACCTGGATGCGGCGTTCAGGAAACTTGGCATTGTCTAGCTCGGTGCTGTGCTGTGGGTCCACACTACCGGAACGAACTTTCTTTGCTTCACGGAGAAAACGGAACCCGTGGCACACATGAACGGTGATGGACACGAATAGAGCAAGGGCAAGCGGGTTGGCCGGGGTCGCGGGTATTCCCTTCGTCCTTCATCGGTGTGCATCGGAGGCCGATTGTTTTTCCTGAATTCGTCGAAGGAGAAAAGATCATCGAGGTTCTTTCCCCGCACCCTCCGCGCCTTGCTTTTCTTTCTCATCTCAGCGCGGCTCTCGATACCTTCCGATTGGCTTGCGGCTGACGCCGCGCTGAGGTTCCAGGTCCAGTTCCTGGCTCTGATCACCCTGCAGTCTTGAGCCCCTGAATCAGTCTTGCAACTCGCTTCCGGACCTCTTCGATGAGGGTGTCCATGTCCGGGAATTCCGAAGGGTTGACGGGCTCACCGAAGACGGCGTTGAAGTGGCCCGGGCGCGGCACCCACTTGCCGGGTGGAAGCACGCCGAAGGCGCCCTCGATAGCCATGGGGACGATGGGCACGCCCGCGTCCAGAGCGAGATTGAAGCCGCCCTTTTTGAAGATGCCCAGCTCTCCCGTACGGGTGCGGGTGCCTTCGGGGAAAATCACCACATTCTTGCCGCCACGAATCAGTATCGCCGCGCGCTTAAGCCCCGCGATGGCCGTCTCGCGGTTCTTGCGATCGATGAAGATCATGCCCGCGGCCCAGGCGGCCCAGCCGATGCCGGGCATCCAGCGCACCTCCTTCTTGGCGATGTAGACCGCCGGGATGGGGATGGCCGTCACCAGGAAGGGTGAATCCAACAGGCTCTCGTGGTTGCACATGAAAACGACAGGCTGTTTTTCGGTGCGAATGGCCTCTGGGATCTGCGGCCAGCCCTCGACGCGCCACTTCACGCCGCAGAGGGCGAACTGCTGGCGAGTCCACAACTTTCCAATACCAAAGAAGGAACGGCGAGGGCCAATGATGGGCGCGGCCAGGCAGCAAAGGGTGCAGATGAGGGCCGCGCTCAGGAACCCCCAGGCCCCCATGAGGACCATCCAGATCCGGTTGCTGCGCCAGTCGCTCACAGTGCCTCCCGCCTCTCATTGAAGCCTGGAAGTGTCCCAATACCAAGCACCAGGCTGACGATCTCCTGCTCTGGTGGCTGGGTCCTTGTTATTCTTGATTCTACACAGGGCAAGCCCAGGCATTTGCTTGGCATCGGAGGGAGGGGTGATGGCGTCGACGCTAGCGGATAGCGAGGTGGATGTCGTTCTCGTTGGCGCGGGGATCGTGAGTGCCACCTTGGCTACGCTGCTGAACGAACTCCTGCCGGGACTGAGCATCCAGGTCTTCGAACAACTCGAGGATGTGGCCCTGGAAAGCTCCCAGGCGATGAACAACGCCGGAACGGGCCACGCCGCCAACTGCGAGCTGAACTACACGCCCGAAAAGGCCGACGGGAGCGTGGATATCGCGAAGGCCCTGGCCATCAACGAGGCCTTCGAGGTCTCGCTCCAGTTCTGGGCGCACCTAGTCGAGAAGGGTAGCCTTCCGGCTCCCACGGCCTTCATCACACCCGTGCCCCACCTCAGCTTCGTGTGGGGCGAACAGAATGTGCGCTTCCTGCGCGCTCGCCAGACCCAACTCAGCGCCCACCCGATGTTCCAGGACATGCGGCTCTCGGGGGACACGGCGGAACTGGCGGAATGGATGCCCCTCGTGATGAACGGCCGAGAGTCCGGGACCCCGCAGGTGGCCACTCGGGTGGAGCGCGGCACCGATCTCAATTTCGGCGTCCTCGCCCGGGAGATGTTTTCGGGCTTGAAAGCCCGCGCCGATTTCAGCCTATATCTCCGGCACGAGGTCCAGGATTTGACGAAGGATTCGCAGGGACGGTGGCGCGTCCTCGTAAAGGATCTGACGGGGGGCGGCATTCGGGAAGTGCGCGCCAAATTCGTGTTCATCGGCGCCGGCGGCGGCGCGCTACCCCTGGTGCTCAAGTCGGGCATTCCCGAAGGCCACGGCTACGGCGGTTTTCCGGTCAGTGGGCAATGGCTGGTGTGTTCCAATCCCGAGGTCATCACCCAGCACCAGGCCAAGGTCTACGGCAAGGCCTCCGTGGGCGCACCGCCCATGTCCGTGCCCCACCTCGATACCCGGATGATCGAGGGCACACGGGCGTTGCTTTTTGGTCCCTTCGCCGGCTTTACCACCAAATATCTGAAGCACGGGTCCTTCCTGGATATGCCGAAGGCCCTCCGCCTGCATAATCTGTGGCCCATGGCTGCCGCGGGTTGGCACAACCTGGACCTGACCCGCTACCTGATCGGCGAGGTGCTTCAGTCCCCGGAAAAGCGCATGGAGGCCCTGCGTGAATTCATACCCGAGGCCCGCACCGAGGATTGGAACCTGGAAATCGCCGGACAGCGGGTGCAGATCATCAAACAGGACCCGAAGCTGGGCGGCAAACTGGAATTCGGAACGGAACTGGTGACCGCCGCGGACGGCTCCCTGGCGGCACTCATGGGTGCTTCCCCCGGCGCTTCCACTGCCGCCGCCACCATGATCTATCTCATCCATCGCTGCTTCCCCGACCAGATCAAGGCCGAGGCCGGCCAGGAAACCCTGCAACGCATGATCCCCTCCTACGGCCACTCTCTGGTAAAGGAACCCGGACTCTTGCGGAGCGTGCGGGAACGGGTGAACCGAGTTCTGGGTCTCAGCGATCGAGACGCTTGAGAGCGATGATCAGGAATTCGGCGGGGCTTGGCAGGAGGGCTGAATCTGCAATAACGTTCTGACCTTCCTTCGAAAGAAGGAAATGCAGATTCGTGGTGGTTTACTGTCCATCACCGGAATCCGAGCGGAATTTGCCAAAGAGGCCCATCTTGGAGGGCTTGGCGCGGGGAGCGAGATTCGGCGTTTCATTGAGATCCATGCCAGGCGGGATGGCCACCGAGGGATCCAATTCCAGGGCCCTCCGGAAACATGCCACCGCATCGGACTCGCAGCCCGTCCGGTGGTAGATCTCGCCCATGGTGGTCCAGGGTTTTGTCTCCCGGGTGCGGATCCGGGATGCATTCTGGAGGGCATGGATGGCGCGGGTAGACCAGGTGAGCTTGGTCATTCTCAGTTGGCCGAGCATCAGCCACGGTTCGTAGGCGGCGTCGCCGTCAGGCTGTAGCTGGACAGCCTGCTCCAGGGTAATGACCGCCTCCAGCGTGCGGCCCAGCCTCACCTGACGACAGGCCCGATCAAACAGCTGCCGGCATTCGACCAGCGCCTGGGGCTTTGGTGGGTCTGGGATGCCCTTGCGGTCCGGGTCCAGTTCAATGAAACGGGGCTGGCTGGTGATGTCAAGTTGGGGACGGAGTTGAAGCTGTGGCTCGCGCGGCGGGATGCTGTCTGGAGGCGGCAAGGGCTGTGATCGGGGTTGGGGCCGGGCCCCGCACGGCGGCATGTCGTCTGGTCGTGGCACCGACTGGGATCGGGGTTGCGGGCGGGGCCCGCAGGGCGGCATATCGTCTGGTCGTGGCCGCAGTCGGATTGTTTGTGGCGCCGGGCTTCCCTCCGGGTCCTGATCCGGATCGATGAATTCGGGCTCACTGTGGCTGTTGAGTTGAGTCAGATCGCAAGGGGTTGCCGGGACACGCTGCTTCGGAGGCCCGAAAGGCATGCTCGGCGGCGGCATGATCAAGGGCAGGAGCGGCGTCGGCTGGACTGGGCTGGGTGCGGAAACCCTGGCCACGGAGGGCAGCTTGCCGCTGGACAGCACCAAGGCTCCGAGGGCCCAGAGGGTGACGATGAATCGGCCCGCATCGTCTTCGTCGAGGCTGCTGAGAAAACGAAAGCCTTCGAAGCCGATGGGGTCGGTGGTGAGAAAGGAAAGGGCGTAGGCGGTGGTGGGGGTGAGGGGCAGATCGCTGAGGTGGTCCACCAGATCGCGCCGGCCTTCCCATTTCCAGGTGGTTTCGGTTTTCAGAATCGTCAACAGATCCATCAGATAGTTGGATGTCTGGAAGGTGCGCCAGATAAAATGCCGGTGCTGCAGCTTGAAGTGGAGATCCTGGCTCAGCAGGCGCTCCAAGGAGTCGGCGTTCCAGGTCCAGTGGAGGATCGGATGCTCGAGGGCGTGGATCATGATCTGTTCTTGGAGGCACTGGAGATGGTGGTCCCGTGCTTCAAGGCTCATCATTCCCCACTGGATGATCTTTTCGCCGAGGCGGTAGCCCTCGTCATTGGCCAGCAGTTCGTTGAGCGTCGAGAGATCGAGGATGTCCTGGCGGAGGAGGTAGCTGCCAAACTGCTCACCTACCGCATCGCTCTTGAGGTAGATCAGTTCACCCTCGAGGAAGTAGAACCTTCGCGCACCGTCATTCTGTTCCAGAACGAGTTCACCATCTCCGGTCTCTTGCCGAATGATGCCCAGGAGGATCGGCAGATTCTTGCGAGGAACAGCCTCTCCCACGAAACCTCCAGTGAAGCGCGCTCAGAATTAATACCATTCTACCCTGCGAATTACCGTTGTCCGGCTCTCGCACTTTCTGAAGTGCGTTGCGAATCCCGCCCCTTCCCGCACGAAGGCCCGCCTTACGGCGGGCCCTTTTGCTCTTAACATTCAAAGTCCGGAACGGATTTTGATCTACTTCGCAGCTTCCAGACTCGCCTGGGCCGCCGCCACGATCGCGATGGGGACGCGGAAGGGGCTGCAGCTGACATAGTTCAGGCCAACCTTGTAGAAGAACTTGACGGAGCGAGGATCACCACCGTGCTCGCCGCAGACGCCGAGCTTGAGATCGGGCTTCACGCTCCGGCCCTTCTCGCAGGCGATGCGGACCAGCTCGCCGATGCCTTGCAGATCGAGGCTCTGGAAGGGATCGTCTTCGAGAATCTTCTTGGAGACGTACTCGGGCAGGAAGCTGCCGGAATCGTCGCGGCTGAAGCCGAAGCCCATCTGGGTGAGGTCGTTGGTGCCGAAGGAGAAGTAGTCGGCTTCGACGGCGACCTGATCGGCGGTAATGGCGGCACGGGGGATCTCGATCATGGTGCCGATGGGGCAGCTGAAGTTCGTGCCCTGTTCCTTGTTGATGGCGGCGATCTCCGCCAGCATCTCGGTCTTGGTGAAAGCGAGTTCCTTCACATGACCGATGAGGGGCACCATCACTTCGGGCAGGGCCTTGATGCCCTTCTTGCCGACGGCGATGGCGGCTTCGGCGATGGCACGCATCTGCATCCGAATGATCTCGGGATAGGT
This sequence comes from uncultured Holophagaceae bacterium, assembly GCA_903868115.1. GTDB lineage: Bacteria > Acidobacteriota > Holophagae > Holophagales > Holophagaceae > JAYREN01. The sequence goes on from CAIPUA010000177.1 coordinate 17,734, forward strand.
GATGCCGAGACGGCAGCCGCGGTGGCCCATCATGGGATTGAATTCATGAAGCTTCTCGACGCGGTGCTTCACTTCCTCGAGGCTCACCCCAATGACTTCGGCCATCTCTTTTTGGCCGCGCTCATCGTGGGGCACGAATTCGTGCAGGGGAGGATCGATGAGGCGGATGTTCACAGGCAGGCCATTCATGGCCTCGAAGATGCCTTCAAAGTCCTTGCGCTGCATAGGCAAAAGCTTGGCCAGGGCGGCCTTGCGGCCTTCCACATCCTTGCTCAGGATCATCTCGCGCACGGCAATGATGCGCTCACCCTCGAAGAACATGTGCTCGGTGCGGCAGAGGCCAATGCCCTCGGCGCCGAAGGCTCGGGCCACATCGCTGTCGTGCGGCGTGTCAGCGTTGGTGCGGACCTTCATGGTGCGGTACTTGTTGGCCCACGCCATGATCATGGCGAAGCGTTGGTAGGTCTCGCTCTGCTCGGGTTTGATGGTCTTCTCGATAAGGACCTGGTTTACTTCCGCGGGGTAGGCGGAGAGCTGACCGGCATAGATCTCACCGGCGCTGCCATCGATGGAGATGAAGTCCACACCAGCCTTCAGGACGATATCGCCCACGGACACGGTGCGCTTGGCCACGCTGATATTCAGATTGGACGCGCCGCAGACGCAGGGCTTGCCCATGCCACGGGCCACCACGGCGGCGTGGGAGGTCATGCCGCCGCGGGCGGTGAGGATGCCCTTGGCGGCCACCATGCCCGCCAGATCCTCGGGAGAGGTCTCGATGCGGACCAGCACCACGGGGCCCTTGGCCGAAAGCTGTTCGGCTTCTTCGGCGGAGAGGGCGATGACGCCCGTGGCGGCGCCGGGACCCGCAGGCAGGCCCTTGGCCATGAGCTTGCCGGCCTTCTTGAAGGCGTCCTTTTCCTTCGGGTCGAAGATGGGGGCCAGGAGCTGGACCAGATCATCGGCATTGATGCGCTTCAGGGCTTCCTTCTCGTCGATCAGACCTTCCTTGACCATATCCAGGGCGATGCGGATACCGGCCAGGGCCGTGCGCTTGCCGTTGCGGGTCTGGAGCATGTAGAGCTTGCCCTGTTCGATGGTGAACTCGAGATCCTGCATGTTCTTGAAGTGGTGCTCGAGGCGATTGCAGGTGTCCAGCAGTTCCGTGAAGATCTCGGGCATGGCCTCTTCGAGGCTCTTCAGGCCACTGTCGGCAGCCTGGTACTGGGTGATGGGCTGGGGGGTGCGGGTGCCGGCGACGACATCCTCACCCTGGGCATCAATCAGATACTCGCCGTAGAAGTAAGGCTCGCCGGTGCCGGGGTCGCGGGTGAAGGCCACGCCGGTGCCGCAGTCATCGCCCATGTTGCCGAAGACCATGGTCTGGATATTGACGGCCGTGCCCCACTCGTCGGGGATGCGGTTCATCTTGCGGTAGATGATGGCGCGCTCGGTGTCCCAGCTGTTGAACACGGCGCAGATGCCGCCCACGAGCTGCTCCCAGGGATCCTGGGGGAATTCGCGGCCCAGCTTGGCCTTCACGATGGCCTTGAACTGGCCGCAGAGGGTCTTCCACTCCTCGGCGCTCACCTCGGTGTCCAGCTTCTTGCCGGTCTTGTGCTTCAGTTCTTCGATGAGTTCTTCGAAATGATTCTTATGCACATCCAACACCACATCCGAATACATCATGATGAAGCGGCGGTAGCTGTCGTAGGCGAAGCGGGGATTGTTGCTGGCCTTGGCGAGTCCTTCGACAGTCTCGTCGTTCAGGCCCAGGTTCAGCACGGTGTCCATCATGCCGGGCATGGAGTCCCGGGCACCGGAGCGCACGGAAAGCAGCAGAGGCTTCTCGACCTCGCCCAGCTTGCGGCCACGGTTGCCTTCCAGCCATTTCAGGGCTTCCTTGATCTGGGTCAGGACGGTTTCGGGCAACTGCTTGCCTTCGTTGTTGTACATGGAGCAGACGTCGGTGATGACCGTGAACCCGGGAGGGACGGGAATGCCCAACCCAGCCATCTCAGCTAGGTTGCAGCCCTTGCCGCCGAGCATGTTGCGCATCGAGGCACTGCCTTCGTTGCGGTCGCCACCAAAGGAATAGACATATTTCGTCACAGGGACTCCTCAAAGAAAGAAAACCCCCAAGCATACCGGGAACATCGCTCTTTTCGGAGGGGCAATACCCGCAGCCAGTCGAGATTTTTTTCCTTCCATCGCATTTCTGGCGAGGCTGAGAAGGTGAGCAATACATCACAATTGCTTCCAAGTGAACTGTGAGATAATTATGGGTTCGCGTCGGGAGACGCCCAGGGAGCCAACATGGCCAGATCCGTTCGACCGGTGCCGCAGCGTACCGATGAGAAGCACAAGCCCGGCAAGGGCACCGCGAGTGAAGTCCAAAGGACGAAGGCCCCGGCCCCTCTTTCCGAGCACAGGCCGGCCCGTACCACGGCCAAGCCCTCCCGGCCTGCGGGTAGGCCCGTCGGGGCCAAACCTCCGCGCCCGGGAGCCGCTGCCCGAAAGGCGACACCGAGGCCCAAGCAGCCTGCGTCTGCCCCAGGCCTTGAGCGCCTCCAGAAGATCCTCGCCCATGCCGGGGTGGCGAGCCGCCGGGCCTGCGAAGAGTTGATGCTCGAGGGGCGAGTGCAGGTGAACGGGGTGACAATCACCGAACTCGGCGCCAAGGCCGACCCTCGGCGGGACTCCATTACCCTGAACCTGCAGCCCATCCAGAAAGAGGCGCCCGTCTACATTCTGGTCAACAAGCCCAAGGGCTATGTGACGACCGTGAAGGACGATCAGGGGCGCCCCACCGTGATGGCCTTGCTCGCCGGCGTGGAGGCTCGGGTCTACCCGGTGGGCCGCCTCGATTTCAATTCCGAAGGCCTGCTCTTAATGACCAACGACGGGGAGATGGCCCAGCGCCTCGCCAATCCGGAAAACCACATTCCGAAGATCTATCTGGTGAAGGTCCATCGCAATCCTCGGCCGGAGACCCTGGATGAGATGCGAGAAGGCTTCCGGTTGGACGGGCGCAGACTCAAGCCTTGCGGCATCGAACTCTTCGACAAGCAGGACAACCCCTGGCTCAAGGTGACCCTCATCGAAGGCAAGAATCAGCAGATCCGCAAGATGTTCGCCGCCGTGGGCCATCCCGTCCACAAGCTGCGCCGCATCCAGTTCGGGCCCCTGGACGATCCCTTCCTGAAGCCCGGTGAATGGCGCTACCTGAATCCCCAGGAACTGGCGGCCCTGAAGAGCCTGTAACGGAGTCGACCATGCTGAACTTCGAGACCTTTCCCGTGGGGCCGCTCTCCTGCAACTGCGTCCTGGTGTGGGATGCGGCAAAGGGCACGGGCGTGGTGGTGGACCCGGGCGACGAGGCCGGCAAGATCCGCCAGCGCGTGGAGGCCCTTGGCTTTAAGGTAACGGCCCTGCTGCACACTCATGCCCATTTCGATCATGTGGGCGCCACCAGAGAGCTGCAGGATCTCTGGCAATGCCCGGCTTATCTGCATCCGGCGGATGCCTTTCTCATCGAGAGCCTGCCCATGCAGACGGGAATGTTCGGCATGAAGTCGGTGCCGACCCCCGAGATGCAGCCCCTTGCCCATGGCGAGGTCTTCCACGATCTGACGGTGATTCACACGCCCGGGCATTCCCCAGGCGGTTGCTGCTTCCACGGGCACGGGGTGAACGGGGCGCTGCTGCTGTCCGGGGATACGCTCTTCCAGGGTGGAGTCGGCCGCACAGATCTACTGGGGGGCCATTGGGATCAGCTGGAGGCCAGCATCCGGGAGGAACTCTATACCCTGGACGACGCCACCCGGGTGATCCCAGGGCATGGACCCATGACGACCCTCGGAGAGGAGGCCCTGGACAATTCTTTCGTGCGAAGATAGGAGGATCCCTTCCCAGGAGTCCACCATGGAACCCTTGATCGCCTCTGTGGGCTGTTTCGGCCCCTTCGCCTTCGTCCTCCTCGTCTGGCTGATCAGCTGCCTCAAGATCGTCAACGAGTACGAAAGGGCCGTCATCTTCCGCCTGGGCAAGGTGCTGGCCCAGCCCAAGGGTCCGGGGCTCGTCTTCATCTTCAAGCCCATCGACCGGGGCGTGATCGTGAGCCTGCGCACGGTGGTGCTGGATGTGCCGAGCCAGGATGTCATCACCCGCGACAATGTGAGTCTGAAGGTCAGCGCCGTGGTCTACTTCCGCGTGCTGGACGTGAAGCAGGCCATCATCGGCGTGGAGAACTACTATTATGCCACCAGCCAGATCGCCCAGACCACGCTGCGCTCCATCCTGGGCGAAGTGAGCCTGGATGAGCTGCTGGCGGACCGCGAGAAGCTCAGCAAGCGTCTCCGCGAGATCATTGACTCTTCCACCGAGCCCTGGGGCATCGAGGTGACGGCCGTGGAACTCAAGAGCGTGGATCTGCCCGAGCAGATCCAGCGCGCCATGGGCAAGCAGGCCGAGGCCGAGCGCGAGAAGCGCGCCAAGGTCATCGCCGCGGAAGGCGAACTCCTGGCCAGCCAACAGCTCTTGGAAGCCGCCAACAAGATCAGTCAGAACCCCGTGGCCATCCAGATGCGCTACCTCCAGACCCTTTCCGAGATCGCCGTGGAGAAGAACAGCACCATCGTCTTCCCGCTGCCCATGGAATTGCTGAAGATGATGGATCGCATCGGCGCGCCGCAGCCTCCGAAAGAAACCTGAGTCGCTGGACTCAGCGCGGCGTTGGTCCCAACCCAATCGGAAGGTATATGGAGGCAACCATGCAGCGCACGCTTCGCCCACAGAGTCTCGTTTCCGCCGTGGCGATTCTCGTCGCCATCCTCATTGTGCCGGGCGCTTCCGCCGCCCCGCCAACGCCCAAACCGCCTACGGTCGCCCCGGTTACGGCCAAACCTCCGGCCGCAGTTGGAAATGCGCAGTCCGTGCCGCGGTTGGCCGACAACCCGGTCATTAACTCGTTCTCCACCCCGACCCCTAAAATTGTCCAAGGCGATCCGCTCCGCTTTGACTGGATTGTGGTGCCCGGCACCGGGGGGAGCCCGATCACGAAGGTGACGATCAACGGACCAACAGGGACCACGCCCTACACTTCGACATTGGCATCGGGTTCCTACACTCTGTCGAGCACCGCCGCCGTTGGGTTTTCAGCCACCTTGACCTTCACACTGACCGCCTGGAACGCGAAGGGAAACACCTCGACGCGAATTACGACCGTCAAAATGATCACAGGTGAGGAAGCGTGGAGGAAAATCGAGATCATGAACATGGACTCGAGGCCGGTCAATTTCTCGGTAGGCATGCCAGTCGACTTCCAGGTGTTCATCAAAAACCACAGTGACGATGCCGTCGTGAAATCCGTAGAAATTTACCTTTTACAGGCGGCCCAGGGGGGCACTAAAGTCGTCGCAAAACTGATGGATGTTACCCTTCCACCTGGGAAACCCACCTGGCAAACCCTGCAAGACACCGGTTTCACCCCAGCAGCGAACGGCGTTTACACCCTCGACATCGTTTACAGGGGTTGGCACAAGACGAAGAACTTCAAGACCGCCCCGACAACGATGTACACGATCCAATCTGCGCCTTGATGCGGGGACAATAGACATCTTTAAGATCGCCCAGCCAGGGGGTAGTGACTTCCAGGGAATCGTTGTGAGTGCCGGTGGCTTCTAATGAGTCCTGATTGATCGCTACACTATCGAGGGAGGCTCCGTGCTCGATCAGTGGATGCATCAGACCCATGCTCTGCCTTGGCTGCTGGCGATGTTCCTGGCGGGTCTTCTCGGCTCCTTGGGCCACTGTGCCGGCATGTGCGGACCCATCGTGGCGGCCTTCGGCATGGCCCAGGCCCGGTTGGGAGGTCGGCCCTGGCTGCGCCTTTTGCTCTTCCAATTGGGTCGAGTGACCACCTACACGATGCTTGGCGCCTTGATCGGCTTCCTGGGGGGATTCAGCCGCATGAAGGATATCCAGGACATGCACGCCTGCTGTCGGCCCGAAGGTCAAGCCCTGATTGCGGCCCAGGCGTGGGCCTGGCAGATCTGGGTGAAGCTGGCCATCGGCCTGCTCATGCTGTCGCTGGGCCTACTCCTGCTGCTGGGGCGGCGGGTGGATGCGCTGATGGAATTCCGTCTGCCCGCGCCTTTGCAGAGGTTCCTGGGCCGGAGCTTGGCGCAGGGTGGCCTGCCCTTCGTGCTGGGGCTGGGCTGGGGTCTGATTCCTTGCGGACTGGTCTATGTGATGCTGTTGCGCACACTGGACGCCAGCAGTTGGCGCATGGGGGCCGCAGGCATGGCTGCCTTTGGTCTGGGCTCCATGCCGGTCCTCCTAGGTCTGGGCTTCCTCGGCGCCCGGCTCAGCCAGGCTTGGCGGTCCCGGCTGCTGCAACTCGGTGGTTTGCTGGTAGCAGGGATGGGTGCCTGGATTCTGATTCAGGCAATAACGCTGCTGAGGTTGCAGCTCAGCGGCGGTTGAGGCGCAGGGAATTTCCGATGACGGACAAACTGGAAAGCACCATCGCGCCCGCCGCCAGGATCGGATTCAGCACCCCCGTGGCGGCCAAGGTGATTCCGATGGCGTTGTAGGCGAAGGCCCAGAAGAGGTTCTGGCGCACCACCCGATGGACGGTGGAGGCTAGGGCAAAGGTCTCGGGGATGAGCAGAAGCGAGGCATTCAACAGCACCACGGGCGCGGAGTTCAGGGCCAGATCTGCCCCCGATCCCATGGCGATCCCCAAATCAGCCGCCGCCAAGGCCGGCGCATCGTTGATGCCATCACCCACCATGGCCACGACCCGGCCGTCTTCCTGGAAGCGTCGGATGACCGCAGCCTTTTCGGTCGGCGGTACTTCGCCCAGAGCTTCATCCACGCCCAGCAATGCGCCAATACGGACCGTTGTGGCGCAGGCATCCCCGGAGAGCAGCACGGTGTGCACCCCCCGGGCTCGCAGGGCGGCGATCACGCCTGTGGCCTCGGGACGCAGGCGGTCGCCGAAGGCCAAGGCGCCCCGGGATTGGCCCTCGATGGCCACAAAGGCCACGGTGAGCCCCTCCGCCTGCCAGGCCGCCATCCGGTCCAGCAGCCCTTCGGCCACGACCACACCTTCTTCGGCCATCAGTCGCAGGCTGCCAACGGCAACACGCTGGTTGCTCACCGTGCCAAGGAGACCGCTGCCCTCCCGAATCACGACCTCCCGAGCCTCGAGCAAGGCGAGACCTTTCTCCTTGGCAAGGCGTACGACAGCTTTTCCCAGAGGATGCTCGGAGTAGGATTCCAGCGCGGCCACCAGGTCCAGAGGCGCGTCGAGCAGTTCCCGCACCCGCACATCGCCTTCGGTAGCGGTGCCGGTCTTGTCCAGCACCAGCACATTCACCCGCCGGAACGTCTCCAATACGCTTACGTCCCGCACCAGGATGCCCCGGCGCGAGGCGGCTCCCACCGCCGCAGTAGTGGCCAGCGGCGTGGCGATGCCCAGGGCGCAGGGACAGGCGATGACGAGCACGGCGATGGCCCGCAGCATGGCCTCTGCGGGAGGTAGATGCACCGCCAGACACACGACCAGGGTCAGGGCGGCCACCCCCAGCACCGTGGGGATGAAGATGCGCGAGACCCGATCCACGGCCCGCTCCAGAGGGCTGCGGCTGGCGAGGGAACTCTCGACGGCCCGAACAATCTGGGCGAGGGTGGATTCCGCGCCGGCCCGTGTGACCCGAATTTCCAACACCCCCGCAGCGTTGAGCGCGCCGCAGATGACCTCGTCGCCCACCGTTTTGGCCAGAGGCTCGGATTCGCCGGTCACCACCGATTCATCCACCAGGGAGGTGCCCGCCACCACGATGCCATCGGCCGGGATGCGCTCTCCGGCCTTCACCAGAAAGACCACGCCGGGCTCCAGGGCCTCGATGGACACGAAATGTTCCCTGTCCTCCAAACGCAGGCGAGCCTTCTTGGGCAGCAGGCGGTGCAGCAGGGCGATGGCCTTGGCGCTGCGCTCCTTGGCGCCCCGTTCCAGGGCCTTGCCGGTGAGCATGAGGGTGACGATGGCGCAGGCCGTATCGAAGTAGAAATGCTTGCCCCCCAGGAAAGCCTGAACAGTGCTGTAGCCGAAGGCCGCCAGCACACCCACGGAGATCAGGGCCTCCATGCGCAAATACCCCTGGCGCAGCCCCAGCCAGGCAATGCGGTGGATGGGCCAGGCTGAGTAGAACAGCGCTGGGATGGTAAGGGCCATCAGGATCAGAGGCACACCCCGGCGCGCCCAATCCGCGATGCCTTCCCAGTAGCTCGCGTAGATCACTAGGCTGAAGAGCATCACGTTCATCCACATGGCCCCTGCGAGTCCAAGGCGCAGCAACAGATCCTGCCATTCCTTGCGCCCACCTTCGCGCTCGCCGAGGTATTCCGTGGCCCGGTAGCCCAGCGAAGCCACCCGTTCACCGATGCGATCCGGCGCCAGATACTGGGGACAGTAGCGCACCTTCAGGAGATCCGAAGTAAACATCACTTCGGCGGAACGGATGCCCGACTCCCTCGAAAGGATGTGCTCGATGACCCAACCGCAGGAGGTGCACCACATCCCGGAGACCTGGTACAGCACTTCTCGGGTTTCGGCGCCCTCCGGGATGTTGGAGCCACCGTAGGCTGCAGCCTCGTCCGTCAGCCCGATGAGGCCCATGCGCAGGCTGCGTTGGAATACCTCGGTCTGGCGAGGATCCATGCCCTCGACCAGGGTGCCGCTCTCTCGGAGAATGGCGTAGACATTCAGGCAACCCGTGCAGCAGAAAGTCTTTGGCACATCCCCGAAGCGCTGAATCTGGGGATGCCTTGCCGCGGGGGCACCGCAGAGATCACAGGCCTGCTCCTCGCTCATGGGTGACCGTGCTGCTGTCCGCGCTCGTCAAGCATGATTGGATTGGCTCTCACCGACAGGCGGTAGGTCACGATCATGATGCCGATGAAGAGCAGGCCGATGAGACCGAACATCACGGGAAAGAAGGCGAAACGCTTCGAGGGTTGCGGCATGGTCATTTCCTGGGCGGTGGCATGAGAAAAGTTAGTTCCGTGACTTCCGGCTTACGGTCGCCCTGGGCTTGGGCCAGCACCCGAATCTGGTTGACCTCCTGGGCGACCTCCCATGGAAAGGCGCGAAGATCCACCGTCTGTTCGAGGACTTCCCCAACGGCGAGAGACACGGGATTGTTTGGCAACGCCAGTTCCCCACCCGGCAGTCCCTCGACCCAAAGCCGCACAGTGGTGGCGTGGGGCGAGCGGTTGGCCAGCTTCACCCGGACGCGATTCACCACCCTGCCATCCGGTTGAACGGAGTAGAGGGTGCTCCGGTCCGACGCGAGGTAAACCAGCACCGGACGACGCAGGGAAAGCGCCGTAGCCAACCCGATGAGATAGAAGAGCATGATCAGCAGGATCACCCAGCGTTTGGCGTCTCTCAGACCAATACGGTGCAACCAGGACTCCCGGGGCTTCTCCGCAACGGAAGCCTCGCCCCAGGTGTAGTGGATGAGGCCCAGATGACCCACGCGGCGCAGCACATCCTCGCAGGCATCGACGCAGTCGCCACAATGCACGCATTCAATTTGAAAGGGGCCCTTCCGAATATCGATGCCCATTTCGCAGACCCGGACGCATTTTTCGCAGTCGATACAGGCCGTCTCCGGATCTTCGTAACGCACCAACAGCGTGTGCCGGTCCTGGAGCATGCCCTGCAGGTAGCCGTAGGGACAGATCGTCGTGCAGAACTTCTGGCGCACCAGGGTGAGATCCAGGAAGGTGAGTAGAGTTACGGTGGCGCCCGTGATCCCGCCCACTGTTACCAGATCCAGATGGAGCAAGCGCTGCAACAGATCCCGGGGTTCCACGAAGTACGAGGTAAAGACGAAGGCAAGAAACACCGAGGCTGTTGCCAGCACCGCATAGGAGATGGCCTTGGCGGCCACACTAGCGGAACCCTTCGAAAAGAGTTTCTGCGCCGTCTTGCGTCCCCATGCTTCCACCGCCTGGCTCCATTCGCTGAAGATCATCTGGGGGCATGCATAGCTGCAATAGATGCGCCCGTAGAAGATGGCCGAGGCCACCACCAGAAACATCAGGAACATGATGGCGAAGAACAGGATCGCGAACTCGCTGATCCACAGCTCGAAACCCGCCAGATAAAAGCGCTGACGCGGGATATCAAAGCGCATCAGGTTGGAAAAGGGCAACACCAGAAAGATAAGGAAGAAAACCAAGTGGAAACGCTTCCGCGTGCGCCGATGCTGGGTGTCGGCTGGTGAGAGCGGGGGCTTCCGATCGCCACGGAGGCGCTGGATTTGGGCCTGCTGGGTGTTCATGGGAGTCGTCTTTCAGACATGGAGCGGGACCCGGCGGTGGGCCCCGGTCCAGGATCGCGCATCCGCTCAGTCTGCGGCAGGTCGATACCGAATCTTCGGATTGGGCGAAGGCACCGTCAGGCATTCCTCGTAATGCTCGAAGCGCTTCATAAGGATGGCGTGGGTGGGGCAGCGCGAGGCGCACATGGCGCAGCGGATACAGGTGCCCTCGTCCTTGAGCATGATGCCGCCCAGTTCGTCCTTCTCTTCAGCCTTCAGCGCGGAGTATTCAGTCTGGCTGATTTCCGCTCCGGCCTGGAAAAGGCGCTCCCAGGCTTCCCCATCCGGCAAGTGGCTGAGACCCACGAGCTTGATGAGGTTCTCGGGACAGATATCCACACAGCCGTTGCAGGCGATGCAGATGCTGGTATCGAACACGGTGTTGATGTCGCAGCGCAGGCAGCGGGCCCCCTGGCGGCGGGCCATGGCTTCGGGGAAACTCAGTTCCACATTTTCCAACGAGGCGGCACGGACCTCACTCGCCACGAGCGGCGGATTGCAGCGAGGCGCCTCGTACCAGCCCTCGGCCATGGTGTAGGCGGCAGGCAGCCAGCGCTTGCGCAGCACCACCTCGGTGCAGGTTCCGCGCAGGAAATCGTGCATGGAGCGCGCCGCTGTGTGGGCCGAGGCGATGGCATCGATGAAGAGACGAGGACCGTGGGCGATATCGCCGCAGGCAAAAACATCGGGCGCGGTGGTCTGGTAGGTGGCGCGATCCACCTTGATGAGGCCGCGCTCGGCTTCCACACCCTCTTCAGGATTCAGGAAGGACAGATCCGAACTCTGGCCGATGGCGAAGATGATGGTGTCCGCGAGGAGATCCTCGGTCTCGCCCTCAGCGAAACGAGGTTCGAAGCGACCTTCGGCGTTGAAGACCGACAGGCACTTGTTCATGCGGAGGCCAATGGCTCGACCACCTTCCACGATGATTTCCCGTGGCCCGCGACGGTTGTGCAGGCGAATGCCTTCCTCTTCGCCCTCGTGGATTTCAACATCATCCGCCGGCATCTCTTCGAGAGATTCCAGGCAGACCACATGGGTTTCCTTGTCGCCGCTGGTGCGCAGGGCGCTGCGGGCCACATCGTAGGCGACTTGTTCACCCCGGCCCAACTCCTCCAGGGCCTCCTCACGACCCATGGAATCCACAGGACGCAGGGCGCTGCGGGCCACGTCGTAGGCCACGTTGCCACCGCCAACCACCACGATGCGACGGCCCATGGGGAGGGGTTTTCCCAGGTTGAAGGCACGGAGAAATTCCATGCCGTCATAGACGCCTTCCGCCTCACCCCCAGGCAGGGAGAGCTTCCGGCCTTTGGGCAGGCCCACGCCCAGGAAGATGGCGCTGTAGCCCTCGGCCCGCAAGCTGGCCAGGGTGAAATCCCGCCCCAACCGCATATTGCACTTGAGCTCCACACCCATGGAAAGGATGGCCTGGATCTCATGGCGAACCAACTCGCGGGGTAGCCGAAAGACTGGCACGCCCACGGTGAGCATGCCGCCGGGTTCAGCGTCGGCCTCGAAAACCGTCACCTTGTAGCCGAGCTGGATGAGATCGTGAGCGACGGTGAGGCCGCTCACGCCGGCTCCGACCACGGCCACGCGTTCGTAATCACCGCGATCCGGGGGCAGCGTGCGCAGATCGCAGCCCTCCCGGTACTTGGAATAATCACCGGTTTCGGGGCCGGACTGGTCCGTGGCGAAGCGCTTGAGGGCGCGAATCGCCACGGGCTCGTCCAGAGAACCCCGTCGACAGCTCGCCTCGCAAGGCGCGCCGCAGACGCGCCCGCAAATGGAGGCAAAAGGATTGGTGGCTCGCGCGATGCGGTAGGCGTCCTCGTGTCGACCTTCGGCGATGGCCGTCACATAACCGCAGGCGTCCGTATGCACTGGGCAGGCGTGCTGGCACTTGACCATCTCCACCCAGTACTGCGAATCATCCGGAACTCTGAGCTGCCAATTCCCGTTTTGCACAGCGTCAATCCTCGTGGAACTTGCGGATCGCGAAGGCGACCAGCACGACGACGTAAACCAGGGCCAGGACGGTCACGGTGTAGACCAGGGCAGGGTTGGTCTTCGAAACCTCATTGAATTTCTGCACCAGGGAGCCGCGGGTGGCATGGCCCGTGTCGCCATACATTTGAAGGAAGATGTATGCCGTGGCGCCGAGTCCAATGACCGGAAAGGCCAGCTTGAGAAAGCCCGGCACATCCGTGCCCTTCTTCTCGGTCATCCAGCCATCGGCATATTCCTTCAGTTCTTCCGGGTGCTTGGGATTCTGGTCGTTCATGGAAGCCTCCTGTCGTTGTCGTCCTCGAGCATCTGGTACTTCGCATCCTCGCTGTGCTCACCCCACTCGCCCCGACGGAACGTTCTCACGAAGAAGAACACCGCCAGGGCGAACATGAGGGCGAAGAACAGGTAGGCGAAGTAGATGCTCGGATAGGTGTAGTCGTTCATTGCGCGCCTACTTCTCGTAATCCTTGGCCGGGCGCCAGTCCTTGGCGCGTCCAAGATTCTGCATATAGGCCACCAACGCCTTGAACTCCACGGGATCGTTCACGATCCAGGGGTAGGTCGGCATGACCGAACCCTTCACGAGGTCACGGGGATTGCGGAAGTGGCTACGGTGCCACTGCTCGTCGTACTTGCCGCCCACGCGGGCCAAATCAGGTCCGGTGCGCTTGGTGCCGAACATGTGGGGATCCTCGAAGACGAATTCATCGGGAGTGGAAATGGGGGCATCCACGCCCTTCCATCCGTAGCGCTTGGTGTCGGCCAGCAGGGTTCGGATCTGCTGGGTGTGGCAGTACCAGCAGCCTTCCCGGACATAGATGGCCTTGCCCTTTTTCTGAAGGTCCGTCAGGGGGACGAGCTTGCCTGTCACACCCTTGGCGGGATCCTGATTATCGAAGGGTTTGGCCCAACTGGTATCGATCAGGGGCGGCACCACGGTGGTGAGCAGGCCTCCAATGAAGAAGAGGACCAGGGAGATGACAACGGCCCAGAGTGCACTGGAATCAGCTTTCTTGAACATGATCGCGCTCCTTTCCGCGGCCTAGGAGGCCGCCTCCTCGGTGGTGCCCATGACCGTCGCCAGGACGTTGTAGGCGAACAGGATGATGCCGATGAAGATCAGCACACCGGAGAAGAAGCGGACCAGCCAAATCGGCTTCAGTGCCACCACGGTGTCGATGAAGGGGATGGACCAGGTGTTCCACTGCCAACCCTGCCAGAAGCCACCCAGCCATAGCGTCACAAAGAAGCCGAGGCCGCCGATCATCATCATCCAGTAGCTCCAGTTGGCCAACGCCTGGGAGTGCAGGGCCTTGCCCCACATCTTGGGCACCGCGAAGTAGGTGCCGGCGATGGCGAAGAAGCTGAAGCAGCCGAGCACCGCCATATGGGCGTGGCCCGGGATCCAGTCGGTCTTGGAGACGATGGCACTGACCGTGCGGAGGCTGTGCATGGGGCCCTGGAAGCAGGTCAGCAGGTAGAACACCACCCCGCTCATGAGGAATTTCAGGGCGACGTTCTCGCGGAGCTGATGCCACTGCCCCTTCATGGTGGCAAAGAGATTGTAGACCACGGCCCACACGGGAATCAGCAGCATCAAAGAGAAGGCAATGGCGATGGTCTGCAGCCATTGGGAAATGGGCCCGTGAATCATGTGATGCGCGCCCGTCCAGACATAGACGAAGGCCAGGGACCAGAAGCCCACCATGGACAGCTTGTGGCTGTGCAGGGGGGTGTTGGAACTGCGCGGGATGAAGTAGTAGGCCAGCCCCAAGCCGACGGGCGTGAAGATCAGGCCTACGGCGTTGTGGACATACATCCAGTTCAGGTTGGCCTGGTTCGTGCCGGTGGCGAAAAGGGTCGCAAAGTTGCCGGTCAGGTAGACGAAGGCCGTCCAGACGATGCAGCCCATGACATACCAGATCGTCACATACATGGCCGTGTACTTGCGCTGGGCCACGGTCATGAAGAGGTTGGCTCCGAACATGATCCAGGCGATCACGACGAGCACATCCAGGAACATGGGAAGTTCCGCGTACTCCCAGCCCTGGTTCCAGCCCGCCAAGAGGCTGACTACCGCCCCGAGAATGATGACATTCCAGAGCACCGCCGTGGCAACCCCCAGCTTCTCGCTCCATAGTTTCACGCCGCAAAGCCGAGGAATCACATAGAAGGTCAGCCCCATGTCCGCGGCCAGCAGCCACCCGAAGAGCATGCCGTTCACATGCAGGGGGCGCAGGCGCCCGTAGGAGAGCCAGGACACCGTGCCCATGAAATCGGGCCAGACGAACTTGGCAGAGATCAGGATGGCGATGATCCCGACGATGAAGAAGTACGCGATGGAGCTCACGATGAACCAGCGCGCCGTAAGGTCCTCATGGATGAGGGCTCCAGTTGGGGCTGCGGCGCCCCCGGTCTCAGCCCGGCTAATTTGCTGCTGCATGCTGGCCTCCTTTGGGTTTTGGGTTGATACCGCGAATGAAGTTGACGAGATCTCCGACTTCGTTGGTGCTCAGGCCGTAATCGATCCAGGGGGGCATGGCCGTGCCCTGGACGCCGTAGAGAATGGAGTCGAAGAGACGCCGGTCATTGACGCTTTCCACGAAGGCACCGTTGCGCAGGTTCCGAGGCCTGGGAAGGATATCCAGGGCGTTCACACCCTTGCCATCGCCCTTGGGTCCGTGGCAACCCGCACAGCGATTGACGAAAGTCGTCTGGCCACGGGTCATGGATTCCGGGCTCATGGGCACCGGATTGCGGTCCGGCAGGTCCCGGGCCTTCAGTTCGCGCCGAGGCTCCTTGGTAAAGGTCTCCTGGATGTAGTCCAGCAGGCTCTTGGCCCGGGTTTCGTCCAGCACCTTGCCCCACGCGGGCATGGAGGTGCCGGGAACTCCGCTGCGGATGGAAGCCACTAGGCGTTCGGTGGGCTTGGAATTCATGAAGCCGGACTTGGTGAGATCCCGCGGGAAGGGGTCCAGATGCTGGCCGATGGGCCCTTGACCATCGCCCTTCTCGCCGTGGCAACGAAGACAAAAGGCCTTGTAGGTGGCGTCAGGGGTGCTGAGGACCGGGACCGTTCGCAGGCCGCTGAGGTAAGCGGTCATGGCCTTGAACTCGGCCTCCGTGAAACGGAAGGCGGGCATGATCGAATCCGGCATGGTGGAACGAGGATTCTTGAAGTGTTCCAGAAGCCAGTCCTCGCCCTTGAGGAGACCCTCGAAGCTGAGGTCCGGCGCGACACCGCCATCCTTCTCGCCAACCTTGTGGCAGGCCGCGCAGGCACGGTCCGCCACCAGCTTCTCGCCCTGCTGGACCATCTCGCCGGGCTTGATTTCCACAGGCTGGGGACCGGCCTTGGAGGGTTCGCCGCCCGTCAGTTTGACCTTGAAACGGTCGATCTCGGTTTCGGCGAAGTTGCGCCCCTTGCGGCTCTTGAGGAAAACCACCAGGGACTTGACCTCGTCATCTTTCAGCCTGAACTTCGGCATAATCGAAGTGGCCAACACGGACTTTGGATCCGCGATCCGGGCCCAGAGGTAGTCCACCTTCCATGTGCGGCCCACTTCAGTCAGATCAGGACCGATGGTGCCTTCCGAAATGCCCTGGATACGGTGACAGCCGTAGCAGTTGGAAGCGTAGAACAGTTGGCGGCCGCGCTCCACGGTGGGTGTGCTCTTGAATCCGCGTTCCGTATGGCACTGGACACAGTTGGCTTCGAGGAATGCCTTGCCCTTGAGCTTGGGGGCAAAGTCCTTACGCCAGTGCTCCTGGGTGGCATAGCCGAGCAGCGGCTCGGGCCAGTATTCATCCTCGCCGTGGCTGTATTTGGGTTCCAGACCCCGGCCCTGGCCGTCATGGCACACCGTGCAGCCGAATTCGGCAAACTTGTGGCGCCGTTCCCATTTCCCGTTCTTCTGGGTATCGCCCAATTCCAGGGAGTAAGGGTGGGTCTTCAGGGGATGGGCCTTCGCGGCGAAACGGGGATCGTCGGACGCGATGTGGCAGGTGGTGCAGCGATCCACCCGCGTCTCGCCGAAATTGCTGACGACGATCTGCTCGATGGCAGGCTTCCGTTCGGCCAGGGCCGCACGCTCAGCGTCGGTCTTGGCCAAGCTGCGCGCCTGGCCGAAATAGGCGATCTGGTTGCGTTCCCACTTCTGGAAGAACTGGTTATAGAACACGACCCCGTGGATCAACAGGATCAGGAAAGTGCCGATGGCAAGCGCGAGTCTCATGCGGGGCTCCTTACCAAGGGGTCACAAAGGCCCAGTTCGGCCCACGGAAGAAGGTTCCGATGATCACGAACACGATGTTCACGATCACGAAGGTCAGGAAGATCGTATTGGCCAGCAGGCGTTCCCGGGCGAACCACCTGCCCACGCCCGCGCTACCCCGATCGATATAGGGCGTCAGGAAAAGCAGGAACACAAAGAGCCCCGGCACCCCGATACCGCCCCAGAAGGCCGAGTAGCTGACCATTTCCTGCAGGCCTAGGAAATACCAAGGGGCCTTGGCAGGGTTGGGGGGAAGCATCACATTGACCGGCTCCTCCAGCGGCGCATCGAAGAGCAGCGCAAGCAGAAGAATGGCGGAGAGCGTGACCACGAAGACGAAGAGCTCAGCCCGGAAAAGGTTCGGCCAGCTGAACACCGTGTTGTCGGGCACTTTGCCCGCCGCATGCAGGGGACCGCGTACCAGACCCTGCACGCCGTAGGTGCGGTGGGGTTCCAGGACGGAGGAACCTTCCGGGAATTCCAGGGCCGGAATGGCATCGGCCTCCGCTGGCCGGGAAAGGCCGCCATCCTTGCGGATGCGCCAGAAGTGGAAGGCGATGAAAAGAGTCAGCACGGTGGGCAGCACGGCCACATGCAGGACGTAAAAGCGGAGGAGGGCTTCCTGGCCGACACTGGTGCCACCCATGAGCAGGAACTGAATGTCCTTGCCGATCAGCGGTGCATAACCAGCGATGGCGGTGCCCACCGTGATGGCCCAGAAGGCCAGCTGATCCCAGGGCAGCAGATAGCCCGTGAAGCTCATGAAGAGGGTAAGCAGGAAGAGAATGACGCCCAGCACCCAGTTGAACTCCCGAGGCTTCTTGTAGGAGCCCGTGAAAAAGACCCGGCACATGTGCATGAAGACCACTGCCACCATGCCGTGGGCACCCCAGCGGTGCATGTTGCGCAGGAACATCCCGAAGGCCACGGTGCCGCGCAGATCCAGCATCCGGTCGTAGGCCTGGGTGGTGGAGGGCACGTAGTAGAACATCAGCAGGATGCCCGTCACCACCAGGATCACGAACAAGAAGAAGGACATCAGCCCCAGGCCAAGCGTGAAGAGGGGCCTGAGGGAATTCTTGTGCACCTTCACCGGGTGTATGTGCAGGAAGAAATTGGTGAAGGAAGTGGCCGAGCGCTCCAGATCATTGGAGGGAATGGGGTTTCGGAAAATGGAACTCCACACGTTCCGTGGCAGTTCCACCAAGGTCGTCCACAGCGAGAGTCGGGGTTGTTTCTTGGGGCTCATAGCGACAGATAGCTCCCAGGCTGAATCACGGTGTCCTTGTCGACTTCGATCTCCCCGTTGGGAGTGAGCGAGACCTTGTACCAGGGCAGGGGACGAGGCGCCGGGCCGCCCGTCACATTCCCGTCCTGGTCGAAGCGGGAACCGTGGCAGGGACACGCGAAGCCGGTATCGCTGAGACCCACGATGCAGCCCAGTTGGGTGCAGGTGGTCGATACGGCGGCCAGGCGGTTACCTTCCCGAATCACCACAATCCGCTGGGCTCCCAACGCCATCCGCGCGCCTGGGGGGAAATCCTCGGGCTTACCGATGCTGAAACGCTGGGGCTGACCAGAGGCGGTCCGCGGCTTGATGAACACGAAGTTCGAGATGGCGCTGAAGACCCCGGAGCCTACCAGGCCGACGCCGGTGAGCCACCCCAGCATGCGCCGCCGGTAGCTCCCATCCGGGGAGAGGGTCCCTCCGCTAATTTTTTTTAGATTCACTGCCATGCGTCGCCTCCTGGGAAGCAGTTGCTTCTTTGCTTTTCTCTTCATCCGACCAAAAGACCTGATACTTCGCATCCTCGATGTTCCGAAACCAGTCCCGCTTTACGGCGAACACGAACAGAAACACGGCCCCAAGTCCCATGGCGAGACTCGCTGCGATGGTCACCCAGCTCAGATCCATGGCAGGCCTCCGCTGGATGGCCAAGCAAGAGAATGCTGGTTTTCAGAGATTCGTTGTGAGGACCCTACGCTGACAGCTTCAGGTGTCAAGGTCGAGCATTTGTTCGGGCGAATGGGGGAAGGAAACGTCATGGAAATCCCGTCTATCACGACTGGAGGGCGTGGGAGCTGCGGTGGGCGTCGAGGTGGCCGTCCGTTCCTTGGGCCAGGGAATTGAAGCGCACGGAATCCAGATAGCCCTCCAGCGTGCGAGTGGCCCCGGTCCATGCGTTCTGGACAGGACAGAAGGCGGATAGTGGGCAGGCCTTGGGGTCATCCACGCAATGGTTGATGACGATGCCCCCTTCCGTTGCCCGGACGAGGTCGAGCAGGGAGATCTCCGAGGCGGGGCGCTTCAAGGCCACGCCTCCGTTGGAACCCCGGGTGGTTCGGAGAATCCCCGCGCTCACCAACTCCGCGATCAGCCGTCGCACAAAGGGCGCGGGCAACAAACGCTGCTCAGAGATCTGGCGGATGGAGACTTGGTTTCCCTCGGGCAGACAGGCCAAGTGCAGCACGATGCGTGCTGCGTAATCGGTCCGACGGGAGATCCCAAGCATAGGTCCTCATGAAAGGTGGTGCGTTGGGTAATATTACCAATGTGGTTACCATGGTCAAGAGGGCTAGAACTTTTTTTTGACGGGTCAGAGGGTCCGGGGTCGTGAGCGTGGGGTTGTGCGAAGTCACCAACTTGACGGGTTCCTGAACGGGTCCCATCCTGATCCGTCGAGGTCTTTGTCAGTTCCATAGCGCGATATCCAGAAAGGTGGAGGGATGGGCCCTGTGAAACCTTGGCAACCTGCTTGTATGTAGGCGTGGTGCCAATTCCCCCCGGAACGGCATGGCCGCACTCGGGAAAGATGCTGAGCTTTGCAGGAACGGCAGGGATCTAAACTGGAAGCCACGACCCCTGCGGTCGAGGTGTCGCACTTGGGCTGCCGAAGTCTTTCAAACCCGAGGTCCCATGTCCATTCCCTTCCTAGATGCCCTGCAGGCCGGCCAGCGCTTTCTCTTCGATGGCTCCACGCCCACGGTGCTGTATGAGCGCGGGCTCTTCATCAACCGCAGCTTCGATGAAGCCAACCTGGTCTCCCCGCAGATGGTCCGAGGCATCCTCGAGTCCTATCGCGCCGCCGGAGCCCAGGTGCTCACGACCAACACCTGGGCCGCGAACCGGGCCAAGCTCTGCGGCTACGGTCTCGGGGAACAGCTGGCAGAGATCAATCGGGCCGGTGCGAAACTCGCCTGCGAGGCCCTTGGCGAAGGACCGGGCTGGGTGGCCGGCTGCATCGGGCCCCTGGGACTCCGCATCGAACCCTGGGGGCCCACATCCTTCGAGGAGGCCAAGGGCTACTTCAAGGAGCAGGCCCAGGCGCTATTGGAGGGCGGCGTCGATCTCTTCGTGCTGGAATCTTTTGGCGATCTCGATGAAATCCACCAGGCCATCCTCGGCATCCGGGAGTTGGGCGGGTATCCGATCGCGGCCATGATGACGCCCAACGACGAGGGCCAGACCATCTACGGCACCGAACCCGAGTGGTACATCCGCAAACTGGCCGAATGGGGCGCGGACCTGGTGGGCGTGAACGGCGGCAGCGGACCCGCGCCCCTTCTGGATCTGTTGCGGCGCTTCAAGGCGGTGACGGATCGGCCCCTCATTCTGCAACCCAGCGCTGGCCTGCCGCGGATCGTGGACGGGCGCATGCTCTACATGGCGAGCCCCGAATACCTGGGCGAGTTCGCGCGCCAAGCCTTCCAGCTCGGCGTGCGGGCCGTGGGCGGATGCGCCGGCACCACACCCGCCCACACCCGCACCATGCGAGGTGCGCTGGCCCAGGAACAGGCCTTCGTGGAGGTCAAGCCCGAAATCCGGGAGCCCGAGCCAGGACACCCAGCGACGGTGCCTTTCTCGGAGCGCAGCACCTTCAGCCGGAAGCTGGCCAAGGGCACCTTCGTCACCACCGTGGAACTGGTGCCTCCCAAGGGCGCGAGTGCCGAGAAACTGCTGGAGAAGGCGGCCCGCTGCAAGGAACTGGGCGTGGATGGCATCAATGTGCCCGACGGACCGCGCGCCATGGCGCGGATGTCCGCCCTGGCTGCGGCGGTGCTCATCGAACAGCGCGTGGGCATCGAGGCGATCCTCCACTTCGCGTGTCGGGACCGGAATCTGCTCGGCATGCAGAGCGACCTTATCGGTGCGTCGGCGCTGGGTCTGCGGAACCTTCTGGCGGTCACCGGGGATCCACCCAAACTGGGCCCCTATCCGCACGCCACGGCGGTCTATGATGTCGACTCCATCGGCCTGGTGAATATTCTGGCCCGGCTCAATTCGGGCCATGATCTGGGGGGCAGCAGTATCGGAACCTCCACCGCCTTCAGCATCGGTGTGGGCGCGAACCCCGTGGCGCTCGATCTGGCGCGGGAACAGGAACGCTTCCGCTACAAGGTCGAGGCGGGTGCCGAATGGGCCATCACTCAGCCGGTCTTCGATCCCGATTCCCTCTTCCGCTTCCTGGATTTCGCGGTGCCCCTCGGGATTCCTGTGCTGGCGGGCATCTGGCCCCTCAAGAGCCTGCGCAACGCCGAGTTCATGGCCAACGAAGTGCCCGGCGTCTTCGTGCCCAAAGCCCTCCTGGAGCGCATGGCCAAGCGCAGCAGCGCCGAGGACCAACTCAAGGAGGGGCTGGCCATCGCGGCGGAGTTGATCGACCGCGTGCGATCCGCCGTCCAGGGTCTTCAGGTCAGTGCGCCCATGGGGCAGGTGGATCTGCTGGAGGACCTGCTGCGCCAGTCGAAGGGAGGGGCGTGATGGACGCCCCTGGTCTCGTGGAGGTCAATTTCCTTCGGGATGACCTCGTGGTGCGGGCCCCAGCAGGCACGCCCCTCCAGGAGATCGCGGACCACGCCGGAGCCGATCTCACCTTCGGTTGCCGCACCGGCTCCTGCGGAACCTGTCGTGTGCGCGTGGTGCGCGGGTTCGAACACGCCTCGCCGCCCGGACCCGAGGAGCGGGATTTCCTGGCCACCCTCGATGCGCCGCCCGATCACCGCCTCGCCTGCCAGATGTGCGTGAATGGCGATCTCGAGATCGAATACCTGGGGTTGTGACCCTGGAAGGAAAGAACGGTGAAATGCAGTCATGACATCCCTGGCTTCCCTCCTCCTCGAACGGCCGCTCCTGCTGGATGGCGGTATGGGCACGCAGATCCTGGCCCGCAATCCGGGCCTGGACGATTTTGGGGGTGCGGCCCTGGACGGCTGCATGGAGATTCTCAACGAACGACGGCCGGAGTGGATCCGCGATATTCATGCCGCCTATTTCGATGCAGGCTCCGACGCGGTGGAAACCAACACCTTCGGCGCCAACGAGGTAGTGCTCGGAGAATTCGGCATCGCCTATCGTACGGAAGAGCTAAATGCCGTTGCCGCCCGTCTGGCGAAGGAGGTGGCCCGCAGCTATGATCGGCCCCGCTTCGTGGTGGGCTCCATCGGCCCGGGCACCAAGCTTGTGACGCTGGGACACATCGATCCGGACGCGCTGTTCCAGTCCTACCGGGCGCAGATGCGCGGCCTGCTTTCGGGAGGTGCGGACGCCCTGCTCATCGAGACCTGTCAGGATCTGGGCCAGATCAAGACCGCCATCCGCGCAGCCAGGGCCGCCATGGCGGACACGAGAATCCCGAAGCCAGTCTGGGTGCAGGTGACGGTGGAAACCACCGGTACCCTACTGCTCGGCACGGAGATCCAGGCAGCCCTCACGGCCATCGAGATGCTGGGTGTGGAGGTGCTGGGCCTCAACTGCGGCACGGGACCGGATGAAATGCAGGCACCCCTCTCGGCCTTGGCGGAGGCCTCCCCCTTCCTCCTCAGCTGCCTACCCAATGCGGGCCTGCCGATCAACGAATCCGGCAAGCTGGTCTATCCCCTGGGGCCCGAGCCCTTCGCCGACAAGGTGGCCGCAGCCACCAAGGCCTTCAATCTCAACATCGTGGGGGGCTGTTGTGGCACGACGCCGGCGCACATTCAGGCCCTGGGACAGCGGCTGTCCAATTTCGCCATCACCCATCGCGTTCCCCGAATGGAACGCTCGGTGTCGAGTCTCTATCAGAGCGTGGCGCTGAGGCAGGAACCTCGACCTCTCATCGTAGGTGAACGCACGAATGCCAACGGATCGAAGGCTTTCCGAGATGCGCTCGCCCAGGATGATTTCGACACCCTGATCGGTATCGCCAAGGACCAGCAACGGGAGGCCTCTCACATGCTGGATGTCTGCGTAGCATACGTGGGCCGCGACGAAATCCGGGATATGGATGAACTTCTGAAGCGCCTGGTCACGCAGTGTCCGTTGCCCTTGATGATCGATTCCACGGAGCCCGTGGTGATCGAGCGGGCCTTGAAACTCGCGCCCGGCAAGTGCGTGGTGAACTCCATCAACTTCGAGGACGGAGAGGCTCGGGCGCGCCAGATCCTGGAGCTCTGCCGGGAGTACGGTGCGGGGGTGGTGGCGCTCACCATCGACGAGCAGGGCATGGCCCAGGGCACGGTGCGCAAGCTGGAGGTCACCCGGCGCCTGGTGGATCTGGTGGTCGGCGAATTCCGATTCAATCCTTCCGATCTCATTCTGGATCCGCTCACCTTCACGCTGGGAAGCGGCGACGAGACCTATCGCCGTTCCGCCATGGAGACCCTGGACGCCATTCGGGAGATCAAGGCACGGCATCACGGCGTCCTCACCATGCTGGGCGTTTCCAATGTGTCCTTCGGCCTTAAACCCGCGGCCCGGCACGCGCTGAATGCCCTCATGCTCTACCACGCCGTGCAGGCCGGGCTGGATCTGGCGATCTTCAATTCGGCCAAGGTCATTCCTGTCGCCCGCATCCCCGAGGCTCAGCGTCGAGCCGCGGAGGATCTGATCTTCGACCGCCGCACCGCAGGCTACGACCCGCTGAAGGCGCTCATGGACTGTTTCGGCGATAGCAAAGCGATCGTGCTGCCAACCTCGACCCAGGAGGCGATGGGCCCCGAGGCCAGGTTGCGGCAGGACATCCTGGAGGGTGAGAAGCAGCGGATCCTGGCCGATGTGGATGAGGCCCTGAAGACCCACGATCCCCTGCACCTCATCAACGCCGTGCTGCTGAACGCCATGAAAGAAGTAGGCGAGCGCTTCGGCGCGGGCACCATGCAACTGCCCTTCGTGCTGGAGAGCGCGGAAGTGATGAAGTCCGCCATCGGCCGTATCCAGCCCTTTTTGCCGAAGGATGCGAGCACCTCCAAGGGCCGCGTGGTGTTGGCGACCGTGAAGGGCGATGTGCACGACATCGGCAAGAACCTGGTCGATATCATCCTTTCCAACAATGGTTTCGAGGTGGAGAACCTGGGCATCAAGCAGCCGGTGGAAGCCATTCTGGCCGCTGTCGAGCAGGCGCCGACCCTCGCCCTCGGCCTCTCGGGCTTGCTGGTGAAGTCCACGGCCATCATGCGGGAGAACCTGATCCACATGGCCGAGAAGGGATTCACCGTGCCTGTGATCCTCGGGGGCGCCGCGCTGACAAGGGATTTCGTGGAACAGGAATGCGCGCCGCTCTATCCCGGCCTCGTCCGCTACGCCGAGGATGCCTTTGAAGGCCTCCGCGATCTGGAGCGACTGAGGCAGGGTAAAGCGCCCACCCCGGGTGCGGCGGCAGGCGGTTCGCAGATCACCGTGGTCCACCGGGGAGAGGGGGCTGTACCCCTCACGAGTGATGGGCAGAGTTCCTGGGTCCGCAGGCCTGCGGACCTTCCCGAACCGCCTTTCTGGGGCGTCCGGGACCTGGCCCACGGACCTGAGGCTCTCTTCGCCTTTCTGGATACCTTCGTGGTGATCCGCAATCGCTGGTCCTTCACGCAGGGGATGCTCAGCGATGTCGCCTTCGAGGCGGTGTTGAAGGAGAAAGCTGAACCTCTCCTGGAGACCTGGAAGCGACGCCTGCTGTCGGAGCCCCTGCTGCGTCCCAGAGCCCGGTACGGCTACTTCCCGGTCCAGGCGGCGGGGAATGCGTTGCGCATCTTCACACCGGACCGTTCGCGGGTGGTTTCAGAATGGCACTTTCCAAGGCAGGCGGCAGGGCGACGGCTGTGCATCCCGGATTTCTTCGAGCCCGTGGGCTCGGACCGCTTCGATGTGCTGGCCTTGCAGCTCGTGAGCCTTGGCCAGGAAGCCGCAGACCACGCGGCGGAACTTTTTGCCGCGGACCGCTACGCCGACTATTTCACCTTCCACGGCCTGGCCACGGAACTCACCGAGGCCTACGCGGAACTCGTGCATGCGCGCATCCGCGGGGAGCTGGGCATCCAGGGGCGGGATGGGACGCAGCTCCGCCAACTCTTCAGCCAGGGCTATCAGGGTTCGCGCTACTCCTTCGGCTACCCGGCCTGTCCGGAGCTCACAGGCAACGCGCTCCTGTTGGAACGGCTGGACGGTGCGGCCATCGGCGTGGAACTCACCGAAGAATTCCAGATGGTGCCAGAATATGCCACCAGTGCACTGGTGGCGTGGCATCCACAGGCCCGATACTTCGCGGTATGAGTCTGTGGTGTTGAATTGCCACGGCCCGTGCGCATTCTGAAGACACAGCTAGGTCTGCCTGAGAAGCCACGCCTTGAGCCGCTGATGAAAGCGGTTCGGGTCGGCCAGATCCTCGGAGCAGAGGCGGGCGGGGCAGTCGTCCAGGAGCGTGAAGATCAGCACCGGACTCCGGGCATCCCGGATGCGACTCGTCTTCGATTCTTTACTCATGGGCGGAGCACTCCTGCGAGCCTCCGCCGGGACTGCCAAGCACATCGGGGTCTCCTGGACGGCGTGTTCCATCAAAGATAGGCATCTGGCAGACTTATGCCATGGATCGAATTTTTCAAACTCCCGTCGCGCCCCTCTTCCCTCGGGAGGGATCGGTGCGCGTGATGCTCTTCGGGGAGGCCCCGGGTCCTCTCGGCGCCGACAAGAGCGGTATTCCGTTTTGGGGCGATAGGGCCGGGCGACCCGTCTTCCGGGCACTCGAAGCGGCGGGCCTGGCCCTGGTGCCGCCTGCAGCCTACGAAGACTGGGATGGGGCGCGTTTGAAGGAGCGGGGTCTGGAGCCGATTCTGCATGGGGTAGCCCTCAGTAACGCCTTTCCGAGTTGCCCCACCCGGGATGGCCAGACCTTCAGGGCGCCCACGGACCGGGAACTGGCATCCAGCGAAAACCTGAATCGGATTGAACATGAACTGTCCATGGCTGCGATGCTCTGCCCCGGAAGACTGCGGGTCATTGCCATGGGTAAGCGGGCCGAGTGGCTGATCCGGCGGATCGAGGGAGGTCCGGTCTTCGATCTGTTCACCCTGCCGCACCCTTCGGCCCAGGGCCTACTACAGGCCGCGCCAGCAAAGGGGAAGGGTCTAAAATTAGCCGATCTGCAGGCGGGCTGGGAATGCAGGTTGCAAGCCCTGCTGGGCCTCTGAGCTTTTCGCTTCGCGAAACTCGGCTTTGGTGTTCTTCTAACGGGTCGCGCAGCGTTCCGATGAACGCCGGGCCCGGAGGTGTATGTGGCACGCTTGAACAAGACTTGGAAGACCGAGGCCCAGGAAATTGCACTGGCTGCGGAACTTCACAGCATTCTGGGAATCAGCCACCGGCAGGCCAAGGGCCTTGTGGATTCGGGCTGCGTGCAGGTGAACGGGACTGAGGCCCACAGCTACGGCCTGCGACTGAAGGCGGGAGATTCCATCGCCGTGACCTTCGATTCCGCGCGGGCCTACCAGGCTTTGCCCAAGCCACGGAAGGCGCTGGATGAGGCGGGTTTCAAGGTGCTCTTCGAGGATCACCATCTGGTCTTCGTCGACAAACCCGCGGGCCTCCTCACGGTGCCGGCGGAAAAGGGTCAGGAGAACAACCTCGCGGAGGCCCTCACGGATCACTACCGCCGCCGAGGTTTCAAGCGCGTCCAGCTCTTCGTCGTGCATCGCCTGGACCGCTTCACTTCGGGTGTCCTCGTCTTCGCCAAGACTCCCGAGGCTCTCCACGGGCTCAAGACGGCCTTCGGAGCCCACAAATTGCAGCGAGTCTACAAGGCCATCCTGGTGGGCGAACTGCCCGAAAACGCAGGGACCCTGCTCGGCCATCTGGTGGAACGCAAGGATCTGAGGATGGCCGTGGTGCAACCCAAGAAGGATGAACACAAGGGAGCCAAGGCGGCGGTCACGCACTATCGGGTGCTGGAGCGCCTGCCTGGGTTCACGGTGGTGGAAGTAAAGCTGGAGACCGGCCGCCGCAACCAGATCCGCGTCCAGTTCGCGGATCGCGGATTTCCGCTGCTGGGCGATCAGGTCTATGGCGAAAAAAGCGAACTCCTGGACCGTCAGGCCCTTCATGCCGAGATCCTGGGTTTCCGCCATCCCGTCACGGATGAGCCGATTACCGTCACCTCGCCCTTGCCCAGTGACATGGAAGAAGCCCTGAAGGCCCTGCGGACCCAGCGCCGGGTGGAGCGTGCCGAGGCTGGCATCCAGGGCGAGGCAGGCATCTACAAGCCGAAGATCACCAAGGGGCGAAAGCTGGAGAGGGTGCGCCGCGCTCAGCGCTACGCAGGTGAGGACTCCGTCCCAACGGAACTCCCTCCGAGTCGAAGATCTCGACCCGAGGAACCTCGATCCGAGAGAAAATATTCCCAAACCCCAGGAGAGGGGCGACCTGCGGGCGGGGCCAAGACTCGGCCCTCAGCAGACAGACGCCCCGCGCGTCCAGTTCGGCGATCTGCGGAAACACCACAGGAGCCGGGTGCTTCCAAACCGCGGGCGAAAGAGGGTTCGAAGCCCTTTGCCACATCGAGGCCCAAGCAAGGCGGTTCCGCGCGTCCTGGAACGGGCCCCAAAACTGCTAAGAAACCGGCCAAGGGGGGACCAGCGAAGGTCTATACCACGCGTCCCAAGCGGATCAAATAGGCTGCCGGGAGTCCCCAGATGACCTTTCTGAATCCACCCCTTGCTGGCCACCTTGCCTTCGTCACAGGTTCGAGCCGTGGCATCGGTCGCGCCATCGCGCTGGAATTGGCGGAGTGGGGGGCTGATGTGGTCGTGCATGCCCTCCGGAACCTGGAGCTAGCCGAGGCGGTGGCCGAAGAAATTCGACAGGGTGGACACCGCTCCATGGCCGTCCTCGCCGATGTGAAGGACCGGGCGGCAATGGGGGCCTGCGCGGACCACGTGAAGGCCGAGATGGGCACCGTGGACATCCTGGTGAATAACGCCGGAACCCGCAAGGACGGCCATTTCATTCTCATGGGCCAGGCCACCTGGGACGAAGTCATGGACACGAATTTTCGTGGCTCCGTCCATACGACCCAGGTCTTCGTGCGGGGCATGATGGCCGGGAAATGGGGCCGGATCATCAACATCGTCAGCCCCGCAGCGATTCTCGGGACGCCCGGGCAGGCCAACTACGGCGCCAGCAAGGCGGCTGTCATCGGCCTCACCCGCAGCCTGGCTCGCGAACTCGCCCCCTTTGGCGTGCTCGTGAACGCTGTCAATCCCGGCCTCATCGCCACCGAATTGACGGCGGATCTCTCCGAAGAAGCCAAGCGGGATCTGCTGCTGCCCACCACCCTCAGGCGGGAAGGCATGCCCGAGGAGGTATCCCCCATGGTGGCCTTCCTGGCGAGCCCCTGGGCCAGCTACATTACCGGCCAGGTGCTCAATGTGGACGGCGGCCTCTGCCCCTGATCGGTGTTGCCTGGGTGAATTTTCCCTTACCCCCCTATCCCAGGATCTCCTGGTACAGCTCCAGGTAGCGCTTGGCGGAGACGCGCCAGCTGAAATCCCGTTTCATGCCGCGCTGCTGGACCCGGGCCCAGTCCCGGGGATGGTGCACGTAGAGTTCGCAGGCTCGGGTGATGGTTTCCCCCAGCACCCAACCGTCCACGGGATCGAAGACGAAACCGGTGGCGGTGCTGTCGGCCAGGGTTGCAGCGGTGGTGTCCACTACCGTATCCGCCAGACCTCCCGTGCGGCGGACCACCGGCAGGGCGCCGTATTTAAGGGCATAGAGCTGGGTGAGTCCGCAGGGCTCAAAGCGGCTAGGCACCAGCAGGGCATCGGCGCCGGCCAGAAGTCGGTGCGCCAGGGCTTCGTCGTAGCCGATCCGCACGGCGACCCGGCCGCGGTGATGATGGGCTGCCGCTTTGAAGCCCTTTTCCAGCGCAGGATCGCCCGCACCCAGTAGGGCCAACTGGGCTCCCAGGGAGACCAAGTGCTCCACATTTGACAGGATGAGATCCAGCCCCTTTTGGGTGGCGAGACGGCTCACTACGGCAAAGAGGGGGACGCGCGGAGCCTCCGCCAGGTGCAATTCCCGCTGAAGCAGGTTCTTACAGACCTTCTTGCCCGAGCGATGGGCGGCATCGAAGTGCGTGGCTAGGTGAGGGCTGGAGGCAGGACTCCACACCCGCCCGTCCACGCCGTTCAGGATGCCCACCAGATCATGCTGCCGGTAGGCCAGGAGCCCATCCAGCCCCTCACCGAAGGCGGGTTCCTGGATTTCCCGAGCGTAGGTCGGGCTCACCGTGCTGAGGCGATCGGCGAAATGCAGCCCACCTTTAAGAAAACTGAGCTGGCCGTGGTACTCCACGCCGGCATTCCGGAAGGCCTCGGACGGCATCCAGAGCTTCTCCAGGACCCCCTTGTCGTAGATGCCCTGGTAGGCAAGATTGTGGATCGTCATCACGGTGGCGGGGCGATCCCCACCCCATAGGGCGAGGTAGGCCGGAGCCAAGGCCGTCTGCCAGTCGTGGCAGTGGAGAATGCGCGGCCGCCAGCCATGGGCATCGCCATGCTTGGCGAGCCAGGCAGCGGCGCAGGACAGGGCGCCGAAACGCAGATAGCTGTCTCCCGTCTCGTCATAGGGCCCACCCGGGCGATCGAAGAGCGCCGGGGCATCCAGCAGATAGAGAGGCACACCTTCGGGCGTCCGGGCCAGCAGGAAGCGCGCGGCCCCGGTGCCCAGGAGATTCGCCATGCCGCCCGCCAGTTCGGCGTCCGGAAAGGCCGTCTTCAGCGCCGGATAGGCCGGCAGAAGGATCCGGGCCCGCACGCCCACCTCGCGCTGGGCCAAGGGCAGCGCGGCCAGCACATCGCCCAAACCCCCGACCTTCACCCAAGGATAAAGTTCCGCAGCCACATGAAGGACTCGCATCCCTTCACGATTCCAGGCAATCCAGCATCCGCTGGGAAACCAGAGTCACGCCGTTGGGAGTGCGGTAGAAACGCCTCGCGTCGGCTTCGGGATCCTCCCCCACCACCAGACCCGGGGGAACACGAGTGCCTCGATCGACGACCACCCGCCGCAATCGGGCATGCCCGCCGATATTGGCCTCCGGAAGGACGATGGTCTCCTGGACATGGGCATGGGAATGGACCCGCACCTGGGAAAAGAGCAGGGACTGGTAGACGGTGGCGCCCGATACGATGCAGCCGCCGCTGAGCACGCTGCTGATCGCCAGACCATTCCGATGAGGTCCGCTGTGAACGAACTTGGCGCCAGGAAGCTGTATCTGGTGGGTGAAAATGGGCCAGTCCCCGTCGTAGAGGTTCAGGGCGGGGTCCACATAGGTGAGATCCATGTTCGCTTCCCAATAGGCGTCCACGGTCCCCACATCCCGCCAGTAGGGCGCCTTGTCCAGGTTGGGGATGCAGCTTTTCTCGAAGCTGTGGGCGCAAACCCGGGCCTTGTCGAGCAGATAGGGGATCAGATCCTTGCCGAAGTCGTGGCTGGACTTGGGATCCTCCGCGTCGCGCAGCAGTTCATGGAAGAGGAAGTCCTCCTTGAAGAGATAGATGCCCATCGAGGCCAAGCAGACACCCGGTTTCCCGGGAATGCAGGGCGGATCCTCGGGCTTTTCGACGAAGGCCACGATCCTGCCTTCCTCGTCCACATGGGCCACCCCGAATTCCTTCGCCTGCTGCTGGGGGACCTCCAGGCAGGCCACGGTCATGTCCGCATTCAAGCGGAAGTGATCCTCCAGAAAGATCCGGTAATCCATCTTGTAGACATGGTCCCCTGCCAGGATCAGCACATTCTCGGGATTGTGGGCCCGGATATTCGGGATGTTCTGGTAAACGGCGTCCGCGGTGCCGGTGTACCAGACGTCCCGGTCCAGGTTCTGCTGGGCCGGGAGGACATGCACGAACTCGTCCAGGATGGTGGGCAGGAAGGACCAACCGTATTGCAGGTGCTCCAGTAACCGATGGGAGTTGTACTGGGTCAGCACGACGATGCGCCGGAAGGCCGAGTTCACGCAGTTCGATAGGGCAAAGTCGATGATCCGGTACTTGCCGCCGAAATCCAGGCCGGGCTTGGAGAGTTCCCGGGTCAGATCCATGAGCCGCGAGCCCCGCCCTCCCGCAAGGATCACCGCCACAGTGTTCTTCGGTGCGTAGCAGATGTCCCGGGGCGATGGCTGCATCGAATTCCTCCAGGGCGGGCGGCAGGCATTTGCCTGTGGGGCAGTCTCAACCCTACAAAAGACATCGGAAAACGAACTCGGCTCCATGAATTTTCACACAAACCTATCGGGATCGCCACTCGGGAACCCTGGCTAATGCTTGGACGGGCTCCTAGGATGAAGGCTCCCCTTTCACGGATTTTCATGCGCTTCCTCCATACCTCCGACTGGCACCTGGGCAAGACCCTCTGCAACGCGAACCTGCTCGAGGACCAGGCGCATGCCCTGGAACAGGTCATCGCCATGATCAAGGACGCCAAGCCCAAGGCCTTCGTGATCGCCGGAGACATTTACGACCGCGCAGTGCCACCCAAGGAGGCCGTGGCGCTTCTGGACGAATTCCTTGGCAGGGTCGTCGGTGAGCTCAAGGTGCCCGTACTGATGATCGCGGGAAACCACGATAGCCCCGAACGCCTGGGCTTCGCAGCGGACTTCCTCAAGCCCCAGGGCCTTCATGTGGTCGGCCTCCTGGAGGACGAACCCGAGCCCGTGGTGATCGGCGACGCCGCCTTCCACTTGATGCCCTACGCCGACCCCGCCACCGCGCGGTTCGCCTTGGGGGATGAAGGCATTCGCACCCATCACGATATCCTCACCGCACAGCTGTCCCGAGCCTGGGGCCGCCATCCCCAGGCCAAGCGATTCATCGCCGTCGCCCACGCCTTCGTGGCCGGTGGCCTCTCCTCCGAATCAGAACTGGGCCTCGCCGTGGGGGGCAGCGGCGAGGTGGACGCGAAGCTCTTCGCACCCGCCGACTACGCGGCCCTGGGCCATCTCCATAGCCCCCAGGACGCGGGTTTCGCCCATGTCCGCTACGCCGGCAGTCTGCTCAAATATTCGGCGTCCGAAGCCACCCACCTGAAGGCCATCACGCTGGTGGAGTTGCCAGCCAAGGGCAAGGCACACACTGAGCCCATGCCATTCGCGCCCCGGCGGGATCTCCGCAAACTGCGCGGCGCCTTCGAGGATCTGTTGCGCGAAGCCACGGGCAACCGGGAGGACTACCTGTTCGTGGAACTCACGGACCCAGGCCCCGTGCTCGATGCCATGGCTCGCCTGCGGCGGGTCTATCCCAACATCCTGGGGATCCAGACAGGTCTCGAACGCAGCTCGCCTGACTTCGAACCCTTGCGCTCCGATCCCCGGAACCTCGATCCTGAAAGCCTGTTCCAGACTTTCATCAAAGAAAGCACGGGCGAGAATCTCAGCGAGGAGGAGTTGATCGTCTTCCGCGAAGTGGCCGGAAAAGCCCTGCTGAATCGGAGCGCCGAATGAGCGCGGAGCAGGAGCGGAGCGCCACTTTGCCGAAGGCGAAGCCCGCAGGGTTCCGCGCAGGGAGGCTCCATCCCCGCGAGCGGAGCGAGTGGGAGCAAGGTCCAGCGGACCGTGCATTGGATGGAGGCGCGGCATGAGCCCGGAGCAGGAGCGAAGGGCCACTTTGCCGAAGGCGAAGCCCGAAGGGCGCGGCGCAGGAGGCGCCGCGTGAAGCCCCTCCGCCTCGTCCTCCAGGCCTTCGGTCCCTACGCCGCCTGCCAGGAACTGGATTTCGCCGACCTCGGCGGCCAGGATTTCTTCCTCATCCACGGCCCCACGGGCGCCGGGAAGACCAGCCTCCTGGACGGTCTGAGCTACGCCCTCTACGGCGAGACCAGCGGTGGCATGCGCGAAGCCAAGGATATGCGCAGCCACTTCGCGGACCCGACACTTGAAACCAGGGTGCGCTTCGAGTTCCAGCTTGGAACTCACATCTATCGCGTCGATCGCTGCCCGGAACAGATGGTCCCCAAACAGCGCGGCGGCGGGCAGAAGAAACAGAGCTACATCGCCAACCTGTGGGAACTGGAGGCAGGCGAGGCCACGCCCCTCGCCACCGAGAAGCCCACTGCCGTCGATGCCCGCGTTATCGAGCTCATGGGATTCAAGGCCAGCCAGTTCCGCCAGGTGGTACTGCTGCCCCAGGGTCGCTTCCAGGAATTCATGCTCGCGGGCTCCGCCGAACGCCAGGCCATTCTCCAGGTGCTCTTTCAGACGGAACGCTACGCCCGCATAGCACAGGCCCTGGCCGACGAGGAGAAGTGCCTCAAAGAAACCATGCGCACCACCTTGGCCGAATCCCAGCAACTTCTGGAACAGGTTGGCGTGGACTCCGTGGAGGAACTGCCCGGCCTCATCAGGGAAGCTGAACGCCGCGGGACTCTGCTCAAGGGCGAGCAGGAGAAGGTCATCCAGGCCGCCGCCGCCGCCGCCGCCGCACTCCAGGAGGGCCTGCGCGCCTCGGTCCTGGTGAAGGAACTGCAGGCCGCCGAAGCCGAACGAGAGGAACTCGCATCCCGCGCTCAGCTCATGGAGGTGCGCCGGACGGAGCAGGAGCGGGCCCTTCGTGCCGAGTTCATCCTTCCGCCCGCCCGCCGACTTCAGGAGGCCCAGGACCGCACCCGCGATCTGGGCGAGGAGGAAGGGCGCCTGGCCGAGGTCGCAGGGGCCATGACCAGGATCTTCGTTGACGCCGAGGAAAAGCTCGCCCAGGCCGATGGCCAGGAAATCCGGCGGGAGGAATTGCGGCGCAGCATCGCCCGACTGAAGGAACTCGAGCCCAAACTCGTGGCTCTCGAAGAATCCCGCAAGGAGGTCCGGGCCTCCGCCCTGGAGCGAGGCCGCCTGGAGGACGATGTTTCCGAACACAGGCGTCGAACTGAACTGGCTGGACAGGAACTGTCCAGGCTCCAGGTCCAGGTCCAGGAACTGAGGACCGAAACGGACCAGTCGGAGGCTCGGGAGCATCTACTTTATCTCGTCAAAAAACAGCGGGGCCAGCGGGATGAGCTGGAGCGGTACTGGATGCAGGCCAAGGATGCCAAGGAGGCTCTGGAGGATGCCGAGGGTAGTCTCTGGGCCGCCAAGGATGAACGGGGCACCGCCCATGAGGCGCAGCAGCGAATCCTGGCGCGGCGCCAGGAAGCCCAGGCTGCATCCCTGGCGCGCCACCTCGAATCGGGAGCGCCCTGCCCCGTCTGTGGCAGCACAGAGCATCCCCTTCCCGCGCGGAGCGCAGCCGATCTTCCGGATGAGGAATCCATTCAGGCAGCCCGGGACCGCGATGATCTGGCCGAGGTTTCCCTGGCCAGAGCCCAGGAGAACGCCACCCAGCGCCTCATAGCCTACGAAGGGCTGCGCGCCCGAACCGATGGGCTCCTGGACGCCCTGGGCGACCTTGCCCAGCAACCCGCCGAGCGCTTCGCGGCCCAGGAAGCCGAGCGGCGCACCGACCTCGAGCGCAGCCGAACCTCCGCCACGCGGCTCCCGAGCGTGGAACTCGATGTCTCGGCCGCTGAGAACAAGAAGACCGCCACGAACCAAGTCCTTGACGCCAGCCTGCTGCGCCTCGAGGAACTGCGCACCCGGGAGACGGAAGCTAAGGCCAAGGTCCGCTTCCTCGAGGAGAGCCTGCTTTCGGAACTGCGCGCACCCGGCGCCCTCTCTACTCGTCGGGAACAGGCCGAGCGCGAGTTGGCCGGATCCGAACGGGAACTCCAGGAGGCCAGGACCGCCCGCGATGCAGCTCAGGCGCAAGCGCAGGGCTCTGGAGCGCGCATGGAGGCCCACCGGGAGCGGATGCACGATGGTCAAGCCGAGACCAGCCGCTGTGAAATCGAATTGGACGAGGCCATTGCCGCGGCCCGCTTCCGTGACCGCTCAGACTTCGAACTGGCCCGGCGCACTCCCGAGGAGCAGGCCACCATGGTCAGCGAACTGGAGAGCTTCACGGCGGCCCTCCAATCCGCAGAGGACCGTCTGACCCGGGCCCAGGAACAGGCCTTGGGCATCCTGACGCCCGACCTCCTTTCGCTCAAGACCTCGGTGGAGGCGGCCCAGACGCGACTCTCCAGGGCCGGAGAGGAACTAGGCCAAGTCCAAGGCGAACTTGCCAGCTTCCAGCGGGTGAAGCGGACCCTGGAAGCGAAGGACCGCGAGATCGCCCTGCTGGATCGCCGCTACCGAGTGCTTGGCAAACTCACCCGTGCAGCCAAAGGCGAGGAAGGCTCACGCATTTCCTTCGAGCGCTATGTCCAGGGCGCCATCCTCGACGAAGTCCTGGTCTCCGCGAGTGAACGACTGCGCAAAATGAGCAAGCAGCGCTACGCCCTGCGCCGCGCCCTTGGCGCGGGTGATCTCCGCAGGGCGGGCGGCCTCGATCTCGAAGTGACCGATACTCACACGGGCCGCCCTCGGGCGGTGAGCACCCTGTCAGGCGGCGAGGGTTTCCTGGCCAGCCTCGCCCTGGCTCTGGGCCTCTCCGATGTGGTCCAGCGCAATTCCGGCGGTATCCGCCTCGACACGGTCTTCATCGACGAAGGGTTCGGCAGCCTCGATCAGGAGGCCCTCGACCTGGCCCTGCGGACCCTCGAGGAACTCAAGCAGGGCGGCCGTCTCGTGGGCCTCATCTCCCACCTCGAGGAGGTCAAGGCCCGCATCCCCGCCCGCCTCGAAGTCATCCCCGGCCCTGGCGGCAGCCGCGCCGCGTTCAAAGTGGGCTAGCCCTTTGCAGGGAGGAAGAAATGTCCCGCTACGACGAACGGCAGCGGAGTTCGGACTACATCGACTATCAGCGGACGAACTACATCCGAGGTGAGCAGGACTGGATCTCCTCCATGGAGGGCGGCGCCGCCTACCACAGCGATAGCTGGGGCACCAAGAACCTCACCACGGGCGACTCCTGGCAGGGGCAGCCCTACAACTATGTCAATTTCGAGGGGCGGAATCCGAAGTACAACGAACAGCTACAGGCCATCGATTCCAGGGAGCTCTTCCAGAAACATCGAAGGTGATGGAAGGAGAGCTACCTGATGAGCCTTTCCACAGTCCGCAGCAGATCCAGCAACCCCGGTCCCTGGCGCCCGTGCATATCCGACCATTCGGGGGTCGTGGGCAACGAAACGGCGGCCTGGCGCTTCTTGTCATCCAGTTCCTGGATCTGACGCACCCGGGACCGATCCAGGCCCCCGGCCTCGATGAAAGCGAGCACGCGGCGCAACTCATCCTGATCGAACCAGAGGCCATGCTGCTTGCAGGCATCCAGGATCACGCCCGAAATGCGGCCATAGTTGGTACGGTTCATGAGATTCCCGCACTGGGGACAGGGCCGGTAGCGCACCGCCGCTTCAAAGACCTCGCCTTTCGCCGCCGCTCCCGGCAGGGCTCCCAGCACTTCGCCTCGCGCCTCGCGATCCGCCGTGATGCGCTCGAAGAGATGGAGGGGCAGCCACAGACCCCCGCAGCGATGGCACTGCTCCAACTGGAGCGCCCCGACTGTGCTCCTCGCCAACGGAATCCGGCACTCCGGACAAGCTAGGCTGGAGGGGGCTTCCTCCAGGCTCTGGATTTCGGCGCCGCAATGGGAGCAATTCCGGGCCCGCAAGGACACGAGCCCGAAGCAGCGTGGACAGGCGACCGTCGCCAGTTGGGAACGGCAGTAGGGACACTGCAGGGCATCCTCGCCCACGGCAGCACCGCAGGAGGGACAGCGGAAGGTTGCGGCCTCCACACTCAACCCTTTGCCGGGGTTTCAGGAGGTTGCGGAGGTTCGGGAGCCGTGGACGGTTTCGCCGGTTTTTGCTCCTCGGCCGCAGGACCGTCGGCCTCCTTCGGTGTCCCTCCTTGGACGCCGTACCAACTGGGCTTGGGCAAGGGCATCCAGTTGAACCGCTCCTGGATCTTGAAAACGACCACGCGAGCGAAGGCCTTGGCCTCTTCCTCGCGAACGCGGAACTCGTCATCCTTTTCGGCCCTGCTGAGAGGATCCATGGCATTGATGATCTCGAAGGGTTCCACCGCGAAACTGCTGAGGGGTTCGGGATCGCCCGCACGGTAGAGGGCTACCTGGGCCTCCATCTGCTGGGGCCGATAACCCAGGCGGGCCTCATGGTGTCGGCGGGCGCCCGAGGCGTGACTGCCCGCCCAGAGCCCCCAGAAAAAGCCATCGAAGACCGCATCCCGATGTCCCGCCATGGCGCTGAGCGCCCCGATGGCCACACCCGTGATGACCCCTACGGTGGCCGGGGAGGGCTCGCCGCGCCGCCCCCCCAGTTCGGTGATCACCACCCTCAGTTCAGCCGCATTCTCGGGCGCTTTCACTCCCTCGGGAACCACGGTGGTGCGGGTGGCGAGCTTGGCCCGAAGCGCGGCCGCGTATTCCTTCTGTACCTCCGCCCCGGTCGGGACCTCCGCGGGAATGGTGAAGGCAACCACGATGGGCGAAGGGTTTCGCTTGAAGGCCTCCACTTCGGGACGCTGGCAGGCCAGCAAAAAAAACAGGGGAAGCACGGCGAGCAGGCGTTTCATGGGGAACCTCGTTCATCTCACCTGAAGGATTTGGAAGCATGCTGAAGAGTCAAGGATATCCATGCAGAATCCTACCCCTTCGCGGGCAGAAGATGAAAATATGACTCTGGAGTGAAACGATGCTCATCCTCCTTCAAGCCCCGCACCAACCCATACGCTTTTCAGGGTCTGGGGCTGCAGGCCCTGAGGTTGGTGGAGGAAGCGCGGAAGGCCTTTGACCTAGGCCTTGTCAGCGAGGCCACCGAGGTCGAGACCTTTGACGAGGTGGAGCGGGTGGCGGATCTGGTACAGATCGGCGCGCGAAACACCCTGGATATGAGTGTCATCCCCGCTGCCAAGGCCCTCACGCACATGCCAATCACGGCGAATCCCAGCCACGCCGCCTGACGCCGCGACCTCGTCATCCCCTGCGCGCGCCGCCGTGGCCGCAGGCGCGGATGGCCTGCTGGTGGAGACCCACTGCCAGCCCGACCGTGCGCTCAGCGATGGCCCCCAGGCCCTGCTGCCCTCGGATTTCCTCCGGATGGTCGAACAGGTACGCGGGGTCCATCAAGTGGTACGGGACCTCGAAAAGAACGCGAGAATGCTGTTCTAGCTCGTTTCCGGCTTGTGGATGACCAAGGAGAGCCCCATCAAGATCGCGCCGCACACGATGCAACTGTCGGCGATATTGAAGGTCCAGTAGTGCCACCCAAAGAAAATGAAATCGAGGAAGTCCACCACGGCGCCGTGGACGATCCGATCGAGGCCGTTTCCCAGCGCGCCGCCCAGGATCAGCCCGAGGGCAAAGCGCTGGAGATTGGGCGTGGCCTCCTTGAGAAATTCGTAGCCGAAGTAACCGAGGGCACCGAGACCCGCAACTCCGAATACGATATGCCGCACAAGCATCGGCGCCGTCGCTAGCACGCCGAAGATCGCACCGGAGTTGAAGCCCAGGGTCAGGTGGAAGAACCCGGGAATGACAGGTAGTGATCCCTTGTCCTTGAGAAGGGCCAAAATCCACTGTTTGCTGCCCCAGTCCAGGAGCAGCGCCAGCAGGGGAAGCAGGAGCCAATAGAGGCGGCGGCTCATTCAGTCCCCTCTGCACTCACGACCGTCCAGCACCGGGGGCAGAGATCGAGATCCGCTCCCTCTCCCGAGCCACCGAGGCGGTTCCAGCACCGGGGGCACTTGGTGCCACCGTGGGCCATCACCTGGACATCCAGTTCTTCGCCGTCCAAGATCCGAAGGCCGGACACGACCAGGAGCTCCTCGACGGATTCGCCAAGGTTCGTTAGCAGAGCCCGATCCGCGATGCTTAGCGTGACCACCACTTCCGCATCGAGACTGGTGCCAATCAGCTTGGCCGCACGATGAGGTTCCATGGCCGCCTGGACGGCCTCCCGGATTTCCCAGAATCGTGTCCAGTCTTTAGAC
Source organism: uncultured Holophagaceae bacterium (assembly GCA_903868115.1). GTDB lineage: Bacteria > Acidobacteriota > Holophagae > Holophagales > Holophagaceae > JAYREN01. The sequence continues at coordinate 56,638 of CAIPUA010000177.1, forward strand.
ACTTCCTGTCCATTTCCTTCGAGGAACCGCTGTTCAAATACATGGCCTTCGGATTGGGGTATGTGCTCCCAAATTTCGTCGGCGGTGAAACTGAGCACGGGCGCCATGAGAACGGCCAGACCCTCGGCCAGTTTTCGACAGACGGTTCGGCACCCGCGACGGCGAGGACTGTCGGTGTCGTCACAGTAGAGTCGGTCCTTGATGATCTCGAAGTAGCGCCCCGAGAGCTCCAGTTGGCAAAAAGAGAGGATTGCCTGCGTGGCCGTCAGGAAGTCGTAGGCGAGATAGGCCTGGCGCACCTCCCGGGCAAGGCGCAGGAAGGCGTCCCAGACCCAGCGGTCCAGTGGAGACCAGGCATCCACGGGGGCGTCGTCACGGGTGGGATCGAAGTCGGCGAGCGCGCCGAGCAGGAAGCGCATGGTGTTGCGGATCTTCCGATAGGCGTCCGCATTGCGATCCAGGATGTCCTTGGAGATGCGCACATCCTCGCTGTAGTCCACGCTGGCCACCCAGAGCCGCAATATGTCAGCGCCCAGGGTCTTCATGATCTCCTCTGGTGTGATGACATTGCCCATGGACTTGGACATTTTCTGTCCCTTGCCGTCCAGCACGAAGCCGTGGGTCACCACGGTGTCATAGGGCTTCTTGCCGCTGGCGGCCAGGTTAAAGAGCAGGCTGGAGTGGAACCATCCCCGGTGCTGGTCGGAGCCTTCCAGGTAGATGAAGTGGCCGTAATCCTCGGGGGTCAGTTCGGGACTGGTGTGGCAAACCACCGTGGCGGAAACACCGGAATCGATCCACACGTCCAGGATGTCCGTCTCCTTCTGGAAGCTCGCGGCACCACACGCCGCGCAGACGGCACCCGTGGGCTTCAGTTGCTCCAGTGGCAGCTCAGACCAGGCTTCGATTCCAGCAGTTTCGATGACTCCGGCGGCCTTCTCGAAGACATCGGCACTTACCAGCGGCTCACCACATTCGGTGCAGCGGAGCACGGTAATCGGCGTGCCCCAGCTGCGCTGGCGCGAGATGCACCAATCGGGACGGCCGCTGATCATGGCGTGGATACGGTTGCGGCCCTGGGTCGGCACCCAGGTAGTGGACTCGACGCCCTCGAGTCCCAGCTCCCGCAGGCTCTTGCCCTTGCCGTTGAGCTCGTCATCCATTGTGATAAACCACTGCTCCGTAGCGCGAAAGAAGATCGGCGTCTTGGTCCGCCAGCAGTGCGGATAACTGTGCTGCAACTTTTCTTCGTGCAGCAGTGCGCCGATGGCCCGAAGCTTTTCCACCACGATGGGATTGGTATCGAAAATGTTCTTGGCCTCGAGATCGGAATCATTCACCGCCGAGACAAAGCGTCCATCTGGACCCACGAGTTGCAGGAGGCCCAGGTGATGGGCGAGATTGAAGTCGTCCACGCCGTGATCCGGTGCCGTGTGGACTAGGCCCGTGCCCGTATCGGCTGTCACATAGTCCGCGAGCAGCACGGGAGATTCTCGGTCAATCCAGGCGTGGCGCGCCTTCAGGCTCTGGAACGCGAGCCCCTTGCGGATCTCACGAGTGTGCATTTCCACATCGAGTTTTTTTTGAAAATCTGCCAGCAAGGACACGGCAACGACATAGTGGCGATCCTTCGCCTTGACCACCGCATATTCCATATCCGGGTGCATGGCGATCGCCAGATTGCTCGGCAACGTCCAGGGGGTGGTGGTCCAGATGGGAAGATAGAGCGGCATGGGCAGCTCGAGACGCTTAGCCTCGGCCTCCGGCACGGGAAAGGCCACTGTGATGGCTGGACTCGTCTTGTCGGCGTATTCCACCTCGGCCTCAGCCAGAGCGGTTCGCGCACCGTAGCTCCAGTGAACGACCTTCAGCTTGCGTCGTACCGCACCACTCTCGAAAAGTTGACCCAGCAGGCGCACCACCATCGCCTCGTACTTGGGCTCCATCGTGATGTAGGGTTCGTCCCAGGCGCCCAGCACACCGAGGCGTTGAAAGCCCGTGCGCTGCGTGTCGATCCATTTCGCGGCATAGGCGCGACACTTGGAAAGGAACTCGCTACGGGGCATTTCCCGTCGCTTGGGACCTAGATCCTTTTCAACCGCATGCTCGATCGGCAAGCCATGGCAGTCCCAGCCGGGCACATAGGGAGACTCGTAGCCATCCAGCCAGAGGGACTTGACGACGATGTCCTTGAGAATCTTGTTGAGTGCGTGGCCGATGTGGATGGCCCCGTTCGCATAGGGTGGACCATCATGGAGAATGCGGCGCCCCTTGCCCTTGCCCGCGGCATTGTCCGCGCGGCGGTGGGCCTCGATGCGCTCGTAAAGCTTCTCGCCCTTCCATCGCTCGAGCCGCCTCGGCTCGCGCTGGGGCAGATCCGCCTTCATGGGGAAGGCGGTCCTGGGCAGAAAGACCGAATATTTTTTCTTCGTCGGAGCATCGCTCATGGCGCCCTCGTGCGCGGGGGAGTCCACCCAAGGACTCCGGATGTGGTCTCCCAGAGTAGCGAAGGAAGGCGCCGTTGCGAAGGGTGAGGCAGTGGGTATGCATAATTCTGTGGGACACTTCCCGCCATGGAATGGTTCAAACGAGACTTCGATCACCCGCTCTACTTCCAGATTTATCGCAGCAAGGAACTGGAAGCGAACGAGGAGGGCGTGGCCCTTGCGGCGCTGCTGGGGCTTCCAGCCGGAAGTCTCGTTCTGGATCTTCCCTGTGGCTGGGGGCGCCTTCAGCCTGCGCTGGAAGAACAAGGACTCCGTGTGATCGGGGGTGATTTGAGTCCGTTGAACCTCGCTCGTCACGCCTCCGAATTTCCGGCCCCTCTCACCCGACTGGACATGCGTTCCCTGCCCTTCCGCGACGGCTGCGCCGAAGGGGTCTTTTGCGCATTCACCAGCTGGGGCTACTTCGCCACAGATGCGGAAAATCTCCGTCAATTAACGGAGTTTGCGCGAGTAATGAAGGCCGGCGGAGTGCTGCTTCTGGACCTCATCGGAAGGATCTATCTTGAGGAGTCAGTTGAAGGAGCCGGAAGTGCCTGGTTCACCGCCGAGGAGGGCTACCGTGAGCGGGTGCGCTGGAGCCCTGATCGCCGCCGCATCTTCACGGACCGGATCATGGAGGGCGAGCGGTTCCGCCACGACATCTGGATTCCCTCGCCGGAGGAGACGCTGGATTGCCTTCGCCGAGCGGGGCTAGTCCTCGATCAGGTCTTTGGCGATCTGGAAGGGGGCCCCTTCCTCCCTGAGTCAGAGCGGTGGATCTACAGGGCCATCAAACCCTGAGGCCCCTCGTTGTCGTAATGTAGGCCGCGAAACTCAGCCCCAGAAAGCCAAGGGCCCCGCGAAGCCCGAGCATCTCGATGAGGAAACCACCGACCAAAGGTCCCAGGATCATCCCGACCGAATAAGCCAGATTCAGGATCGAAAAACCGGAGGCGAAACTCTGGCTGTCCAGGCGCTCAACCTGATCAGCCACTGCGGGACTGCATGGACTGATCAGGAAACTCACATTGAGGCCAAGGGCAGCCATAGACAACGCCACTGCCCACTGGGTCTCCAGGAGCACAGGCAGCGGGAGGAGGATCGCGGAAACCGCCAGTCCTACTCTGAGCACTCGGATCCGTCCGATGCGGTCGGAAAGGCGTCCCATCCATGGGCTGCTCAATGCGTGTGCAAGTGCGGCGCCCCCGAAAAGCACCCCGATGCCCCGAGGGCCAAGCCCAAGGCGTCGAGCGAAATCCATGGGAAGAGCGGATTCCATCAGGGTCCAAAACCCCGCTCCTAGTGCCATGGCCCCCGCAAAAACAAGGACGACACGATTGCGCAGGAGGACTCGCCAAGGAATTGGAGGTTCACGAATCGGTTCGACGTCTTTCAGCAGGAATATCCGGCCCAGTGTGTCCATTACCACGAGACAAATTCCCAAATGGAAGGGCGCCATGGGCCCCAGGTAGTGGTCCAGAACGCCCCCAAGCGGCGGCCCGATCAGCAACCCGAGATTGGCCCCCGCAAAAACGATTCCCATAGCCCGCCCACGTTCCTCCTTAGGAAAGTGATCGGCGATGAGCGCCATCCCCGGAACCCAGGTGGCGGCACCTGCCACGCCCTGGAGGACACGAGCGACAAGAAGCACCCAGTAGGTGCGACTGTAGGCAAAGGCCAGCGTCGTGAAGGCTAAACCGAGGAGGCCCCAGAGCATCGGAGCCTTGCGTCCCCACCGATCCGTAAGTCGTGCTACGGGAAAAGTGGCCACAAGCAGGGCAAGCGCATAACTCCAAAAGAGGACGCCGACCTGGTGCTGGCTCAGGTGCAATTCGCGGGCATAGCGCGGCAGCAGTGGCACCAGGAGGCAGTAGAGTAGGGTGTCTACATGAAAGGCGAGGGCTGTCACAAAGAGGACCGCATGCCGAGGGTTAGGTCGTCGCATCTCTCCAGGTTAAGGGATGGCGGCCAATGGTTGCTTGGTCACTCGCTGAAAAACAGCACGGCCCCTTTTCGGGGGCCGTGGTGGACCGGTAAGCCGGATTCTGTCGTGTGACGCCATTCCTCTGGGATTCCCATCACTGGAAACCTCAAGCAACCTACCCGCTGGCTCGATC